>CAYZHE010000005.1:0-104658 GCA_964478285.1 uncultured Burkholderiaceae bacterium
AACCCCGGTACTCACCGTGAAAGGGTGATGTCCTAGGCCTCTAGACGATAGGGTCATAACCTGGACTGTTTCTTTCGAAACTTGTTCTTGCGAACATTCTCAACACGTTGGTGGAGGTAAGCGGGATCGAACCGCTGACCTCTTGCATGCCATGCAAGCGCTCTCCCAGCTGAGCTATACCCCCAACACCCTGAGATGTCGGTGTTGATACAACCGCCACCGAAGCAACCCAGTAAGCCTCGCAGTATAGCGTATTTTTCAGGTAGAGCTCAACCGCTTCAAAACATTTTCACGTGCATGCAAAGCCAGCATCTGATCCACACTCGGGGTCTGTGGCGTTCCCATCACCAAGACCCGAACCGGCATGGCCAACTGCGGCATTTTCAGGCTGAACTCCTGAAGCGTAGCCTTCATAGCAGCGGAGATCTCGACCACCTGCCACTCGCACTTCTCCAGTCGCTGCGCCAATGCTTGCAGCGCTGGTTTCACAGCTTCGGTGACATGCTGCTCAACATATTCGGCAGCTGGGCTCACTGCGCTGTAGTAAGGCGCAAGCCAGTTGAGCAACACCAGTGTCGTTTCACAGCGATCTTTGAACAACTCGCAAAGCGCGGGCACTCGTTCGTCGGGTACCCAGCCGCGTGTCACCATCAACGGCCCAACGACTTGGGCCAAAGCGTCGCCAGTCATCGCTTTCAAGTGCTGTGCGTTCACCCAATTGAGCTTCGCCTCATCAAACTGCGCTGCACTGCGCCCCAGGTGGTCCAAATCGAACCAGCCTAGAAACTGCTCCCGCGTGAAGATTTCATCATCGCCATGACTCCAACCCAAACGCGCCAGATAATTGATCATGGCCTCAGGCAAATAGCCTTCGTCACGGTATTGGGTAACTGCTTTCGCGCCGTTGCGCTTGCTCATTTTCTCGCCCTGCTCATTGAGTACAGTCGGCAAGTGGGCATACACGGGCGGTGTTGCACCGAGTGCGCGAAAAATATTGATCTGACGCGGCGTGTTGTTGACATGGTCGTCGCCACGGATCACATGGGTGATCTGCATATCTATATCGTCAACCACCACGCAAAAGTTGTACGTCGGAGTGCCATCGGGGCGCGCGATCACCAAGTCATCGAGCTCAGAATTTTGGATCTCAATGCGACCCTTGACCTTGTCGTCCCATGAGACAACGCCTTCTTTGGGATTTTTAAAACGCCACACAGGGTCAACACCATCAGGCACCGCGGGCAAGATCTTGCCTTCCTCGGGTCGCCAGGTACCGTCGTAACGCGGTTTTTCTTTGGCCTGCATCTGTCGTTCACGCAACGCATCCAATTCTTGCATCGACATGTAACAGGCATAGATCGCACCCCGTGCTTTCAAATCCTCTAAGACCTCTCGGTAGCGATCCATGCGCTGCATTTGATAAAACGGACCTTCATCGGGATGCATTCCCAACCAAGCCATTCCCTCCAGGATGACATCCACAGCTTCTTGTGAAGATCGCTCGACGTCGGTATCCTCGATGCGCAAAATAAAATCGCCGCCTTTTGATTTGGCGAAGGCCCATGGGTAGAGGGCTGAGCGGATATTGCCGAGATGGATGAAGCCCGTTGGGGATGGGGCAAAGCGGGTGCGTACTTTCAATTTTTTCTCACTCATATACCAATGCCTGACTGAGGTCAGCCTGGATATCACTCATGTTCTCCAGTCCCACAGACACGCGAATCAACCCCTGGGTGATGCCAGAGGCTTGTCGTTGTAGCTCTGTTAGGCGCCCATGCGATGTGCTCGCAGGGTGCGCACACAACGTCTTGGTGTCCCCGAGATTGGTACAAAGTGAAAGCGTTTCGAGTTTGTTCAACACTTGAAAAGCCCGCGATCGAGCCTGCTCAATACTGTCACTCTTCACCTCAAACGACAACACCGCGCCACCGATCCCATTCATTTGAGACATCGCCAAAAGATGCTGAGGATGACTCTCTAGGCCGGGATAAAACACTTGCGAAACTTCAGGTCGCTCTTGAAGCCACTGGGCCAGCTTCAATGCGCTGGCTGATTGCTCTCGCATCCGAATAGTTAGCGTCTCTAATCCCTTGAGGACAACCCATGCATTGAAGGGTGCTAAGGTCATGCCAGCGCTCTTGAGCACAGGCAAAAATTTCTGTGCAACAAGCTCTTCAGACGCACACAAAGCCCCTGCCATTACGCGCCCTTGTCCATCCAAAAATTTTGTACCGGAATGCACCACAATATCCGCGCCCAAGGCCATCGGCTTTTGCAGCGCTGGCGTTGCAAAACAATTGTCGACCGCAAACCAAGCGCCGGCTTGATGCGCCAATTCTGACAATGCAGCGATGTCACATACCTCAGTTAAAGGATTGGTAGGTGTTTCAGCAAACAACAGCTTGGTATTGGGCTGCATCGCGTCTCGCCATGCATTGACATCTGACTGCGAGACAAACGTCGAAGTCACACCAAATTTAGCCAAATCAGAACCGATCAGTTTGATCGTCGAGCCAAACATAGAGCGCGACGCAACCACGTGGTCACCCGACTGCAGCAAGCCCATACACATCATCAAAATCGCAGACATCCCTGATGCGGTCGATATTGCGGCTGGCGCATTTTCAAGCGCAGCCAGGCGAGCCTCAAAGGACGCAACCGTCGGGTTTCCGTACCGACCATACGTGTACCCATCCTCGTCACCGGCAAATCGAGCAGCAGCAGACTCTGCACTCGGTTGCACGTAACCACTGGTGAGGAAAAGCGCCTCGGAGTTTTCGCCGTATTGACTGGAGGGAACCGCCGCTCGAACGGCTTGGGTCTCGGACGCCCACTTTTTCTTATCCATCACACCCCCTCAGAATTGGGCAACGCAAGGCGTGAAGACGGCGAATCCTCCTCCTCACCTCGACTTCGACCAGAGTTGATCGCCACGACCTCTTCCATGGTGATGTCACCTGCGCAATAGATACCATCAAAACACGAGGCATCAAAACCGTTGATCGCCGGATTGAGTGCTTTTACCGCTGTTTTCAAGGCTTGGACATCTTGATATATCAACGCATCACAGCCAATCAGGGCTCTGATCTCTTCTGTGCTGCGACCATGCGCGACCAACTCCTCAACACTCGGCATATCGATCCCGTAAACGTTTGGATAGCGAACGGGCGGCGCGGCGCTGGCCAAGTAGACTTTGCGTGCACCCGCCTCCCGAGCCATCTGAACAATCTCTCGGCTCGTGGTACCACGCACAATCGAGTCATCGACCAACAAAACATTTCGCCCTGCGAACTCGCTATTGATCGCATTGAGTTTTTGGCGCACGGATTTTTTCCGCACCGACTGGCCTGGCATGATGAAGGTTCGGCCGACATAGCGATTTTTTACAAAGCCTTCGCGATAAGGTTTACCGATCAGGTGCGCCAATTGCATGGCGCTGGGACGGGAGGACTCAGGAATCGGAATCACCGCATCGATCAAGTCGGGAGATACGGTCGAAATGACACGCTTGGCGAGCGTCTCACCCATGGCCAAGCGCGCTTCGTATACCGAAATGCCACTGAGCACGGAATCTGGCCTCGCCAAGTACACATACTCAAACATGCAAGGCATCAGCTGAGATTGTGACGCGCATTGCTGGTGGTAGATCTGCCCCTGCAGATCCACGAATACCGCTTCACCTGGCTCGACATCCCTGATGTACTCAAACCCAATTCCGTCCACAGCGACAGATTCGCTGGCAAACATCACAGCCCCCTGTCCTTGACCCATGCACAGGGGGCGAATGCCATAAGGATCTCTAAAAGCCACCAGCCCGTGCCCGGCGATCATGGCAATCACCGCATAAGAACCTTTGACACGCTGATGCACCTCGCGAACTGCCTTGAACACTTCTTCCGGCTTCAGATGCACCCCTCTCGTAGCCTTCTCTAGCTCGTGGGCGAACACATTGAGCAACACTTCTGAATCGCTCTCGGTATTGATATGGCGATGGTCATCAACAAACAGGTCGCGCTTCTGCGCGCTGGCGTTGGTCAAGTTGCCGTTGTGCACCAACACAATCCCATAAGGCGCATTGACATAAAAAGGCTGCGCTTCTTCTTCGCTGTGCGCATTTCCAGCTGTTGGATAGCGCACTTGTCCCAGACCCACGTTGCCAGGCAAAGCCCGCATATTTCGTGTACGAAATACATCACGCACCATGCCTTTGGCTTTGTGCATGAAGAACTTGCGATCCTCTTGAGTGGCAATGCCCGCTGCATCTTGACCCCGGTGCTGCAGCAGCAACAGTGCGTCGTATATCAACTGGTTCACCGGAGCTTGATGAAGTACCCCAACAATTCCGCACATGACGGTTATTCCTTTTTTAAAGCCGCCGGCAACTCGCCGCGCACTTTGACCCAATCAACTGCTTTGTCTAGCCAGGGCGTTGTATGCGACTGCGCCCACAATTCGGAGCCGCGCCACCCAAGACCTGCGACCACAAACGCGATAACCCAGAGCAGTAAAACCGCACGCGTCAACCCAAACAGCCCTCCCAGAGAGCGATCAGCTGCGCGCAATCGCGACTGGGCAACCCAACTGCGAATCCAAGACGCGACCCAGCCACCGATCAACAGAGCCAACACAAAGACCAATGCAAATCCGATGAAATATTTCAAGCCAGAGAAGTTTGCGGACACATCGACCCAGGATGCCGCGATATCAGCTAACACGTTGGCGAGTACAAACGCCTGCACCCAATTCATCAACGCCAACGCTTCATAAATCAAACCACGCCAAAGCCCCATCAAAAATGACGCCAAAACGACGAACGCGATCGCAATATCGATCGCCGGTAACGCATTCAAATTGCTGTCCATTAGAGCTTCACAATGGACGCTGCAAGACCCACTTCACGCAGTTTTCGAATGACCGAAGCCGCATCCTCCTCTTTGTTAAAAGGGCCGATGCGGACACGGGTAAGTGCGCCCTTATCCGTCTGGATGCTTTGCGTGAATGATTCAAATCCAGCTTGTTTGAGTGCTGCACGAACGCGCTCAACGCTCGCGCTCTCACTGTACGAGCCGACTTGTACAGCCCATCGAACAACTTTCGCTGCCACGGGCGCCTGCTGAGCTTTGCCCTGGAGAATAGCCAAAGCGCGTGCCGCGTCATCCGATGGCTGGGAGGGTGCCGGCTTGGCTGAGGCGGTAGATTGGGAGGCCTTGGCTTTTGGAGCGGCTTGGGTCTCGGAGGCGGCGTCGACAGGCGCCTTGGATGTTTGGGCCACAGAGGAGGGCTTGGCTGCATCATCAGCCTTGGGTGAGCTTGGTGTCCCCTCTCTCAACCCTTCGCCCTCTTGCTTTGCCACAGTCTCGCTGGGCTCGGTCTTTGACTCAAGCGCGGCAGTTGATTCGCGGTCTGCTTCTACCCCGATAGCGGGCACGACATCTTTGTTGGGAATATTCACGCGCAGAGCGGTATCGATGGGTCTGGGCTCTGTATCGAAGACCAGCGGAAATCCGACCACCCCGAGGGTCACCAACACCAGTGAACCGACCAGCCGGTGCAATGCTCGGCGGCGCACCACTTCAACAGATTCGTCTGACCCTGTGGTTAAAGAATTGGTGCGGGATTTCAACATATCAAAGATGGTTAGAAAACCTTGCAAAGTGGATCCATTCAGGCGCCTGACAGCTGCAATGCTCCCCCCACCGTGTAGAAGGATCCAAAAACCACGATTCTATCAGCGGGGTCAGCCTCAGAGCGGGCCGCGAGCAGCGCCTCTTGAGGGCTTGAGTAACACTGAGTCCGCACGTCTTTGACGGGCGACAGCGCACGGATGAGCGATTGGACTTCCTGAGCCTTTGCAGCACGTGGAGTAGGCAAGTCGCAGCAGTACCAGACGTCCACCAACGGAGCGACTTTATGGATCATCGCCGCCAAATCTTTGTCTCCCATCGCGCCAAACACTGCGCGCGTGTGAGGGTAAAAGCCCATGGCATCCAAATTGGCAGTCAAGGCTGACACTGAATGAGGGTTATGGGCGACATCAAAGACTTCAACTGGCTGCCCTGGCTTGACCTGGAATCTACCCGGGAGTTCCACCATCGCAAGCCCCTGCCGAACCGCTTGTGCGGTCACCGGCAGCCTGGGTCGCAATGCTTGCAGCGCAGCCAACACCCCAGAGGCATTCAACAATTGGTTGGCACCCCGAAGTGCTGGGTGCGCCAATCCAGCCCACCGTTTGCCCCGACCAGCCCAAGCCCACTGCTGCTTGTCACCCGTGATGTTGAAATCTATGCCCTGTAGCCACAAGTCGGAGCCGATGCTCTGTGCGTGCTGAATCAGCGACTGAGGTGGTACAGGATCTGAAACCACGGCAGGACGACCGCTGCGCATGACTCCAGCCTTTTCATACCCAATGGCCTCTCGATCGTCCCCTAAGTACTCGATGTGATCAATGTCGATGCTGGTGATGATGGCGCAGTCGGCATCAATCAAATTGACCGCATCCAAACGGCCTCCTAAACCCACTTCAAGAATCACGGCGTCCAGGCCAGCCCTTGCCAAGACCCACAAAATCCCAAGGGTGGTGAATTCAAAATAGGTCAACGGCACAGCAGCTTGGTCGATCGCCCCTCTTCTGGCGCGCTCTACCCGCTGAAAGGCCTCGACCAAAACCGGCTGAGAAACGGGTACACCGTCGATGCGACAGCGCTCCTCAAAGTCGACGAGGTGGGGCGATGTGTACAAACCAACCCGATATCCAGACGCACTCAAAATGGACTCGAGCATGGCACAGGTAGAGCCTTTGCCATTGGTCCCCGCCACCGTGAAAACAGGAACATTGAATTGCAATTCACACTCAAACCGTTCTGCCACTTGGCGCAGGCGATCCAGTCCCAAGTCGATGCCACGCGTGTGTAATCCCTCGGCATACGTCAGCCAGACCGACAACTCGGTCTCGTCGATAGAAATATAGTTTGAATTCATTCCTTTATTGTCGCCGAGCAGGCTTCACCCCTGCTGGCAAAATGTCTCCATGATTCAGGTTTACGGCATACCCAATTGCGACACCGTTAAAAAGGCGCTCCAATGGCTCGATGGTCAAGGATGCAACTATGCGTTTCACAACTTCAAGAAGCAGCCTCCCAACCCGACGCAAGCGACCGCTTGGTTAGCGGAACTGGGCAGCGAGCAATTGATCAACCGTCGGGGCACCACGTGGAAACAACTCACGGATGTCCAACGTGATGGAGCAGCAGACCCGGTTTTGGCTGCGGCCCTCGTCTGCGCACATCCATCATTGATCAAAAGACCGTTGGTTCAGTGGAGGGACGGCTCTTGGAGCGTCGGATTTTCAGCCACAGTCTGGACTGCCCTGGTCCAGCGCTCGAATATCTAGCCTTCGGCCGGCGATCCAAAGCGCCGCAGTATCTCAGGGAGATCGGGCGTCAGCCTGTAAGAGCCGCACGTATCGCTTTTTCTGGCCCCATGCCTGCAGCAAGTCTGTCCTCGCAGAAGACTTCACAATTCTTTACCAAAGTTTTAAGCCGCGGCAACAACTCCCACCTACACTGCCGAGAAACAGCTTCTGGAGATTCCAATGAAAGTCATCCAATCCGTGCGCGCAATCAAGCGCATTGGCGTCACTGTCGGTCTTCTAGGCACCATGATTTTGTCCACATCACATGCACGGGAAGTGGCAACTGTGGTTTCCAGTACGCCCATCTTGGAACAAATCAACAGCCCAGTAACCGTTTGCGAAAACAAACAGGTGTCTGTGCAAGGTCAAAAATCCGGCGGTGGGGCATTGATTGGCGCCATTGCCGGAGGCGCGGTCGGTGACGCCATTGGCGAGGGATCAGGGCGCGCGTTGGCCACAGCCATTGGGGTCATCGGAGGCGCCGTACTGGGGGATCGAATTGAAGGTGAGCCAGCACCCACGACCAAAACTGTTCAGGACTGCCACCAAGAATATCGCACCACCACCCGCACCAAAGGCTATCGGGTGATCTACGAATATGCAGGCAAGAGATACGAGATTGAGATGGCCAACGACCCCGGCCCAACGCTACCGGTGCAAGTCACTCCCCTGACCTCTCCCAGCAGCAGCATCGCAGTGCCAGTCGTCCCTGCCCTGGCTGCAAGCGGCGGAGTGAGTCGCGTCAGGATTCGGCCAGCTGGGCAAGTCATTTTGGCCTACCACTCAACAACTTACCGCACGCCCTATCCAGGGATTTACAACGCCCGACCGGGAGCATTGGAGCGTCGACACTGGAAGCGTGAGGAAAACCGGTTCGAAGGGTATGCATGGCGCTAATTGGGCTGCTGCCAAGTCATTTTTTTGAATGGCACCAGGCGTCCGCTAACCAGGCCCAACAAAACACACCTGCTCCGATTCGCGGCACGACACCCAATCCGAGGACCCTGGGTGACATAAAATAGTGGGTTTACCAGATGAGCAATGTTTCCATCGTGATGCACTTGGGGGTACCCGAGAGCCCCTGTCGATGGCGCTCCAAAAATTCATTCTTGAGGCCCCTGCCATGTCAACCATTCTTCAATCTCTGCCTACCAGTCAGAAAGTAGGCATCGCATTTTCTGGCGGTCTCGACACCAGTGCTGCGTTGCTCTGGATGAGACAAAAAGGTGCCGTGCCCTACGCTTATACGGCCAACTTGGGCCAACCCGATGAAGCGGATTACGACGCCATTCCGCGCAAAGCCATGGCTTATGGCGCAGAAAACGCTCGATTGATTGACTGCCGAACTCAGCTTGCAGCTGAGGGAATTGCGGCCCTGCAATGTGGAGCGTTTCATGTCACGACCGCTGGCGTCACCTACTTCAATACAACCCCGATCGGTCGTGCGGTCACCGGTACGATGTTGGTCGCCGCAATGAAAGAGGACGACGTCAATATCTGGGGCGACGGCTCAACCTACAAGGGCAATGACATCGAGCGCTTCTACCGCTACGGCCTACTCGCCAACCCGTCCTTGAGAATTTACAAGCCATGGTTGGACCAACTGTTCATTGATGAATTGGGTGGAAGAGCGGAGATGTCGGCATTCATGCAAGCGCATGGCTTTGACTACAAGATGTCTTCAGAAAAGGCTTATTCGACAGACTCCAACATGCTCGGCGCCACGCACGAAGCGAAGGATCTTGAGCACCTCAACGCCAGTATGCACATCGTGCAACCCATCATGGGCGTACCCTTTTGGAGAGAAGACTGCTCGATCACGAAGGAAACAGTGACCGTGCGTTTCGAAGAGGGTCAGCCTGTCGCCCTCAATGGGGAAACCTTTGCCAGCCCCGTGGACTTGATCTTGAAGGCCAACACCATCGGTGGTCGGCACGGATTGGGTATGAGCGATCAAATCGAAAACCGCATCATAGAAGCCAAAAGCCGTGGTATCTATGAAGCCCCGGGGATGGCGCTCCTGTTCATTGCCTATGAGCGTTTGGTGACAGGCATTCACAACGAGGACACGATTGAACAATACCGAATCAATGGCTTGCGCCTGGGTCGGTTGTTATACCAGGGGCGCTGGTTTGACTCGCAAGCCATCATGTTGCGAGAAACAGCCCAAAGATGGGTCGCTCGCGCGATTACCGGTGAAGTCACCATTGAATTGCGTCGCGGGAATGATTACACGGTGTTGAACACTGAGTCCCCCAACCTCACCTACGCTGCAGAGCGATTGACGATGGAAAAAGGTGCATCCACGTTCACACCTTTGGATCGAATTGGTCAGTTGACCATGCGCAACTTGGATATTTCAGATACACGCCAAAAATTGGGCATCTACGCCAAAACGGGTCTGCTCTCACTCGGCGATGGAGCAGATATGCTCAAGTTGAGCAATGATCACGACAAAAAACAGTGACCGTTGAATCATGAATCGGCTTTGGCGGTTGTGCTGCCTGGTCGCCCTCGCATCGTGGCTGAGTGCTTGCTCAATCGCGCCCAAGCAAAATGACCCTTCGGTCCCGGCTGCTTCACCTGCAATGCCGGTACCAAAAGAGAGCCGGCAACTCAAAGTCGGAATCGCCTTGGGTGGCGGGGGCAACCGCGGGTTTGCACACATTGGGGTACTCAAGGTGCTGGATGAGGCGGGCATCAACATTGCAATTGTCGCTGGCACTAGCGCTGGATCAGCTGTCGGTGCACTTTACGCCGCAGGCATCAGTGGCAAAGACATCGAGCGCCTCAGCCTTCCCTTACAACGCGATGCGATGCTGACTTGGGTATTGCCAAGCATGGGGTTCGCTTCAGGGGAGCCGATGGAAGCCTATATCAATCAGCACGTTGGCAAGCGCTTGATCGAGCAATTGGATCGCAGCTTTGGAGCGGTTGCAACAGACTTGCAAAGCGGTCGCGCAGTGATATTTCAGCGCGGCAATACCGGCCAGGCTGTGCGAGCATCCTGCGCAGTGCCTGGCTTATTTCAACCGGTCAGGATCGGAGAGCGCCTGTATGCAGATGGCGGGTTGGTGCAGCCTATTCCAGTGAGCTCGGCTCGCAAAATGGGAGCCGATTTCGTCATCGCGGTCGACGTCAGCACAAAGCCCACTCACAACACAGTGGACTCCGTCACCAACATCATGTTGCAAACATTTGACATCATGGGCGAGTCAATCAACCGCTACGAGCGCCAGCAGGCGGATATCGTGATCCAACCAGATATCAAGACCATCAGTGTGACGGATTTGAACGACAAAGCGAGAGCCATCCGAATGGGCGAAGCTGCTGCGCGCGCCGCTTTGCCAGAGTTACAACGTCTGCTCGCAAAAGCAACCCAAAGTTGACGCGGCGAGACCTTCTGCCCTCTCGTCAATCAGCCCCGACACGCAATACATCCCAACATGCGCCCATCGTGTGATAGTCAACTTTACCGGCCGGAGATTTCGTGTCTTCGAGCTTGCTGCCGTTCGCCCCGACGACTCTGAACCACGCACCATATTTGTGATCGACCAAGTGTCGCCACGCCCACGCCCAAATATCAAGGTAATGGCGCTTATATGCGGCATCTCCAGTGAGCTTCCAAAGCCGCCATGCGCTAGCAAAAGACTCCGCTTGTACCCAAAAATATTTATCGGTATCGCAGGGCTGAAGCTGTGGGTCAAATCCGTAGATTAGCCCCCCGTTTTGCTGATCCCACCCGTGCGCCATAGCTGCCTGGTGCAAAGCCTCGGCGCGCGCGACATACCGAACCGAGGGCGCATATTCATTGGCGATCAGCAACAATTTCGCCCACTCGGTTTGATGCCCTGTTTGAAAACCCCAAGGCTTGAAGATGTTGCCAGGATTGTCGCGGTTGTAATCCCAATCAATTGCCCAGTCTTCGGTGTAGTGTTCCCAAACCAGCCCGCCGGCCGCTTCGGCCAATTCAAACGCGAATTTTTCGATCAACGATTGCGCCCTATACAGATATTCGGGCTGCTTTGTGGCCTCGTATGCTGCCAAGCACGCCTCGCACATGTGCATATTGGCGTTTTGCCCACGATAGGTGATGCGTACCCCTGCTGGCGTGATTTCGTCAGCATAGGCCCGGTGCTCAGGCTCATAAAAGGCATGATTCATCCGTTCATAAACGGTTGCAACGTCGCGGTCATCGGCCAATCCTATTTGCTTGGCATGAGACCACGCCAAAAGCACAAAGGCTTGACCGTAAGCCATCGCAGTCGCGTCATCGATGGATTTTCCTGACAGCGTCCATGCGCTCAACCCACTGGGTAGCTCAAAGGACTTCAAGTGGGTCAACGCGTGCTCTGCCCAATCTTTGAATAGTGGGCGTCCGGTCTCGCGATACGCCATCGAAGCATTGAAAACCCAACGCGTCGCGCTGACCAGATGGCGATGCTCCCGCTCGTACACCGAGCCATCGTCGCGGAGATAGTGAAAAAAGCCCCCTCTCGGGTCAACGACAGTTGGCTCGTAAAACGCCAGAATACTTGCAATGTGGGACCGCAAGAATTCGGCTCGACTGAAATCTGGCAATGTCAAAGCGGATGGATTCATTCGGGTTACCACTCCACAGGTACTTGTTGCCCTTTGGCGGCGCTCTTCAATACGGCTTGTGCGACGGCCAAGGATCTCACACCTGCCCACCCATCGGCCAAGTCATTAGGCTTGCCCTCGATAGCGAGGTGAAAGTGATGTAAGCACCGCTCATACAAGTTGTGGTGGTCTAACTCAATTTGACGCGAACCCTGCGAATCAACGCGCCACAATTGTCCATCCGGTCCCTGATGCAGCACGCCCTTGCCTAAGAGGGACCCATGCTGTCCGTGGACTTCAAGTGAAACACCGGCGTGTGGCGTATTGAACCCCTGATGTGTACTGACCAGAACCCCAGATTCCATCATCCAAACGGACATGGCGTTGTCTTCCAAACCCTTGGCCATCCCTGTGTTACCGACCATCGCAACAACGGACGTTGGATAGGCGTCCAACAAAAAGCCGACAGAGTCAGCGTTGTGCACGGCAATGTCCAGCACCACACCACCACCCGCAGCAGGGTTGTCCAAGCGCCAGCCCTGTAAGTGTTTGGGTAAGTAAACCGAATGTGTCAATCGCAATGCCACCAGCGCACCCAGCTCTCCAGCCCTGATTGCATCCCGCATTTTCAGGTGAGCACTGTTGTGTCGCAGGTGGTGGTTAGTCCCCATCGTAACGCCCGCGTCCTGACAGGCTTGCGCCATCCGACGGGCCGCATCCAATTCGGTCGCCAGGGGTTTCTCACACAACACGTGCAACCCCAAAGCTGCCGCCGCCAGAGTCTGCGCTTCATGCTTTTCATTGGTGCTTGAGATATACGCAGCATTTGCGCCCCAGTGACGCATGTTCTCCAGGTCATCACTGCTATTCGAAATCCCAAGTTGCGTGGCCAATGCGCGTGCGCGCTCGGCATCACCTGACACCACACCCACAATCTCATCGCCAACAGCCCGGATGGCGGGTGCCACCCATTGTTGGGCGATGTTGCTCGCCCCGATTAAGACCCACTTCATATCGTCTCCTGTTCTCGTTAGGTTTGAATGGTAACGTTTACATCTTTGCTTTCAACCCCTTGACAGCAAATGTAAACGTTTCCAGAATGGCGAGAAAAGAAATCGTTGTATGTCCCGCAAAGTCACCATCACCACTCTGGCCGAAGCCACTGGCTTGTCGCTCGCCACCGTATCTCGGGCGCTTGCCGGCGCCGATAACGTGTTGCCCCAAACGCGAGAAAAAGTATTGGCCGTCGCTCAATCTCTGAATTACGTCCGCGATCGGACTGCCGTGCGGTTGAAAACCGGTAAAACCCACGTTTTGGCATTCATCATGGACCGACGCGATGCCCGGCACCCAGGCTTCATGGATTTGATGCTCGGGGTGAGCGATGCAATCGCAGGCTCAGACTATCACCTCATCGTACTACCCGACGAGCTCGATGAGCCGCTCGCCACCATCAGGTATGTGACTGAAAGGGGGCTGGCCGACGGTTTGGTCATATCGCACACCCAAGCCGACGACGAGCGCGTGAAGTATCTGCTGGATGCCGGTATGCCTTTTGTTACCCATGGCCGAACGAACAGTCCTACTCCACACGGCTACGTGGACTTTGACAATGCGGCCTATAGTGCCAATGCTGTGCGTGCACTAGCCTCTCGCGGCCGCAAGAATTTGGCACTGTTGCTGCCGAGTCCTGGCGGTCTTTTCTACGGCCATTTGCTGCAAGGTTTCGAGAGCGCCTGTCTGAGCCATGGCTTGCGTGGAACTGCTATCCAAGAGGTGAGCTTAGACCGATCCCCCACCGATTTGCATGCCTGGGCGGTTGCTGAGGCCCAGCAATATGACGGCATCATCACCTCTCGCGAGGCCCCTGTCGTAGCGCTGTTGGGCGCGCTCAATCTCCTTCAGGTGAGATTGGGCCATGACATGGACTTGGTGATCAAACACAGCACCTCTTTCCCACAGTTTGTCCACCAGCCGATGCTCGGATGTTTTGAAGACCTGCACCAAACAGGCTGGCAAATTGGACAGGTACTGCTGAAGCATTTCACTCAGCCCCAAGAACCTATTGAGCAATTTTTATTTCAACCCCCTGAAATCAAGGCATTCCATGAATTTAAGCCCACGTGAAAAGGTCGCCGAAGCCAATGCGCCTTACCGAGACCAGATCATTGCGACCAAGCGAAAGCTGCGATCGCAGATCCCAGATTTAAATCAACGGTTCGATCAACTCACAAGCAACATTGAAGCCCAGCTGGAAACCATAGAGCGCGAACGTGCTCAGGGGATCGAGCCTGTTCCACAGTTGGATTTCAGTCAGTTGTCTTCGGTCTCTGCAGCGGACATCAGCCGCATCAAGCAGCGGGGCTGCCTAGTCATTCGAAACGTGTTCGACGACGAGAGAGTTCGGACCTGGAATGACCAACTGGCATCGTATTTCGAAACCAACAACTACTTAGAGAAACGCAATAAGGGTGCAGCGGAAGACAACTATTTCAATACCTTAGCCAGCGACAAGCCTCAGATTTACGGCGTTTTTTGGTCGCGGCCGCAAATGGAGGCCAGGACCGACCCCAACATGGCTCAAGCCAAGCGCTTTTTGAATCGCTTGTGGAAATTTGACACGCCCAAAGGACAAGAATTCAATCCTGATTCAGATTTGGTTTATGCGGATCGGGTTCGCTTCAGGCAACCTGGAGACGCCTCACTGGGCTTGTCTGCTCACGTCGATAGCGGATCGATCGAACGCTGGATCGATCCAGCGTACCAACTCGTGTACCGGGAAGTATTTGGCGGCGACATCCGCGCCTACGACCCCTTTGACGCCTACCAACGAACATCCACCATAGAAATTCCTTCGCCCGCCGTATGTCGGATGTTTCGCAGCTTCCAGGCATGGACGGCCCTGACAAGCCAAGGGCCGGGTGACGGCACACTCCAGTTGCTACCTGTCGCCAACGCCATGGCGTGGATGTTGTTGCGCGCCTTGCTGGACGATGTGCCAGAGGACGAACTTTGTGGCGCAGCTGCATGCCGCGCCATGATGATTTCAGACCAATACCACAGCTTGCTCAAACGAGGCTACGGCTCCATCCCGCTCATGCAACCGGGTGATACGGTGTGGTGGCATCCAGATGTGTTGCACGGTGTTGAAGATGTGCATCGCGGCACGGGTTACTCCAACGTGATGTACATCGCACCAGCGCCAGACTGTCAAAAAAATCGCCGCTATTCAGATCAACAGCGCCCGGCGTTTGAACAAGGCTTATCGGCCCCAGACTTTGCACAAGACAATTTCGAGGTCGACTTCCGTGATCGTTTCTTACCGAGCGATCTTAGCCCGCTTGGACGCCAGCAAATGGGCTACCCAAGTTGATGCGTTGCGCACCTTCCCCTGCTCGGGGACCATAAGAGGCCGATGTTTCGATGCGACCTAGAGCGTGTCGAAAGTCCAGCTCATGCGGTGCTCATAGTCTTGGTCTGGCCCGTACCACACGGGGGCACCCAGAGCAGGGCCATTGGGCATCGCCTCAGTCTCCAGACAAAGGCCGGCAGCTGGTCGGTGGACCACCCCAAGCGGCGGACTGGTTGGCGTCAAACCGGCACCAGCGTAAAGATGCAGATAGGGTTGGTCAGTTGCGAGGCGCAAGCGCAAGTCATGCACAGACAAGTGCGCCACCTCGCGCATTTCGCCACTATTGTTCTCTGGCAACAACAGCGCACCCTCAAGCTCCGCGGCAAGGGACGGGTCGATGACTCTCGGCTGTCTGAAATCCAAGACGGTCCCTGCCACGCTGCTCAGTGGCAGAGGTAACTCGCGCTGATCAATCGGATGATATTGCTGAGCCGCAATTTCTAAAGTGTGGCCGCGCAAGTCACCGCTGGCTGCAAGGTTCCAGTAACTGTGCTGTACCAGGTTGAGAGGGCATGGTTTATCCACCTGCGCTTGCGCGTGCCAATGCAATGCGTTGCCGACCCAACCAATGCGTAGCGAGGTGAGACAAGTACCCGGAAAACCCATGTGCCCGGCTTCAGAGGTCATCGTTAGTGTCACTGCATCGGCCTTGCGCTCCGCGACCTGCCACTGCACACGATCAAAACCCTGCGATCCGCCATGAATGCAATGCCCCAGGGGATGATTCACATCCAAGGGGAAGGTCTCACCTTGCCATTGAATTTGCGCGTCCTGGAGTCGATTGGCGTAGCGGCCGCACGTTGATCCCAAAGCCATTTGATCCAAGCGGTAGGCGCTCGGATCACTGAAGCCTAGCGTGAGTGGGCGCGGTCCCTCAGGTGCCTCAAGCCACCAGACTTGTACGAGCCGAGCGCCCCAAGGGAGCACCCAGGCCTCAAATGACTCAGAACGCAACACACACAGTTCACTGGGTGCACACAGCGCTGCATGTGACGTCATCGTGACCCCAAATCAAAGACCAACAACCCAGCGCATCCACCATCTGCCAAAGCCGCCAGTGCCTGCCTCGCCTTCTGACAATCCCAGTGGGCTTGATCGGAAGCTCGCACCGCATCGACTGAGGCCGCAGGTGCCGCTGTGAATAGAACCGGTATCACACAAGCCTTCATGTTGCTCACCTAATTTGACTCTTGGCTACACCAGCCGAACCCTGCGTCAAGAAGATAACGTTCACGACTTCGTGCAAAGAACAAGTTTCATTTAAGGCCACAGGTTTTTTGCTCCCGAAAACACCTTCGAACGCCCCAACAAAACATGGCCTGGGATGTTCAAACAACTTCTGGCTCAGTCTCGAGCCAGATGCCAAATCGCTCGTACACACTGGTCTGAATCGCCTTAGCCAGGGTCATCACCTCCCCGCCCGTCACGGGGTGGCTGGCAGTCCCACGATTGACGAGCACGAGCGCTTGTTTTTCGTATACCCCCGCTGCCCCGATCTTTTTGCCCTTCCAGCCACACGCATCAATCAACCACCCAGCTGCCAGCTTAAACCGACCATCGCCCAGCGGGTAGTGGACCACGTGTGGGTCACGTCCAATGATGTCTGCACACTGCTCTGGCGTCACTGTGGGGTTCTTGAAAAAACTTCCGGCATTGCCGATATCGCGCGGATCGGGCAACTTGGCGGTTCGGATGTCTACCACCCAGTCAAAGATCTGTAGAGCAGTAGGCTCTGTGATGCCAGTCGACTCGATTTTGCGCTGCAGATCCTGATAGGCCACCTCCGCGCGCCACACCTTGGGCAAGGCGAACCTCACACGGGTGATCAGCAGTCGATTGCGCCACCCAAAAGGTACGCCATCTGCACGGACGGTCCTGTCGTGTTTAAACACCGAGTCTCGATACCCAAACGCGCAGGCCTCGGCATCTAGGGTGACGCAATCCCCAGACGCCAAATCCACTGCATCTAGGCTATGAAATCGGTGCTGCAACTCCATCCCATAGGCACCAATGTTTTGCACTGGAGCTGCACCCACGGTGCCCGGAATCAACGCCATGTTCTCTAGGCCACCCATGCCCTGCTCGAGGGTCCAACGCACAAAGTCATGCCAGCCAACACCAGCTCCAGCCTCAACAATCCAATCGGTCGTGGTTTCATCGACGACCCCAAGCCCGGCAACCTCCACCTTCAACACAACCGCATCGACGTCGCCGGTCAAAACGATGTTGCTTCCCCCACCGAGCACCCACTTGGGCACTTGACGCCATTCATCCCGCCTCAAGACCTCGTTCACATCCTCAGCGCTGCGCACGTGCACCAGCCAAGACGCCTTGGCAGCGATACCAAAGGTGTTGTAGGCTTGCAGGGGTGCGTTGGCTTGAAATTCCATGCCCGACATTGTCTCACCTCGCGCCCTTTGGGCGCTTCAAACACCTGACTGCTATGCCTTCATTTGACACCGTACTCGAAGCCGACTTGGTTGAATTGCGAAACGCCATCGATCAAGCCTCGCGTGAAATTGGAACCCGCTTTGATTTCAAAGGCACCAGTGCCGCCGTGGAACTCAAAGACAAAGAGATCACGGTCTTTGGGGATGCTGACTTTCAACTCGAACAAGTCATGGACGTCTTACGCAACAAGCTAACCAAGCGCAACGTTGATGTCCGCTTTCTTGACGCCGGCAAAGTCGAAAAAATAGGTGGCGACAAAGTCAAACAAATCGTGACTGTGCGCAATGGCGTAGCGACCGAAGATGGCAAGAAGATTCAAAAAGCGATCAAAGAAAGCAAGTTAAAAGTCCAGGCTGCCATCCAGGGCGACTCCGTTCGCGTGACCGGCGCCAAACGGGATGATTTGCAGGCAGCCATGGCGCTGATTAAAAAGGAACTCAGCGACCTGCCCCTCAGCTTCAATAACTTCCGCGACTGAGCACGCCGCCTACCGGCGCTCTCCTCTCCCATCAAAAAAAGCCGCTTTTCAGCGGCTTTTTGGATAGGCACCCGGCGTGCCGCAAATGCTCAATTGGGTCAGGCTTGCGCCGCGGTGACCACCATCTCAACCTTCCAGCCAGGATTGGCGAGGCTCGCTTGGACGGTTGCCCTAGGAGGCGTATGACCGGGTACGACCCACTTTTCCCAGACTTGATTCATGGCCGGGAAATCCGCCATATCTGCCAAAAAGATTTCAACGCGCAGGAGGCGGCTCTTATCGCTGCCGCAAGTCGCGAGGTGTTTGTCAATTTGCGCCAGTACATCGGTCGTCTGCGCGGTGATGTCTTGGCCGGTCGTGTTTTCGCCGACCATGCCGGCTAAAAAAATCATGCCATTGAATACGGCAGCTTCACTCATTCGAGGGCCAACGCCGTGGCGGGTGATGTTCTGACTCATGGTCTATTCCTTTTGGTCCATTTCAATACAAAAAAAGAAAGCACGGCAAACCCACCCGTGACTTCCAAATCCATCAGTGCCTTGCACCCAGGCGACTTTCTGTGCCTTTCAAGATGCGGTCCACATTGGCACGGTGACGCCAAATCAACCAGGCTCCCATGAGGGACAAGGCCACCGCAGCACCATCGGGCATGAGCCAGGCAACACCATTCCCCATGACCAAGTAAAACGGCGCGAAGACAGCAGCCACCATTGACGCTAATGACACCATCCGGCTGAAATACAAAATGATGCCAAAAGACGCCAATGTAGCCAGTCCCAGCGAAGGTTCCAATGCAAAAATAACACCCGCTGCGGTGGCCACTCCTTTGCCGCCCTTGAATCCAAAAAAGACCGGGTACAAATGGCCAAAAAACGCTGCCGCCCCCGCCCAAGCAGTCCATGCATCGGAGAGCCAGCCCTGCGAGGCTGCGTAATGCCCCATCCCAACAGCGGCGACACCTTTGAGCGCATCAAAAACCAAGGTCAACAATGCGGCAGCCTTGTTGCCGGAGCGCAGGACATTGGTCGCCCCCGGATTTTTGCTGCCAAAAGATCGCGGGTCGGCCAAGCCCATCAGCCGACTGATCATGACTGCGAACGAAATGGAGCCCAGCAAGTAGCTCCCAACCAGCAAAACAAGACCAACCACTGAGGCGTCTAACATTGTTCAACCTTTCCTGAATGCCACGTATTCTGACATCAAAGCGATGGGTTCAGGCGGTCTCCAATCAGGCCACGAGACCGTTGTGCCTTAGCGGGACCCGCCGCAGCACATGGCGCTGGGCCGCTTCAAAACCAGCCGCCCAGCGGGGAGGCTTGTCTCTGTGTTGACTGTGGCGCATGGGGCCTCCTGAGTACGATGGCTGCATGTACCAAGTTCGTCGCGAAAGCCTCAGCACCTTTGTCAACATCCGGCATTGGAATTACCACGTCCGCCAATGGGGTTCCCCCCGCCACAACGAGCCCCCTCTGCTGTTGATGCACGGCTGGATGGATGTGGGCGCCTCTTTTCAATTTGTCGTCGATGCGATGGCCGAAGATCGTTGGATTTTGGCACCTGATTGGCGTGGCTATGGGTTGACGACAGGCCCAGCCACAGACAACTATTGGTTCCCCGAGTATTTGGCTGATCTCGACGCCCTGATCGATCACTTCAGCCCGGACCGGCCGATTGACTTGGTCGGCCACAGCATGGGCGGCAACGTGGTCATGCATTACGCCGGTGTTCGCAGCCAACGCATCCGGCGGCTGGTGAACCTAGAGGGTTTCGGTATGGCAAAGACCCGGCCAGAAAACGCCCCAAAACGCTTGGCCCAATGGCTGGATGAGCTGCGCGCGCAGCGCTCAGGTGCACTGGATCTTGCCTCTTATGCTGACCGGCAAGGGGTTGTGCAACGCCTCAGGAAGAACAACCCAAGACTCAGCGCTGACAAAGCCGAATGGCTAAGTTACCACTGGGGTTTTGAGGCTGCGGATGGACGCTGGCATATTCGTGGGGACAGCGCACACAAGGTGGTCAACGCGCAATTGTCGAGGCTAGAAGAGGTATTGGCCCTGTATCAAGGCATTCAAGTACCCACCCTATTCGTCGAAGCCCAAGACGGCAGTCTCGACCAATGGTGGAATGGAAAATTCACCATTGAAGAGTTTCATCAGCGGCTCAACCACGTGCCTGAGGTCAAACGGATCAAGATTGCTGACACCGGTCACATGCTTCACCACGACCAACCCAAAGCTGTCGCCGAGGCCATCGAAGCCCACCTGAAAGACTGAACCCGGAAGCCGATCCGCCACAATTGGCTTCCTGAAACGGACGGCGATCCATGCGAAAATCACGGGTTTGGTCGGGTTCTATCCGACTAGTGTCAGCTATATATCGAGAGAACAGTCATGGAAGCAGAACGCATCAATCGCATCAACCTCCTCCTCACCGACCTGATCGAGCGGGTGGATTCCTTACGGGGGTATCTTTGACTACGATGCCAAGGCATCACGACTAACCGAAGTCGACGCGGCCCTCGAAGACCCGACGGTTTGGAACGACCCCAAGCGAGCGCAAGACTTGGGGCGAGAAAAGCGCGCCCTTGAATCGGTAGTTCATGTCATCGCTGAACTCACGGTAGGACTGGCCGACAACAAGGAGTTGTTCGAGCTATCAGAGATGGAAGGCGATGACGCCGGCATGGAAACCATCGAAGCAGACACTGCCAAACTGCAAGAAAAGGTGGAACAACTCGAGTTCCGCCGGATGTTCAATAATCCGGCCGACCCCAGCAACTGTTTCCTGGATATTCAAGCTGGCGCTGGCGGCACAGAGGCCTGTGATTGGGCCGGCATGTTGCTTCGCCAGTATTTGCGCTACGCTGAACGCAAAGGTTTCAAGACAACCATCGAAGATGAATCAGCCGGCGATATCGCCGGCATCAAAGGGGCAACCATCAAGATCGAAGGCGAGTATGCATTCGGGCTTCTTCGAACAGAAACAGGTGTGCACCGCTTGGTTCGCAAGTCACCTTTTGACTCTTCAGGAGGCAGGCACACGTCATTTGCTTCGGTATTCGTCTACCCTGAAGTTGACGACAGCATCGAGATCGACATCAACCCTGCAGACGTGCGCACCGATACCTACCGGGCCAGCGGCGCTGGAGGTCAGCACATCAACAAAACTGATTCTGCCGTGCGACTGACGCACATCCCGACCGGCATCGTCGTTCAATGTCAGGACGGTCGCAGCCAGCATAGCAACCGCGATGTCGCATGGAAACGCCTGCGCTCGAAGCTATACGACCTGGAAATGCGAAAGCGCATGGAAGCACAACAATCGCTCGAAGACGGCAAAACCGATGTCGGCTGGGGCCACCAAATTCGCTCTTACGTACTGGATAACAGCCGAATCAAAGACTTGCGCACCAACGTAGAAGTGTCAGCCACTCAAAAAGTTTTGGATGGTGACCTCGATATGTTTATTGAAGCCTCTCTGAAGCAAGGGGTTTAAATCATGAATGACAACCCAACAGCCCTCAGTCCAAAACGTTACAGACGCGACGACTATGCAGCACCAGCGTTCTGGATTGATACCGTCGAGCTGAGCATTGACCTAGATCCAGCAAAAACCCGAGTCCTCAATCGCATGCGTGTCCGGCGCAATATGGACAGCTCTGAGACGGCACTGCGCCTAGATGGGGAGGACCTCACACTGGCTCGCGTCATGGTTGATGGCAAAGGATGTAGCTTTCGCATGGATGGCAATCAGCTGGTTCTGGAGAACTTACCGGACAGCTGCGACATCGAAATTTTTACGACCTGCGTGCCTGAGAAGAACACGCAGCTCATGGGCATTTTTGTCAGCCAGAAAACTTTTTTCACGCAATGCGAACCCGAAGGCTTTCGACGCATCACCTATTTTTTGGATCGTCCCGATGTCATGTCGGTATACACCGCCCACCTGCGTGCCGACGCAAAGCAATACCCTGTATTGCTGTCCAACGGCAACTTGACAGACTCTGGGCCATTGCCTGAAGGGCGGCATTTCGCCACTTGGCATGATCCTCATCGAAAGCCAAGCTACCTGTTCGCCTTGGTCGCGGGTCAATTGGTTGCACGCGAGCAGCGGATCAAGGCTCGCAGCGGCGCTGAGCATTTGCTGCAGATTTATGTTCGCCCCGGCGATCTAGACAAGACCGATCATGCGATGAAATCTTTAATGGCCTCGATCGCATGGGATGAAGCACGATTCCAACTTCCTTTGGACCTCGAGCGATTCATGATCGTCGCCACCGGCGATTTCAACATGGGTGCCATGGAGAACAAAGGTCTCAACATCTTCAACACCAAATTTGTGTTGGCCAACTCAGCCACGGCCACAGACGTTGATTTCAGCAACATCGAGAGTGTGGTTGCCCACGAATATTTTCACAATTGGACTGGCAATAGAGTCACTTGCCGCGATTGGTTTCAGCTTTCTTTGAAAGAGGGATTAACCGTTTTTCGCGACCAAGAGTTCAGCCAAGACATGGCTGGATCAGCGTCCGCGAAGGCCGTCAAACGCATCGAAGATGTGCGCGTTCTTCGAGCGGTTCAATTTCCCGAAGATGCAGGCCCCATGGCGCACCCGGTGCGGCCCGACGAGTACGAAGAAATTAACAACTTCTATACCGTCACCATTTACGAAAAGGGCGCAGAAGTTGTTCGAATGATGCAAACACTGGTGGGACGAGCGGGTTTTGCCAAGGGCATGGCTCTCTACTTCGAACGCCACGACGGTCAAGCCGTCACGTGTGATGATTTTGCGCAAGCGATTGCGGACGCCAACCCCGAATCCCCACTCGCCCAACATTTAACGGACTTCAAACGCTGGTACTCGCACGCGGGGACACCTCGCGTGCTCTTGTCCACGAAATACGACCCAGCATCGGCCAGCCTTGCGGTGACGCTGCGCCAGGCCTCATTGAGCGGCGGCAACGGATCTGACTCGGCGCAACCCATGGTCGTTCCTGTCACATTTGGCCTAGTTGGCCCAGATGGCACCGCGGTCCCGCTGCAAGCCGACATGCTCGCGAGCGGTGAGACGGAAGTGACCTTGGTGCTGAATCAGCGCGAACACACCTTTGAGTTCAGCAACGTACCCGCTGGTTCTGTGCCTTCAGCCCTCAGAGCGTTCAGCGCACCGGTAATTTTGGAAGCGGATTTATCGGATGCCGATTGGCTGCACCTATTGGCGCATGACAACGATCCATTCAACCGCTGGGAATCTGCCCAACGCCTGGCGGTGACGCGCGCGATCAATGCGCTTCAATCGCAGGACCCTGTTCTGCTGGATGACCCATACGTAGGCGCACTTCGCGACATATTGATCGACCCTGGCCTCGATGCGGGTTTCAAAGATTTGGTACTCACGCTACCCAGTGAATCCTACTTGGCTGAGCAACTCACAGAGGTTGATCCCCAGCGCATTCATGCGGTGCGCCAGGCCATGCAAATGCAACTCGCAACGCGGTTGCATGCCGAGTGGCAGGCGACTTTTCAAGCCCTGCAAACCTCCAAGGCCTATGATCCGAATGCCCTCGATGCGGGTCAACGCGCGTTGAGCAATTTGGCGCTGACCTATTTGGTCCTGCACGCTCAGAGCACGGGCGATACCCTGTGGCCTGGCAAGGCATTTCAGAGGTTCAAAGACGCTCGCAACATGACCGACCGCATGGGCGCAGTCAGTGCCTTGATCCAGGCAGGACACCCGCTGGCCGACAACGCTTTGGCACGTTTACACGCACAATTTGCACACGAACCGCTGGTCATCGACAAATGGTTCGCCTTGCAGGCTGGTCAGCCCGATCGCAATGGGCAGGTTCTTGGAGTCGTGCGTCGGCTCATGGCACACCCTGACTTCTCCCTCAAAAACCCCAATCGGGCTCGCAGTGTACTGACGACTTTCTGTCAATCTAACCCTGCAGCATTCCACCGCGCAGATGCGGGAGGTTATGTGCTTTGGGCTGACTACGTGTTGGCTTTAGATGAGTCCAACCCTCAAGTCGCGGCACGCTTGGCCCGAGCTCTGGACCGCTGGACCATTTTGGTTTCGCCCTACCGGGAAGCGGCCTATGAAGCTTTGAAACGGGTGATGCAAAAGCCGACGCTTTCTTCAGACGTGAGAGAAATCATTCAGCGCGCGCTTGACGCCAAAACCAATCGATCCTGATGCAGCAAGGAATCCGCATGAGCACATCCCGCATATCACTCACACGCTACCTCGTTGAACAAGAACGCGAACACGGCACCATCCCCCCGCAGTTGCGCCTGCTGTTGGAAGTGGTAGCACGAGCCTGCAAAGGGATTGCACTGTCGGTGAACAAGGGCGCACTCGGAGGCGTGTTGGGAAGTGCGACCTCGGAAAATGTGCAAGGCGAAGTACAAAAAAAGCTTGACATCATCGCCAACGAAGTCTTGATCGAAGCCAACGAGTGGGGGGGGCATCTCGCTGCTATGGCAAGCGAAGAAATGGAGAGCATCCACGTTGTCCCCAACCGCTATCCCAAAGGCGAATACCTTTTGATGTTTGATCCACTCGATGGGTCTAGTAACATCGATGTGAACGTCAGCATTGGCACTATTTTCAGCGTGCTCAAAAAGCCTGAGGGCGAGCGCGGTATCACTACCGAGGACTTCCTGCAGCCCGGCAGCCAGCAAGTCGCTGCAGGCTACTGTGTCTATGGACCGCAGACCACCCTCGTATTGACAGTCGGTAGCGGTGTATCCATGTTCACCTTGGACCGGGAGCAAGGCTCGTTCGTCTTGACCCACGAAAACGTGCGCATCCCTGAAGATACGCAAGAGTTTGCGATC
The DNA here is from genome assembly GCA_964478285.1 of uncultured Burkholderiaceae bacterium. Lineage (GTDB taxonomy): Bacteria > Pseudomonadota > Gammaproteobacteria > Burkholderiales > Burkholderiaceae_C > RS62. The sequence goes on from CAYZHE010000005.1 coordinate 25,173, forward strand.
AACATGAGCAACATGCGCCACTGGGCTCCGCCCATGCAGCGATACATCGATGAGTGCTTGCAGGGTACTGAAGGCCCTAGAGGCAAAAATTTCAACATGCGGTGGATCGCTTCCATGGTCGCTGACGTACACCGGATCCTCACCCGCGGCGGGGTGTTCATGTATCCGTGGGACAAACGTGAACCCAACAAACCAGGCAAACTGCGACTGATGTACGAAGGCAACCCCATGGCGATGCTGATCGAACAGGCTGGAGGCGCTGCGACGAACGGCGAGCAGCGCATATTAGAAATCATGCCTACTGGCTTGCATCAACGCGTGAGCGTCATGCTCGGTTCCAAGAACGAGGTGGACCGAGTCACCCGATACCACCGCGAAAATCGCAGCTAAAGCCCCGCTATAATTTCACCCTTCGCCGGAGTAGCTCAGTCGGTAGAGCAGCTCATTCGTAATGAGAAGGTCGGGGGTTCGATTCCTCTCTCCGGCACCAAACAAAAGAGCACCTTTGGGGGTGCTTTTTTGTTTCAGCAAAGGCGATTGCGAACCTGCAGCAAAGCAAGTCAGCAAGAGCCATTCCGAGCCCCCTACGCCTGCCACACGCCCCAGCCTCTCTCCCGAAGCCTGATGGCGAAATCGACCTCCACATACTTTGCATCGTTGGCCGTCATCGGTTGACGCAATTCAGCCATGCACTCGATGGCAAGCCGCTCGCCATACCGTTGAGCAAAGCGATTGGCTTTGATCCCAGCCTTGTGCTGATCAAACCTGAGGTCGGGGTCCCGTCCCGTCATGCCCACATATACGAATGGCTTGCCATCAATGTAATGGGGATTCGCTTGCCTAAATCTGGGCTCTGACCACACTTGTGCGTTGAGCTCAATCACATACACATAGTGCCTCAACTTCATCTTGAACCGCCCCTCAGGTGAATCAGGGCTTGAGTTGCCTTGCGTCGCAGGTGCATAAACTTATGTGACCGAAAAATCCTTGGCGTTTGCATAGACTTCCATTTCATTTTCACAATTACCGAGTCACGACAATGAAAGCTGCATGGTACGAAACATCTGGTCCTTCAAGCGTACTTCAAACTGGAGAGGTCCCCGACCCCATCGCGGGCGCTGGTGAGGTTGTGATCAAAGTATTGGCTCATGGCGTCAATCCAACCGATTGGAAGCGGCGCGTTGGACAGCGCGGCACCCTGCCTTTCCCCAAAGTGATACCTGGGTACGACGCATCGGGAGTGATTGAGTCGGTCGGCCTAGGCGTTGATCCTCGGCGCATTGGGGAGCGTGTCTGGGTATGGGAGGCCGCTCACCAGAAATGGAATGGTGCAGCTGCAGAAAAGACGGTCGTCCCGGCCAGCAGAGCCATGCCGCTACCCGCTCACCTCAGCGATTCGGAGGGCGCCGCGCTCGGCGTTCCAGCCATGACTGCCTGTCACGCATTGATGCTGGCAGGTGACTTGCGCGATCAACACGTTTTGGTCACTGGTGCAGCGGGCTCCGTCTGTAATCTGGCAGTGCAACTGGCCAAGTCAATGGGTGCACATGTGATTGGCGTCGTGCGTGGGTCAGAAGAGAAAGAAGAGGATGCTTCTAAAGCTGGCGCTGATGTCGTGTTGAACACTGACCGACACGATCTATTCACGGAGGTAATGCACTACACCGACGGGCAAGGCCTTCGCAGCATGGTTGATGTCGATTTGGGCGCACACCTCAACTACAGCTGGCGCATGATGGCGCAAAACGGTGTGATCGCAAGCTTTGGCACTGCCAGCAATCCCAAACCAACACTCGACTGGGCGCCCTTCATGTATCGAAACATTCATCTATGCGGTGTCGCGATTTTCGAAGTCCCTGAGTCAGTCAAACTCACTGTGGCTAACTACGTGCAGTCGTGCGTCGATGCGAATCAACTTTGGATGCGCATCGACGAGACCTATACTCTGGGTGACATCGCGAAGGCGCATGACCGCCAGCAATTTGGACGGCCTCGAGGCAAAGTAATTGTCCAGCCGTAATTCTCCCTCCACTTGAAAGTCACCTATGTCTTGGGCCATCGTTTCTGTCTTGATTGCGGGGCTACTGCCGGTTATTTGCACAGGCATCGCCAAAAGAGGTTTTCCTAACTACGACAATCACAATCCGCGCGACTGGCTCGCAGGACAAACGGGAAAGCGCAAGCGGGCCAGTGCGGCAGAAGCCAACAGCCTCGAAGCATTTCCTTTCTTCGCTGGCGGTATGCTGCTGGCGCTCCTGGCGAGGGCGCCGATTGAGGCAGTCAGCTGGCTTGGTTGGGTTTTCGTGTTCGCACGCGTGTTTTATATCTATTGTTATGTCTCTGACCGAGCAGCTTTGCGCAGCTTGGTGTGGGCTTTGGGATACGCCATCACGATTGCGTTGTATGTGATGGCGGCCATTTACGCTTGAATGGTGCCTTTTTGAGCACCCCACACCAACCCAAGGCGTTGGGGCTCTCTACTGACCTCAGAACTTGGTGTACCCACCATCGATGATGAATTGCTCACCGGTGTGATAGCGAGACGCTTGGCTAGCGAGGTAGACAGCAATCCCTCCAAAGTCATCCATGTCACCCCAGCGCCGTGCTGGAATTCTTGGCATCACCGCTTTGGAAAACTTGTCACTGCCCGTGGATGCTTGCGTCATCTCGGTCTCAATCCAACCCGGGAGTATGGAATTTGCACGGATTTGATGCCTAGCCAACTCCATCGCAATGGCTCGCACAAACGACGCCACTGCTCCTTTAGAAGCGCCATAGTGGCTGTTGCGCGCGGCTCCCTCGATCGCAGCAGTGCTGGCCGTCACGACCAACGAACCACCCTGCCCTTGTTTAACCATCGCACGGGCTGCAGCTCTGCACGTCAAAAAGACACCCTCAACGTTGATCCGCTGAATGCGGCGGAACTCTTCCAATTCCATGTCGAGCAACATGACGCCTTTGCCCGAAACCCCTGCGTTGGCGAAGCAACTATCAAGACCGCCAAGGGCGCGAACCGACTCCGCCATGGCTGCCTCGACTTGCGCCTCATCACCCACATCGCAAGTCAAGCCATGGACCCTCGTAGCATCGCCACAAACCTCGCGCAGGTGTTGAATGGCGAGGTCTGTTTTCGGAGCTCTTGACCCCCAAATGCTGACGCTGGCGCCCGCTTGAAGCAAGGCCTTCGCCATCCCCATACCAATTCCACCGTTGCCTCCCGTGATGACTGCACGGTGTCCAGCGAGATCAAAAGGTGTGTACATACGCGACTTCCCTTGCAATGGAATCAAATGAGTCAGATTGTCTAGGCTGCATTTTCAGCGCTTGAGGCGTTCGTTTTGCGGGTACAAGGCCTTGCGCGCCTCATCATCCATTTCGACTTTAAAGGCGTGCCTCGCCTTAAGCGACTCAGCAGCTTTTGCCGCCGGTCTGGCGTTGATGGTGTCCAACAAGCGCTTGACGTTCGGGTAGCGCTCCCACACGTTCTCCATGCCCGTGATGTAGGGGAGCATCCGCGCCCAACCCCAAACCGCCATATCGACCACCGAGTACTCCGCTCCCAACATAAACGCACGCGAACTCAGGCGTTGTTCAACGATCCCCCAATGCCGGTGCGCTTCGAAGTCATAACGGTTCAAAGCGTAGTCTTGCGTTTGCGGCGCGACATGGCGGAAATGCACCGATTGCCCAGAAAATGGACCTACCCCTGACGCCACGAACATCAACCAGGACAAGCACTCGGCGCGTGCAGCAGATTCCTGCGGACTCGGGGTAAAGCGTTTTTCTCGATCCGCTAAGTAAAGCAGAATCGCATTGCTATCGAACACGCACACATCACCGTCCATGATTGCTGGGACTTTTGCATTCGGGTTGACCTTCAAGAAGTCAGGCGAGTGTTGCTCGCCACGCCGCGTGTCCACAGGCGTCGCCTGATAAGGCAAGCCGAGCTCTTCAAGCAGTAAGGCAACCTTCATCGGGTTAGGTGCAGCGTTATAAAAGAATTGAATCACGGGAAGACTCCTTGGTGGGTGTGCCATCAACATTTTGCTGGGCAAAACACACTCCAGCTTCATGCTGCCAATGTCGCACCAAGAGACTGGCACTGCTGTCACAACGTAGACTTCCGAACTCCATCGACCCGTGGTTCAATCTGCTTCCTTCATAGAGGCATCAAATGGACTTAAATCTCACTCAAAAACATGTGTTCATCACTGGCGGCAGCAAGGGTATTGGCTTCGCCTGTGCCCAAGGATTCTTAGCCGAAGGCTCACGTGTCAGCCTGGTATCTAGAAGCACCGAGAACCTCATGAAGGCGAAGCAAGACCTGGAAAAATCGTTTCCAAAGTGTGTGGTCCACACGGTTGTTGCCAACTTGTCAGATGCCTCGGACGCTGAGCGAGCCATCGCCGACGCTGAGCAGCATCTTGGACCGATTGACGTGCTGATCAACTCCGCTGGCGCTGCCAAACGAACACCGCCTAGCGAGTTGACGGCAAGTGCATGGCACGATGCCATGGATGCAAAATATTTTTCGTATATCCATGTGCTTGGACCCATCACGGCAGCGATGGCTGAGCGCGGCAGTGGTGCGGTTGTCAACGTGATCGGTGCGGGTGGCAAAGTGGCCAATCCAATCCACATGCCAGGCGGAGCAGCCAATGCAGCGTTGATGCTGGTGACTGCTGGTATGGCTGCAGCGTATGCAGACCAAGGCGTCAGAGTCAATGCCATCAATCCGGGCGCCACCCTCACCGACCGACTGAAAGAAGGCTTGGCCGCCCAAGCTCGCATGGAAGGCACGGGCATCGAAGAGGCAGAAAAAAAGGCGACAGCTCGCATCCCAATGGGGCGCATGGCCAAGCCCGAGGAGATCGCCAACGCTGCGCTGTTCTTGGCCAGCGAGAAGGCCAGCTACATCTCAGGTGTGGTGATGACCATGGACGGAGTGAGTCACCCCATCGTCGTGTAAGTACGGGACCATGTGGGATGACGCAGCGCTGCCTTTACCAGGGAATAATTTGACCTGCGTGATCGATGAATTGTGCTCGGCCCACCGGACTCAGGCCGTCTAAAACGTGAAGCACTCGCTTCGCTGACTCGGGAGCGGACATGGCGCCAGCAGCAGCCGAAAACGGTTGCGACAGAGGGGTAGCTACGGTGCCCGGCTGTACCGCTGCCACCACACAATCCGGATGGCTGCGGGCCAAGTCAATCGCCGCCGTCTGCAACAACTGGTTGAGCGCCGCTTTCGAAGCCCGATAGCTGTACCACCCTCCCTTCTTGTTGTCCGTGATGCTGCCAACTCTGGCAGACCACTTGGCATAAATGACGCGCCTGCGTTTGGGCAAATGAGGCGCAAGACCTTGCATCAGCATGAAAGGTCCAAGCGCGTTGATGCGAATCGCGTGCTGCAAGGCGTCAATGCTGACGGCAGAAATTCTCTTCTCGGGGACGTAACTCTCGCTGTGCAGCCAGCCGGTGGCATCCAACACCAAATCAAACGGCCCTTTTGCCAAAACAGATTCGAGCACCTCAGGCAGCTGTTCTGTGTGCCGCAAATCAAACCTCGGGTGCGTGTGGCGTGACAGTTCCACGACTGCGCCACAGCGCGCATCGGACCTCAGCTCCTTCACCAACGCTTGTCCGATGCCACCGCTCGCGCCGACAACCAGCGCTCGATAACCTGGATCAAAGGAGTTCATATTCAGTTATACCGGCGCGCGATCCAGACCAGCGCACCTTGCTCACCGTAGCGCTCCGTGTGAGGAACATTCACCTCCAGCGCGAACTCAGCTCCAGCGCCGAGATGCAAATCTTGACCCCCGTGGGATAACCACATTTCACCAGCCACCACCCGCGCCTTCACAGCGAAGTTGTGTTGATGAAGTTCGAGCTGCAGATTGGGCGTCCAGGCCTTCTCGAGAAACTCGGTGTAACCATCCGCGCGATGTGCGTTGCAAAAATCATTGAATTCAACTTGGCTCATGTCTCTATTCTCCTGTTTGGCTTGATCAAATCGAGCTGGGCTTATAAAGTGCCTCAAACGGGTGTGGTTTTGTAGCAAAGGCAAAGCATGGCATTTGACGAAGGTTTGGCACAACGCATCCGCGAACACTGGTCACACAACGTCGCCTTCAACGAAAAGCGGATGTTCGGCGGTTTGGCATTCTTGATCAGAGAGCACATGGTGGTCGGCATACTGGGAGACAGCTTGATGGCCAGGGTTGGGCGCTCATTTGACACCGAAGCGCTGGCACTGCCCCATGTCAAACCGATGGATTTCACAGGACGACTGATGAGGGGCATTGTCATCGTCATGCCAGGGGGTTTTGAAACGGATGCGCAACTGGCCATGTGGCTGGACCGATGCCGGACGTTTGTCAGCGAACTTCCGGACAAGCAACCTTAGGGGACGGGTTCAAGCAACGGACAGCGGCAGCCTAACCCAGTCAGCCAGGAGCCCGAGGGTCATCCCGTCGACCATATCAACGACGCGCAAACCTTCAGGCGTGCATTCAAAGGTGGCGACATCGGTATACACGCGCTTGACGCAACCAAGCCCCGTCAAGGGGTAAGAACACTCAGCCACCAACTTGCACTCGCCAGACTTGGTCATCAAGTCCATCATCACCCACGTTTGCTTGGCACCGACTGCCAGGTCCATGGCACCGCCGACCGCGGGAATCGCGTCCTTCGCGCCCGTGCTCCAGTTGGCCAAGTCGCCACAGCTTGAGACCTGAAACGCACCAAGGACACAGATATCCAAGTGCCCGCCCCGCATCATCCCAAAACTGTCGGCATGATGAAAAAAGGCGCCCCCGGCATGCAAAGTGACGGGCTGCTTACCGGCGTTGATCAGATCAAAGTCCGCCTCACTTTCTGCGGGCGCCGGTCCCATGCCCAAAATACCGTTTTCGCTGTGCAACACAATTTCACGACCCGGGGGCAAATGGTTGGCAACCAAAGTCGGCTGGCCAATACCTAAATTGACGTAAGCACCGTCGGGAATATCTTGGGCAACGCGCGCGGCCAAAGCGGCTTTGTCTCTCTTGGCAATGGTGATGGTCACAGCATGATCCCTTTCAAAAGCCACCGGCGCGAGTGACTTTGCGTGGCAGCGGCACGACGTGAGTCACATGAATGCCTGGCGTCACGATGTGCTCAGGGTCCAACTCCCCCAACTCAACGACGCTGTAAACGCTGGCAATCGTGGTCCTCGCAGCCGTTGCCATCACGGGCCCGAAATTCCGGGCAGCCTTGCGGTAAATCAGGTTGCCCCATCGATCGCCGGCTTCGGCTTTGATCAGCGCGACATCGCCATGTATGGGGTACTCTAAGACGTAGCCTTTGCCATTGATTTGGCGCGTTTCCTTCACGGTGCCATCCGAATGCTTAGCAAGCTCAGTTCCGTAGCCTGTTGGAGTGAAAAATGCGCCAATCCCAGCTCCCGCCGCTCTCAACCGTTCCGCCAAGTTGCCCTGAGGAACCAACTCGAGTTCAATGGCCTTGCGGCGATACAGGTCGTCGAACACATAGCTGTCAGCCTGACGGGGATAGCTGCAAATGATTTTGCGCACGCGCCCGGCCTTGAGCAAGGCAGCCATGCCAGTGTCGCCACTGCCAGCGTTGTTGTTGACGACGGTCAGGTCCTTCGCCCCAGTAGCGATCAAGCCGTCAATCAACTCCTCCGGGATACCTGCGGTACCAAATCCGCCAATCAGCACGGTGTCTCCGTCTTTGACGCCGACAAATGCGTCCTCTAAGCGGGGGGTCAACTTATTGATCACACAATTCTCCAGCGAGCGTGGTACATCCCTCAAGGTGGACATCCCTATTGTGGATGTCATCGCACCCTGCAGCTGCCGCATCCGTTACATGATCCCGATGAATGTCCCCTGCGTGAAGTCAATGACCAGTCTGGGCGATAAAAAGCCACCTCGAGGGTGGCTGCAAAGAGTCTCAAAGTGAGATTCAGACTTTGCTCTGGCTTTCTTGCCAGCTGGCAATGCAAGCCAACTCTTGGACCACGCGGTGATCAATGGGGAAATCGAATGCACCAAAGCCGCGTGAAAGGGATCGTGCCCGAGGGCGTTGGCTCAAAGCAACTGCTTGTTGATGAATGGGCTTGGTGGACAGGGCTGCGAACCGGCGGAAGTTAATCCACGCCCGCTTGAGCAGAGTGGGTTGGAATTCTTGAGGAAGAAAGCCGGCGTAGGCTTTGGGGAAGGTGGCGATCGTCATGTGATTCAATCCTAGGGTTTACCCGAAAGCTTGAGTGTGACATACCGCCCAGGTAAATTAAGGGTTAACCCTTAATTTTTTGTCCCAAGCGTGACAGAGCGGTCAAGCCCAGGGGGTTCGTCCGTCTAGCGCGGATTTTCGTAAAACACGTAAGGCGTGCTGTAGTCGGAGATCTCAAAGTAAACCTTCTTTTCCTCAGCATCCACCACGCCGTTGAGGTTGGCATCAAAGACGCCATAGCCAAATCGATAGGGACGCGGGCGACCATCATCAGTGCCCAGAGCTGTGCTCAATTTGTCGACTCTGAGAAATCGACGCACCAGCTTGTCCCCTGCATAGACCTCCAAAACACCGTCAGTACCAGTCCAATTTTGGAGATCACGGCCAATTTTGTTCTGTTGCTCTTGCGTACACCCCGCTAGGTAAAACACTGCAACACCCACAAGAAGCCAAAAACGCGATCGCACCATTTTGATTTCCAAATCAAACAGACTTGAGGCGCTGCCTGGCCGCCTCGAAAGCGCACACGGCACTGGCGACTGAGACATTAAGACTCTCCACCGCACCAGCCATCGGGATTGAAACCAATTCATCACACGTTTTGGTTGTCAAAGCACGCATCCCCTCTCCTTCTGCGCCCATGACCAAGGCCACAGGGCCGGTGAGGTCCACATCGTAGATGCTTTGGGTCGCGGTGTCCGAGGTGCCGATCACCCACACGCCTTTTTGTTGTAACTCTCGAAGCGTTCGCGCCAAATTGGTCACCATGAAATAGGGCACAGTCTCTGCAGCGCCGCTCGCCACCTTGGCCACAGTTGCATTGACACCGACGGCATGGTCCTTTGGCGCGATCACCGCCTGAACGCCTGCGCCATCAGCGACACGCAAACACGCGCCCAGATTGTGTGGATCAGTCACACCATCCAAGACGAGTAGCAAAGGATTGACACCGGGTTGGTCTTCCAGAGCGCTGAGGACGTCATCCAACGTCTTGGCCACTTCGATCGCACCCACTTGAGCAACAACGCCCTGGTGTCCGCCAGTGCCGGCAAGTTGGGTCAGGCGCAGAGACGAACCCTCAATCAACCGGACATCAGCTTCTTTGGCTTTCGTGACAAATTGCCGCATTCGGGCGTCGCGCCGCGATGGGTCAACGTAGATTGCTTCGATGGATTGCGGCGCAACCTTCAAACGCACACCGACAGCGTGGAACCCAAACAGTATTTTTTTGCTCATACTGCGATTATCGCAGCGCTGTCGCTGCTCAATCGCCCGGCAGCCACAGTCAATTGCCTTTGGCATTGCTGGGCCAGTGCTTCGTCATGGGTCACCATCACCAAAGTGGTTCCAAACTCTTGGTTGAGGGACATCATCAAGTCCAGCACAATGCGCCCCGTTGCGAAATCGAGGCTCCCCGTCGGTTCATCGGCCAGCAAAATCTGAGGATTGACCACAAACGCACGAGCCAAAGCGACGCGCTGCTGTTCACCGCCAGAAAGCACGCGAGGTTTGTGGCTGAGCCTTTGCCCCAAACCGACGCGATCCAACATCATCTCAGCGCGCTCACGCGCGTCGCTCATGCCGGCCAACTCAAGTGGCAGCATGACGTTTTCGAGTGCACTCAAATGCGTCAGCAATTGAAAATTCTGGAAGACGAACCCCATGTGTTGAGCACGAAACGCTGCCCGTTCATCTTCACCCAGAGCAAAAATGTTTTGGCCGTTGATCAGCACCTCTCCATGAGTCGGCGTATCCAAGCCTGCGAGCAAAGACAGCAGCGTGCTTTTCCCCGAACCAGAAGCCCCTACGATAGCCACCGTTTCAGCCGGGCTCAAGGAGAAGTCAACGTCAGCAAGGATGGATAATGGGCCAGACACATCCTGTACCACTTTGCCCAGATGTTTCGCCTCAAGCACCCAGGGGGCGCCAGAAGCGGCGGAATTTCTGAATTGATCAACCATGCTGAATACTCACTGTTTTTTGAACGGACTGCGCACTGTTAGCCACAAGATGCACTCTAGCCGATTCGCGCTAAGGTCCTGGTTTGTAGGCTTATTCATCGTTTTATCTGGCGTCGCGCAAGCCAAAGCTGTTGGGACCTTGCTGGTGGTGGGTGATTCGCTCAGCGCGGAGTACGGCCTTCAAAGAGGGACCGGATGGGTTGCCCATGTCTCCGCCAAATTGAGGGAGATCCATCCAGACGTCACGGTAGTCAACGCAAGCATCAGTGGTGACACGACCAGCGGTGGCAGAGCCCGACTGGCGCCTCTGTTGACGGCGCACAAGCCCAAATGGGTCATCCTCGAGCTGGGGGCCAATGATGCATTGCGCGGCCTCTCACTAAAAGCCATGAGGGCGAATCTCGTGGCAATGATCCAAGCTGCGCAGGGTGTCAATGCCAAAGTGCTCGTGGTGGGTGTACAGGTACCACCCAACTATGGCGCGAAATACACCCAAGAATTTGAGGCGAGCTTCAAAACCGTGGCGAATGAGACCGGTGCTGGCTTGGTGCCATTTCTCTTGCGCGGCGTCGCAGACGTCCCCGATGCCATGCGTTGGTTCCAAGACGATCGCATTCACCCCAATGAAGCGGCTCAACCTTTGTTGGCAGACAACGTCTGGCCTACTCTTCAGAAGATGTTTTGAACATGTCCCTGATCACCTTGAGTGCCATAGAGGCGCTTCACAAGTTGAACGAATTTGACGCCATCATCGATGCCAGAAGCCAGGGTGAATTCGCTTTGGATCACCTGCCTAACGCGCAAAATTGGCCTTCACTCAATGATGATGAACGGGTGCTTATCGGCACGATGTATAAGCAAGTCAGTGCCTTTGAAGCAAAGAAAAGAGGCGCCGCGCTGGTGGCTAGAAATGCCGCCAAGCACATTGAACAGCATTTGTTCGACGCGCCCAAACAGTGGAAGCCACTGCTGTATTGTTGGCGCGGAGGCAACCGAAGCGGCGCTCAAGCCACGATTTTGTCGGCGATTGGATTTCGCGTCACCCTGCTCGAGGGGGGTTACAAGGCATTTCGTGCGGCTGTCGTGGCTGATATTCCAGAACAAGTTGCTCGGCTGAAATGGAGGGTTGTGGCCGGGCCGACCGGTGTAGGCAAGACCCATCTGCTACATGCGTTGGCGGCACAAGGTCATCAGACGCTGGACTTAGAGGGACTTGCCAACCATCGCAGCTCCGTGCTGGGTTTATTGCCAGGAGAGGCACAGCCTTCGCAGAAACATTTTGAAATGAAACTCTGGCACGCGCTCAAACAGCTCGATGAAAACCAAGTTGTTTACGTCGAGTCTGAAAGCAAACGAGTCGGCAATGTCACAGTGCCCGAATCAGTCATTCAGGCCATGCGGGCGTCGCCTTGTGTCCGCATCGAGATGGATTTGGAAAACCGCGTCGCCTTACTGATGCGCGATTACGACCACTTCGTTCAAGACAGCGCTCATTTTTCCGAACGCATTCAAACGCTGGTCGCGCTACTTGGGCACGCGACCATTGATCGATGGCACTCGCTCATTCAGGCCGGCCAAATTCAAGTCGTGGTACAGGAGCTGCTGAGCGTGCATTACGACCCGAAGTACTTCGAGTCTATGCAACGCAATTTCCAGCAGTTTGGGAATGCGCCGGCCGTGATGATCAGCGCCATTGACCAGTCAGCGATAGACACAGGCGCTCAACGCATCGCCGAGCTGGCTTGATTTTCGCGCGCTTCGACGCGCTCAAGGCTGCCAGCTTCTTGGCAACGCAATCATCCTTGTAGGGCGAACAAGGCCTGCTCAATATCCGCTTGCAAATCTTTGGCATCCTCAAGGCCAATCGCAAATCGGACCAATTGCCCGCTATAGGGCCAAGGCAAGCGCCTCATGGTGGGCAGCTGATACGGGACGACCAAACTCATCGGACCTGCCCACGAGTAGCCTAGCTTGAACAGCTGAAGCCGGTCGCAAAACGCTTCCACCTGAGTTTGAGAATAGCGCGGATCAAAGACGACGCTGAACAAACATGCAGCACCAGAGCAATGTTGAACAAAAGCATGATGTCCTGGCGAATCAGGCAACGAAGGGTGGAGAACCCGAGCAAAAGCTTCTTGGGTCGTCGCCCAAGTCGCCAAGATTCTGGTTGTTCGGTCTTGCTGCTCATACCTCAACACCATTGACGGCAGCCCCCGCAGCACGCGCTCCGCATCATCTCCAGCGACACCTAGGCCAAGTCGACTGTGCACCATTTGAATCACGGCGTGCAATTCACGGTCACATGTCATCACAGACCCCATCAGCACGTCAGCGCCGCCGCTAGGGTATTTGGTGAGCGCGTGAATGGAGATGTCGATACCCCAGTCAAATGGCTGAAACGCAATACCAGCACCCCAAGTGTTATCCAGTGCAGTCAAGATCGGACGCTCCTTGCTCGGGTCCTTCCCTGCATTGGCCGCCTTCACCACGCCGACCAACCCAGGGCCATCTGGAAACTCAAGTGATACCGAGCCTGCGGCCTCAATCCAGACGAGGCGAGTCTTGGCGTGAATTCGACCCGCCAAATCTTGCGGGCTCATGGGGTCGTACGTCTGGTGAGTGATGCCCCACTTTGACAACTCGACTTCGACAAATGCCCGGTTCGGACCATAGACGTTGTCCGGAATCAGTACCTCATCACCGGCTTGCAAAAAGGCCATATTGACCAGCGTGATCGCCGCCAATCCGCTGGGCGCCAAGGTGCAATAACGCCCCCCCTCGAGTTCGCACAAACGCTCCTCTAGCGTGAATGTTGTCGGTGTGCCGTGCAGACCATAGGTGTACCCAGACTTGTCACGCCAATCTCGCTCGTGCATCTCTTGAACGGATTCAAAAACCACGGTGGATGCGCGATGCACCGCTGGCTGAGCAGCGACAAATCCTGCAGGTGGTACATAAGGATGGTGAATCAATGAAGTCGACTTAGATGTCATGGGCGTCAATTGCAGGAGCAAGTTACGAAAACAGAAGAATCATTATGTTCCAAAGAAAAACAGCGCCGATAGGCGCTGTTTTCACACAAATCACATATAAATCATATGCTCCACTTGGCCAGCAAATCTGCTGGACGCGTGCTGTCGTAGTTCTCAAAAGGCTGGTGAATCCAAGGATTCGTGGGCAACAAATCCACTGAGTAGTCAGGTTGGAACGTAGAAACGCCTTTGGTCCAAATCACCGCACTGCGGAGTTCACTGATCGGAGAGTAATTGCTGCGCAAGGTATCAATCACGACTTTCAGCGTGTGTCCAGAGTCAGCCAAATCATCGACCAAAAGTACTTTGCCTGCGATCTCGCCTTTGGGGGTGGTGATGTACCTCGCCACGTCCAAATTGCCTTGCACCGTACCGGCTTCTGCTCGGTAAGAGCTGGTTGACATGATGGCCAGGGGCTTGTCAAAGATGCGAGACAAAATGTCTCCAGGACGCATACCACCGCGAGCCAAACAGAGAATCGTGTCAAATTCCCAACCAGACTGGTGGATCTTGATGGCCAGCTTTTCGATCAGATTATGGTACTCGTCATAAGAGACATAGAGGTGTTTGCCATCTTCAGTCAACATTGGGGGCTCCTTGCATCAGGCGTGGTAGGGGTGGTTTAAAAGGATGGTGTGGTCACGATCAGGACTGGTGGAAACCATGTGGATCGGTACGCCGGTCACTGCTTCGATTCGACGCAAGTACGCGATGGCGTTAGGCGGCAACTGATCCATCCGCGTCGCACCCACGGTACTCGTGTCCCAACCGGGCATCGACTCATAAATGGGTTGGCACCGCTCAATTTCATCAGCGCCCATGGGCAGCAAATCGATGCGCTCGCCGTCGAGGTGGTAACCCACACACAGCTGCAGCTCCTTCAGACCATCAAGCACATCCAGCTTGGTGATACACAGACCGGACAAGCCGTTGACCTGGGCTGAGCGTTTCAACAGAGCGGCATCAAACCAACCGCAGCGGCGGCTGCGTCCCGTGGTGGTTCCCCGCTCAGCGCCGACGGTAGACATATGCCAGCCAGGCGTGCCCTCTGTCTCCCAATCCAACTCTGTTGGAAATGGTCCGCCACCAACGCGGGTGCAATATGCCTTTGTGATGCCGAGCACGTAGTGCAACAAGCCAGGCCCTACGCCTGCGCCCGCGGCTGCATTGCCGGCGACACAGTTGCTGGAAGTCACAAACGGATACGTGCCATGATCAATGTCGAGCAAAGTCCCTTGAGCCCCCTCAAACAGCAAATTGGCACCCGCGGCGTGGGCTTCATTCAAAGCTTTAGAGACATCCGCCACCATCGGCAGCAGCTGTGTAGCCTGCGCCATTGCTTCTTTGTACACCGCGTCAAAAGACACTTCCCCGTTGACCATATAGGGCTTGACGGTATCGGGCCAATCAATCTGTTGACCGTGCAAGTAGGTCGTTAGGACATGGTTGTGCAGCGCAAGCAATTCCTTGAGTTTGCTTGCAAATCGATCTGGGAAACGCAAGTCTTGCACACGCAATGCACGCCGCGCAATTTTGTCCTCGTAAGCGGGACCAATACCGCGGCCAGTCGTGCCGATTTTGGCATTCCCACTGCGCTCCTTGGCAGCTTCTCGAGCCATATCAATGGTCACATGGAAGGGCAAAATCAAAGGACAGGCTTCGCTCACGAACAGGCGATCACGAACCACGACTCCCGCCTTTTCTAGTCCTTCGATTTCTTCCAGCAATTTGCCAACCGACAGGACCACTCCATTGCCGATGTAACACTTCACTCCCGCGCGCATGATGCCGCTAGGAATCAAGTGCAGCGCCGTCTTTTTGCCGTTGATCACCAATGTGTGGCCCGCGTTGTGTCCGCCTTGAAATCGAACCACACCAGTGGCGGTCTCTGTCAGCCAATCGACCAACTTGCCCTTACCCTCGTCACCCCACTGCGTCCCTACAACCACGACGTGGCGGGAAGGGGTTGCCTGTTTTGTTTGCATAGTCATAAAACAATCAATGTTGTTGAAGGGGGCGCACAACCCAAGCCCCATCGACGTGAACCAACTCGCGGTCACACTCAAATTCATGCACCTGATGTTCGTGCCCAGGCAACACGCCAATCACCACTTCGCCCTTTGCGCGCAATTCACTGATCGCGCGGCGCAGTCCAGCCTCTGAGGACCAAGGCGCTCGGATCACGGGTGCTGCTGCTCGCTCAGGCACAGCAAAAACGAGTTCCTTGAGATCCATGGAGAAACCAACCGCAGGTCGATGTCGACCAAACACTGCCCCCACTTCGTCGTAGCGACCGCCGCGGGCTAGCTCCACCGACATTGGGCTGTCGTGTTCATGCGTCAAAATGGAAAAGCGAATGCCGGTGTAATACCCCTGACCTCGGACATCCGCCAAATCCAAAGTGATTTGCGCCTCTCCCAAGCTCGCAATCAACGCCTTCAGATCACTTAACGCCGCTTGAATCTCTGGCAAGGCGGGCAATCGACGAGCGGCATCTTCCAGTACCTCGTGACCGCCGTACATTTGGACCAACGCGAGCAATGCCTCTTGGGCCTGGGGCGAAGCCTCTGCGCTCAACGCAACCACAGCAGAGGTGTCCTTGACTGAGATCGCGTCTCGCATCGCGACTGCGCTCTCACCACTGAGTCCCGCCCACTGGACCAGTGATTTGACAATCCTCGCGTCTGCCAAATCGATACAAATCCGATGCACGCCAACTGCTTGGAGCGCGGCACGCACCATCTCAAGGATCTCGATATCGGCCTCCAGCCCCTTGTGGCCGAACAACTCAGCACCGAACTGCAACGGCTCGCGTGTGGCATGGGCATGGATCGCTCGTGTCTTCGCGACTGGACCACAGTAACAAAGGCGCACCACGCCCTCACGGTTCAACAGGTGCGCATCAATGCGGGCGACTTGGGGCGTCATATCAGCACGCACACCGATAGAACGGCCGCTCAACTGGTCGACCGCTTTGAATGTATTTAAATCCAGAGCCTTGCCGGTGCCCGAGAGCAACGACTCCAAGTGCTCCATCAATGGGGGGATCACCAGCTCGTAGCCATAGCTCCGTGCCGTGTCAAGCAACTTGCGACGCATTTCTTCGATGTGGCGCGCTTCCGCGGGCAACACATCAGCAAATTGATCCGGGAGGACCCAAGCAGACATAAGCAACCAATTCCGTGCAGGCAAAGGTAGGAATTTTACCGGCTTAATGTGGAGAATTTGGCGGGCGCAAGATGAATCAATGAGGAATCAAGCGAAGGCCCACATGAGCGCCATCCCCAACGCTATCGCAAAAAGCCCGAACGCTCGAAGCTGGCTATCCGCCAGCTTGAGCAATTCAGTCAAATACCGGCGCCACTGCGTCGGCGATGCAAAGGGCATCAGCCCTTCGAGCACCAGCACCAGACCAATGGCCCACCACAGTGAATCCATGGCCCAAAAGCCTCGCTTACGGCTTGACGCCGCGCAAAACTCTCAAAAACTCGTTGTCGGTGTCCAACACCATCACATCGCCCTTGTTGGCGAAGCTCACAGAGTAGGCTTCGAGGCTCCGGTAGAACTGAGCAAAAGCAGGATCCTGACCAAACGCCTTGGCAAAGATGTTCGCTGCCTGTCCATCCCCCTGACCCTTGATGTTTTGGGCATCACGGTAAGCCTCTGCTAGGATGACTTCGCGCTGCTTGTCTGCATCAGCACGAATTTTTTCGCCCTCGGCCTGACCGGTTGAACGCAACTCATTGGCAACCCGCTTGCGTTCCGCTTCCATTCGGTCATAAACCGACTTGGTGATGGTCTCTGCGTAGTCCACGCGTGTGATTCGAACATCGACCACATCCATGCCCCAGGGCTTTTCAGCGCCATTCACAGCCGCTAGCACTTGAGACTTGACGTCGGCCATCAATGCCTCACGGTCTGAAGACAACAGCTGGAACACCGTTCGTTTGTTGACTTCCTCTTGGAATGAGTTGCGCACCACACGGTTGAGTTGGAGCGCGCCAGAGTTTTCGTTCAAGCCTACGTTTCGGATGTAGGCAGAGGGCTCAGAAATGCGCCAGCGCACGAACCAATCAATCACAACGCGCTGCTTTTCTGCCGTCAACATCGGCTCCGTGTCTGAGCTGTCGAGTGTCAACAACCGCTTGTCGATGTAGCTGACATTTTGAAAAGGCGGTGGCATCTTGAAATTCAAGCCAGGCTCTGTGACGACCCGCTTGATTTCTCCCAATTGGTAGACCACCCCAAACTGACGCTGATCCACCACGAACAAGGTTGAGCTCGCCAGAGCCAACAACAGCAATACCGTGCTGATTAACAAGCCTAATCGATTCATCGCATTTGCTCCAAAAACGTCTGATTTAGCGCGCGCCGCGTGAGCGGTCAGTGCGAGGGTCTGCACTCTGGCGCGAGTCGCTTTGGCTATTCGCCATGGCACCAAGCGCCGGCAAAGTGGGCGCCATGCGAGAAGCCGCTGTGCTCGGGGTAGAACCGTTTTGCGTATTGGCTAACAGTTGGTCGAGCGGCAAATAAAGCATGTTGGAACCCTGTCTGGATTCAATTACGACCTTTGTAACGTTCGCATACACATCTCGCATTGTGTCCAGGTAGAGGCGATCGCGCGTGACTTTGGGAGCCTTCTTGTATTCTGCATAGAGCTGCTCGAACCGCTTGGCATCACCTTGCGCTTGCGCGACGATTCTGGCTTTGTAGGCTTCCGCCTCCTCACGCAAGCGAGAGGCTTGACCGCCAGCGCGTGGAATCACGTCATTCGCATAAGCCTGTGCTTCGTTCTTCGCACGCTCACGTTCTTGTGCGGCCTTCAGCACATCATCAAAAGAGGCTTGGACTTGTTCTGGGGGACGCACACCGCCTTGTTGCAAGTTCACGCCAACAACCTCGATGCCAACCTTGTATCTGTCCAAAATGGTCTGCATCAACTGCCGCACGCGTGGGGCAATTTGGTCTCGTTCCTCGGCCAAGGCTGAGTCCATTTTCATCTTACCTACGACTTCACGGACCGCAGTTTCCGCCGCCGATACGACTGCGGCATCCGGATTTCGGCTCTCAAAGAGGTAGGCACGAGCATCGCTCAAGCGGTACTGCACCGCAAACTTGATTTCCACGATATTTTCGTCAGCCGTCAACATGGCCGACTCGCGCAGCCCCGTCGTCCGCACAATGCTGTCGCTGCCCACGTCTACAGAGCGGATTTGGGTCACAAACACCGTCTCATGGGCTTGAATGGGATAAGGCAAGCGCCAATTGAAACCGGCATTCACAGTGCCGTGGTATCGCCCGAATTGGGTGATCACGGCTTGCTGACCTTCTTGGACGATAAAAAAGCCTGACCCCAGCCAAATCACCAACAGCGCAACCGCGATCAAACCGGCACCGATACCTGTCGCCTTGCCACTGGGGCCTTGTCCACCGCCAGCAGGTGACTGTCCGCCACCACCGCCTTTGCCACCAAACAGGCCGCTGATTCGGCGATTGAAGTCTCTCCACAGCTCGTCTAGGTCAGG
Organism: uncultured Burkholderiaceae bacterium; assembly: GCA_964478285.1. Taxonomy (GTDB): domain Bacteria; phylum Pseudomonadota; class Gammaproteobacteria; order Burkholderiales; family Burkholderiaceae_C; genus RS62. The sequence goes on from CAYZHE010000005.1 coordinate 43,932, forward strand.
AGGCGCCTGCGTGTCCTGAGAGGGTCTCTGGGGCGGGACATTGCGTGGCCGCTCTTGCTCGGAAGAGGAGCCATCATCTCCCCTGCCCCATTGAGGATCATTGAGGTTGTACACACCCTGAGGGCGGCGGGGAAATACCGAAGTCAATCGATGGAGAATGCCAGACAACATAACAGTTACCGCGGTTGTGTGAAGCCTTTATTGTGGCAGAAGGCGAAAAGCCGAAATTCTTTAGGGCAGTTACTGTTCCCAGTCCTCTAACGGCCGAGCGTTGGGGGACCACTGCGCCACGACGCGCTCGGCCACCACTGCACGAAGGTCATCCAAGCCGGAACCGCCCCGAGCGCTGACAAAGACCCGAGGCACACTGACCCCGTCGATTTCCATCGCGTCGACCCAGGATTCGGGCTGACGCTCGACTGGCAGGGTGTCTAACTTGTTGAAAACCAAAATCTGAGGGACTGCGCCCGCGCCGATTTCAATCAATACCCGCTGGACCTCATCCATTTGCTCGTAAACATTCTCACTGCCCGCATCAACGACGTGCAGCAACAAATCGGCATCAACCGACTCTTGCAATGTTGCTGAAAACGCCTCGACCAGACCGTGCGGCAAATCGCGAATGAACCCGACCGTATCCGATAGAGACACCGATCGCTGGGCCTGAGCCAAATACATTTCCCGCGTCGTTGTGTCCAAAGTCGCGAACAATTGGTTTGCCGCGTATGCCTGCGCCTTGACCAGCGCGTTGAATAGGGTGGACTTGCCAGCGTTGGTATAGCCGACAATCGACACGGAGAAAGCGCCTCGGCGCTGCCGCTGCCTGCGCTGCGTGGCGCGTTGGCGCTTGACCTTTTCGAGCTTTTCTCGCGTGCGCTTGACCGCGTCTGTCAGCATCCGGCGGTCGAGTTCGATCTGCGTTTCACCTGGTCCCCCACGGTGGCCTACACCACCTCTTTGGCGTTCCAAGTGGCTCCATCGGCGAACGAGTCGTGTGCTTAAGTACTGCAATCGAGCGAGTTCGACCTGCAGCTTGCCCTCGTGGCTACGCGCGCGCTGAGCAAAGATTTCCAAGATCACCAAGGTCCGATCGTTGACGGCCAAACCAAGGAATTTTTCGAGGTTGCGCTGCTGGGCCGGACTCAGCGCTTGATCAAACAAGACTTCGCTGGCATTGGTCATTTGAGCCAGCTGCTTGATCTCCTCCGCCTTGCCAGTACCGACAAACAGCGCAGGGTCCGGGGCACGGCGTTTGCAAACCAGCCGATGTCCGACGCGAAAGCCCGCCGTTTCGGCCAGCAATCCTAGTTCAGCCAGATCGCCGTCAAAGTGGGGTTCGCCAAAATCGACGCCAACCAAAATCGCGACAGGCAACCCGTTTGCGGGCGCTGCGACCGTGCCCTCACTCACAGTTTTGGCGTCAATAATTTACTGGTCACCTTCGGCAACGGGCGCCGCAAACTGCACCGCTCGGCCGGGAACGATGGTAGAGATGGCGTGCTTGTAGACCATCTGTGTCACGGTGTTGCGCAGCAACACAACGTACGGATCAAAGGACTCGATTTGCCCCTGCAATTTGATGCCGTTTACCAAGTAAATGGAAACTGGCACGTGCTCTTTGCGCAGCAAATTGAGGTATGGGTCCTGAAGAACTTGGGCTTTATTGTTATTGCTCACGATATGGTTCCGTGTTCGTTGATACAGATTGAAAAACTCTAAGATAACACAGGCCCGACCACCTGCATCAATCCGTGTAGGGATTGTGACTGGTCTTCATTTCGATGCGGAGTGGGGTCCCGGTCAAATCAAAAACAGCTCGAATTCGTCCCTCAAGATATCGTTTGTACGCATCCGTGACGTGTTCGAGAGAGTTGCCGTGAACCACCACCACGGGGGGATTCATACCCCCCTGGTGAGCATAGCGAAGCTTGGGTCGGAACATACCTGAGCGCTTCGGCGCCTGATACTGAACCGCTTCGAGGAGAATTCGCGTCAGCTGAGGGGTCGGGAGCTTTCTCGTGGCTGCTTGATGTGCTGCAGCGATCGACTTCCATACTGGCGCCAGTCCTTGGCGCTTTTTAGCCGAAATGGTGTGTACCTTGGCAAATTTCAAAAACGGCAATCGCTGCGCAATGGAACGCTCGATCAACTCACGCTGGTACGAATCCACTGCATCCCACTTGTTGACGGCGATGGTCAGCGCCCGACCGCTCTCAACAATGAATCCAGCGATATGCGCATCTTGGTCCGTGATGCCCTGAGTGGCATCCAACAGCAAGAGCACTACGTTGGCCCCTTCAATGGCTTGCAGCGTTTTGACGACGGAGAACTTTTCAATCGCTTCAAACACCTTCCCCTTGCGCCGCAAGCCTGCCGTGTCAATCAGCTCAAAATGTTGTCCATCTCGCTCAAACGGAACTGAGATGGCGTCCCGGGTCGTGCCTGGCATATCAAATGCGACGAGACGCTCTTCCCCTAACCATGCGTTGATCAGCGTCGACTTGCCCACGTTGGGACGGCCAGCAACGGCCAATTTGATCGGACGGTTGGCGTCACCGCTGGCCTCGTCTTCTTCTTCCTCTGGCAAATCCAAGGTTTCAAGTGCCGCCTCAAGCAAAGACCTCACGCCTTGCCCGTGGGCTGCAGAGACCGCCATCACCTCGCCCAAACCGAGCTCGTAGAACTCAGTCAGCTGTAAACCTTGTTGCATGCCTTCAGCTTTGTTGGCAATCAATAGGGTTGGCTTGCCAAGTCGCCGCAGATAATTGGCGATATCGTGATCTTGAGCACTCAACCCTGCGCGAGCGTCGACCACAAACACGACCACGTCAGACTCAATCACCGCCTGCCGCGTTTGTTTGGCCATCTCGAAATAGATGCCCGCGTCTGCTTCTGGCTCAAAGCCACCGGTATCGATCACCAAATACTCACGTGCGCCAAGCCGCCCTTTGCCATAGTGGCGGTCACGAGTCAGACCGGCAAAATCGGCCACGATCGCATCGCGCGACTTCGTCAAACGATTGAACAGCGTCGATTTGCCGACATTGGGACGCCCGACAAGGGCGATAACTGGAATCATTGGGGCTGCCAGGCAAATACACCGCCATTGGCAGTGAGCGCGATCAACGTGTCGTTGAACAATTGGGGCGGCGAAGAGATCGCTGATCCATCGGTTGGCATACGAGCCAAAATTTTGCCGTCCTCTTTGGCGATCCAATGCACAAAGCCCTGACCGTCGCCGACGACAAATGTGCGCCCAAGCGCAGTCGAACCCGACAGATCTCGGAAGCGAAGCACATCTTGCTGCCAAAGCAGTTGGCCGTCCGTCAAACGCCACGCCTTCAATGTGCCCGATCGATCGCTGGCAAAAATCTTCTGCTCATCCCCTGAAATACCAGTTGAGCCATCGTCATCCTGAGACCAAACGCGCGAGCCTGTTTGAATTGACACACAGGCCACGCTGGCTTGGAATGCTCGACCACACAACAAGCCATTGGCAGAGTGGGCACCTGCTACCACGTCGCTCAGGCGTTCGATTTCGTTTGCCCCCCTAGGACGCACCAAAGCCGCATTCCAAAACAACTCGCCAGTATCTGGGCGAATCGCAGCCAAGTTTTCCCCAAAGCCAACCACCAAATCGGGGCCAAATGCGCCCAACAACGTGGGGGCTTGCAATACCAATGGCTCACCCGAGTAACTGCGCGACCACAGCGCCGCACCATTGTCCGCATCGAAAGCCTGCGCCTCGCGGTTGGCGGTCACCACAAACACGCGACCACCAGCCACAAAGGGGGCTGTGAAGGTGCGCGCATTCAAGCGGTAGCGCCAAAGGACTTTTCCATTTTCAAGCATCGTTAAATGGTTATCGACGTCGACCAGGGCGACCCTTTTTCCATCGAAACCCAAGCCAGCCGATATGCCTTTGGGAAGTGCAGTCTCCCACACGAGGGCGCCAGAAACCACTTCCCTCACCTGTACATTGCCTTTGGTGCTCGCGATGGCAACTTGCCCACCAGCAACCCGTGCCCGCAGTCCGTCCGTCGGGGCGCCCAACTGGGCAGTCCAAGCAACCCGCACAGATACCGACGAGGGTGCGAGTTCAGCGAGCGGGGTAGGCTTGGGGCGTTCAGGACCAGATGCGCACGCGGCCAACACCAACACCGAGGCGCTCAGGGCCAACCGTTTGAAGAACGACAGTTCACTGCTCAATGGAAACTCCCAAGGCGTTGAGTTTGACACCCACCATCCCACGGTAGGCACTGCTGGCAGGCAAAGCCTGATAACTGGCCTGGTAGGCTTGGATGGCAGCGGCAGATTCTTTCTTGGCACGCAGAATGTCGCCCTTGCGATCCTCAATGAGTCCGACGTAACTTGTTGGCCAGTTGCCCTGTAAATGAGCCAAAGCGGCATCCCAGTTCTGGGCGTTCATCTCCACCGCAGCAAGCCGCAATGCAATGGATGCCTTCAAGGCCGCATCTTTGGCGCGCGACTGAGCAGTCAGAAGCTGAGCCTTGGCCTTGTCCCACTGTCCAGCATCGGCCATCGCCTTTGCGACCACAAGCATCCCCTGCTCTGTGAGCGCAGTGCCCGGCACATTGGCCTCCATGTCGGCCACGATGCGCGCCGCTTTGTCGATGTCTTTGGCTTGAACAGCCAACTCAAGCTCGCCAAACAAGGCTGCTGATTTTTGGGCTTTGTCCCGCTGCCAGTACTGCCAACCATTCCATCCTGCGTAGGCCACCAGCACCGCGATCAAGAGCCAAGTGATGGGGTTGCCCCACTTTGCCCAAAACGCCTTCAATTGGTCCAGTTGTTCTTGCTCTTCGAGGTCTAAGTGTTGGGTTGCCATCGTGAATCTAACTTGCAGTGTTTATCGGTGAATTGTAGAGCGTGGGGCCATCTGATCTATGTTTGGCTTTGCCACCAGGCCGCCAACTGAGGCATCGGGATGGTCTTTTGATTTGCCCCGTCCGTCTCCGTGGAGCGCAAATCCTTGACGGTGACAGTGTTTTGGGCGAGCTCTTCCTCTCCAAATACCAGCGCCCAGCGTGCACCACTGGCATTCGCCTTTTTGAATTGGGACTTCATGCTCCCTTGACCTTCACCCGCTGTCGCATGCAATTGAACACGTGCGCCAACAGCCCTCAAGGTCCGACAGGCCAATGCGACCGCACCTGAGTGCGCTAAGGCTGGCACGATTGCATAGCAATCGGGCGCTTCTGGTGCAGGCAAGCGATCCTGCGTCTTGAGCAACTCAAGCAACCGCTCCATCCCAAGAGCCCAGCCAACCGCAGGCGTAGGCTTGCCGCCCACTTGTTCAAACAAACCATCGTATCGGCCACCCGCACACACGGTGCCTTGTGCGCCCAACTCTGTTGTCACAAACTCAAAAACACTCAAGTTGTAGTAGTCCATGCCACGCACCAGCCGCGGGTTGATGGTGTAGCTGACTCCATTCGCGTCCAGGATGCTCTTGAAACCCTCAAAATGAGCCAGCGATTCAGCCCCCAAGTAGTCCATCAAACGAGGGGCTCCGTTGACCAAGTCCTGCATTTGAGGGTTTTTGGTGTCAAGAATGCGCAGCGGGTTGGCGTGCAGTCTCCGCTGGGCATCCGCATCGAGTTGCTCCATATGCGCACTCAGGTAATCAATCAGCGCTTGGCGGTGCAGCGCCCTTTCAGAGGGTTGTCCTAGGCTATTGATTTGCAAATCAATGCCTTGCAACCCGAGTTTTTGCCACACATCGCAAGCCATCAAGACAATCTCAGCATCTACGTCTGGGCCACCGAAGCCCAGTGCCTCTACGCCAAATTGATGGAATTGACGATAACGCCCTCTTTGGGGCCGCTCGTGCCTGAACATCGCGCCCGTGTAATAGAGGCGCTTAGGGCCTTCGTAAGTCCAATTGTGCTCAACTGCGGCGCGCACAACGCCAGCAGTGCCCTCAGGGCGAAGGGTCAATGCCTCTCCATTCAATCGATCCTCAAAAGAGTACATCTCTTTTTCGACAATGTCAGTGACTTCACCCAAGCCTCTCACGAACAATCGCGTCGGCTCCACAATCGGCGTGCGCACGTTGCGATACGCATAACGCGTCACCACGTCTTGCAACGCACGCTCCAACCACAGCCAGTGGTCTGACTCTGGCGGTGCAATGTCATTCATGCCTTTCACGGCGCTCAGTATCTCAGCCATATGTTCGCTCAATGAGGTTGCGAAGCAGAAGCCCCGAACCGATTTTTCACATAGTTTTCAACCATCTCATGAAACGCGAGGGCAATCCCCTCGCCTCTCAATGTGGCCGCTTTCTCACCATCGATGTAGACAGGTGCTGCCGGTGCTTCCCCGGTGCCCGGCAGGCTGATGCCGATGTCTGCGTGCTTGCTCTCGCCGGGACCATTGACAATGCATCCCATCACGGCGACCTTCAAGTTCTCCACGCCTGGATACTCGTGTTTCCAGCGAGGCATTGACATCCGAAGGTAATCGTCGATTTCCTTTGCCAACTCCTGGAATAACGTGCTCGTGGTGCGACCACACCCGGGACAGGCAGTGACACTGGGAACAAACCGCCTCAACCCAAGCGCTTGCAAAATTTCACAAGCAATCACGACCTCTTGGGTTCGGGATTCGTTAGGCTGAGGCGTCAGCGAGACACGAATCGTGTCACCAATGCCCTCCTGCAAAAGCACAGCGAGCGCGGCAGTCGACGCGACGGTGCCTTTGGTGCCCATTCCGGCTTCGGTCAATCCGAGGTGCAGGGGGTAACGCGCACGCTGATGCAGCTCGCGATACACCGTAATCAAATCCTGAACTCCACTGACTTTGCACGAAAGGATGATGTTGTTCGATTTCATCCCCAGGCTTTCCGCCAATTTTGCTGAATCCAAGGCAGATTTGATGAGTGCTTCAGCCATCACCTGCTTGGCATCCCACGGCTGAGAACGCTGGCTGTTCTGATCCATCAATGACGCCAGTAACTCTTGATCCAAACTACCCCAATTCACTCCAATGCGAACCGGCTTGTCATAGCGCAGGGCCACATCGATCATTTGCGCAAACTGGCGATCCTTCTTATCACCCTTGCCCACGTTACCGGGATTGATTCTGTACTTGGACAATGCCTGAGCGCAGTCCGGATGATCGCTCAACAGTTTGTGGCCGTTGTAGTGAAAATCGCCTACCAACGGGACATCCACACCCATGCGATCCAGCTGCTCTCGGATGTAGGGAACGGCCTTGGCCGCCTCATCGTTATTGACCGTGATTCGAACCAATTCAGAACCCGCTTGCGCCAGCTCTTTGACCTGAATGGCTGTGCCGACTGCGTCTGCAGTATCGGTGTTGGTCATCGACTGCACGCAAACGGGGTGGTGACCACCGATGCCAACGGTACGGCTGCCCCACTTGACTTCAGTCACCCAACTGGTCTTGGGCTTGGGCGAGGCCATGTCAATGCTGCCGAGCGTCATGTTTATCACTCCACATTAATACGAGCAATGCCTTGGCGGATGAACTCAGCGAAGTCAATCGCCTTGCCATTTCGAAAGATCTCGGTATCAGTCGCGTTGCCCAACACAACGGACCAAGGTGCACCATCGGAAACCACCTCGCGCGTGTCCGCCGCCATGTTGCGACTGACCAGGACTTCTCCACTGGCGCTGCGGACTTCAATCCACGCGACATTTTTCGCGTGGATCAACAAGCCTTCAGTCAACCCCATGGGAGAGGACTCGCGACCATTTGAGGTCTCTGGGCGCTGAACCGATCCATTGATCTCTGTCGGAATTATCGCCGATGCGCCGCTCAAGGAGGCTTGAATACCTTGGCTGACTGCTGCTGAGTCGGCACCTGCTTGCGATGCTGATTTCACGAGCGAAGGATCCCCTTGAATTGACTCAATGCTGTTTCCATTGGTCTCGGAACCTGTCGCTCCGGCGCGATCGTCAACCGTTTGTATGCGCCCCATGATGGCGGTACCTTCACTGTCCGACGCCGACGCTGAATTGGACGCAGAATCGAAGAGTCGCTCTGGATTCCCAAGCCACCAAGCAGCGGCAACAACTGCAAACAGCAAGACCACGCCAATGACGATTCGAGGGGAAACGCTGGACTTCACGTCTTCCTCAAAAGGCGTGGGCGTCATGCGCATTGGCTTGGTCAAGTGCTGCAGCTGGCTGTGTTGGGGCTGGGGCCACGCCGCCAGAATGGCGCTGGAATCGACTCCCAAGTGCCGGCAAACACTGCCCACCAAGGCGCGCGCAAATACGGCATCAGGCAACGCTTCTAAATCACCGCGCTCCAATGCCTTGAGTTGGGCGAGAGGCACTTTCAACGCAGACGATATCACCACCAAATTGACGCCTTTTGCCTCGCGTGCCTCACGCAACAGATCCCATGCCTGTTGGGTTTGTTTCGCCACTTGGCCATCAGCCGGCGTGTGTTCATTGGAAACGGCTTGAGGAAAAAGGACCTCATTGATGTTGGGTTCCTCATTCATCCAACAGCTCCTTTTGGGTTTGTCGCTCAGGGGTGCCGGTGGGCACCAACTGTTGCTGTGCCAACGCTTGCAACTCTTGGGTTCGGCCCGAAGCGAAGCGGCTTTGATTCAATGCCGTGAGCTGACCCACCAGCCGGGTGAAGTCACCCTCTCGCCACTGATGCTCAGCCCACATTCTGGCCACGACTTCATTTTCTGGCCAGCGCTGACGAGCCCATCGAAAGGCGGTTGCTGATGCCACCACATCATGCTGTGCAAGGCACTGGGCACTCAGAACCGCCGTCTGGGGGGTATTGTCTACCTCCTGAATTTCCTCGAGCATCGCAACGCCTGCTGCCCAATCGGTTCCCGAACACTGAAACCAAGCCAGGTTGCGCTTGAGTCCTGTGTCGCGTGGCGCCATCTCGACCGCTTTTTGAAAAGCCTGCATGGCCTGAGGCCGATCGCCCAAGGACCAATGAGATAGAGCGATGATTTGAAGTGCATCGGCATTGGTCGGCTCGACACTCAATGCCTGTTGAGCCTCTGCCATCGCCACAGCGAACTGCCCGCGTTGCCAATACGCAGCAGCCAATTGAAGCCGAAGGTTGACACGGTCTTGGGCCTGCTCATGCCGTCGCGTGGAATCTTTTGTGTCCAGTCGGCCGCCGCCATGGGTGGGCGCGGCGCAGCCGACCAAAAAGAGCGCACAGCTGATGACCCAGCAAAAAGTGACCCAAGACCGGGTGACGGGTCGGAACATCATGGCGCGCTTTCGGGACGCGGATGCCACTGCACCGTTTGGCGGCGCTGCGCCATGCGCTCTGCAGCACGCGTGCGGTCTAAAACATCGCCCGCCAACTGACCACAGGCGGCATCAATATCATCACCTCGCGTCTTTCGCACTGTGGTCACCACGCCCGCCTCCAACAAAACCCGGGCGAACTGCTGCACGGTTTCTGGCTTGGACTTGGTCAGGCCAGACTCAGGAAACGGATTGAAAGGGATCAAATTGAGCTTGGCATGAATGCCTTCGCGACGCAATAAATCAATCAGCGCCAGAGCGTGCTCGGGCTGGTCATTGATACCATCCAGCATGCAATACTCAAACGTAATGAAATCGCGTGGCGCACTGGGCAAATAATGTCGGCACGCCGCCATGAGCTCAGCCAGCGGGTACTTGCGATTCAGCGGAACGAGATCGTCACGCAGCGGGTCAATTGGCGCATGCAAGGACACCGCCAGTGCAACCGGGCAGTCCTTGGCCAAGCGCTCCATCATTGGCACCACCCCTGAGGTCGACACCGTCACGCGACGCCGTGAAAGTCCATACCCGTGGTCATCCAGCATGGCACGCAACGCTGGAACCAATGCGCTGTAATTCTGGAGCGGCTCTCCCATCCCCATCATCACCACGTTGGTGATCACTCGATCGCTGGTCCCCTGCTCCGCCCTGAGGGTATGTTCCACAAACCAAAGCTGCGCCAGGATCTCTCCGGTGGTCAAGTTGCGACTGAAGCCTTGGTGCCCCGTTGAGCAAAAACGGCAACCAACTGCGCACCCTGCTTGCGAGGACACACACAAGGTGCCGCGATCGTCTTCTGGAATGTAGACCGTCTCAACGGCATTGCCATCCCCGACATCGAATAACCACTTGATGGTGCCGTCCGTCGAGTCTTGGCGGCTGAGCGTCTTGAGAGGCAGGACAGTTGCATGAGTGGGAAGCTTCTCACGCAGACTCTTGGCGAGATCCGTCATTTGCGAAAAATCGCTGACGCCTCGCTGGTGAATCCAGCGAAACAGCTGGGTCGCACGAAATCGTTTTTCACCCAGCTTTTCGCAAAAGGCGGCCAACCCCTCGAGATCGAAATCGAGCAAATTGGCCGTCATGACATGATTAACGTGAGTACACGTTCATGCCGGGGAAGAAGAATGACACTTCCACAGCGGCGGTCTCGGGGGCATCTGAACCGTGAACAGCGTTGGCATCGATGCTGTCAGCAAAGTCAGCACGAATCGTGCCGGCTTCTGCCTTCTTCGGGTCGGTTGCGCCCATCAGTTCGCGGTTCTTGGCGATGGCGCCTTCACCTTCGAGCACTTGAATCATGACTGGTCCAGAAATCATGAAGTCGACCAAATCTTTGAAGAAAGGGCGCTCCTTGTGAACCGCGTAGAAAGCCTCAGCTTCGCCACGTGACAGGTGTGCCATTTTCGCAGCGGCGATTTTCAGGCCAGCGCCCTCGAAACGGGCGTAAATTTGACCGATCACGTTCTTAGCGACGGCGTCTGGTTTGATGATGGACAGGGTGCGTTCAATAGCCATGATTTTCCTCAAATAAAAACGTAGGGGGCGGGATTCCGAAAGCCTTCTATTCTAACCGCCCAAGGAACCCTTTTCAGGTTGAGATGCCAGCAGGTTAGCGCTTGAAGCGCTTTTTGGCTTGTTGCTGGGCCTTGCGTTGCTGAGCGATGGTGTCAGCTCCGATATATCCCAGAGACGTGCGCATCGGATCAGGCTGGCCGCCTCCAGGTCGAGCGTTACTGCCTGCCATCGGCCCACGACGTTTACCGCCATTGGGAGCTCTGCCCGTGGGGCGCCCGGGCGCGCGGCCAGGACCAGGCGAGCCCGCCCGCCGCATCGGCTCCGGGTTCGCATCCAAGCCCACAGCGTTGGCGAGCTGGGCGACGTCGCGGGCACTAAGCTCCACCCAGGTCCCCCTGCGCAATCCGCGCGGCAACACCACGCTTCCATAGCGGATGCGGATCAACCTGGACACCGCATGGCCGACCGCCTCAAAAAGGCGACGGACTTCACGATTTCGGCCTTCGGCAATCGTCACTTTGTACCAAGTGTTGGCGCCCTCGCCGCCACCTTCACTGAGCGTCAAGAACTGAGCGGGCCCGTCCTCCAATTCAATGCCAGTGGTCAAACGCTGCTTGGCCTCATCGGTCACAGTGCCCAATACCCGGACAGCGTACTCCCGTTCTAGCCCGAAACGCGGGTGCATCAACTGGTTGGCCAACTGACCCGAGTTGCTGAACAGGAGTAGCCCCTCCGTGTTCAAGTCTAAGCGACCAACTGACTGCCATTTGCCTTGATGTAACCGCGGCAACTTGCGGAACACAGTGGGGCGATTTTGCGGATCATCGTGGGTAACTACCTCCCCGACTGGCTTGTGGTATGCCAGCACGCGCATGGGAGGCGGCGCGATGAGGACTCGAATCGGCTTGCCGTTGACTCGAACCGTATCTCCAAATTTGATGCGTTGGCCCACATGTGCCGGCTCATTGTTGACCGATACACGCCCCTCCAATATCAAGCGCTCCATATCGAGTCGCGAACCAATGCCCGCCTGCGCCAGGACTTTGTGCAATTTGGGCATATCCTGCTGTGGCGGCAACACACGCTTGTAAACGACAGGCGATTCGTCTGCCTGCGTGGCATCAAACTCACCGGACAAAACATCTTGTAAATCGACAGGTGTTTCGTTTAATTCAGAGGCTTCAGCGTCTGTTACGGTTTCTGGCAAACGGCCCTCCCGGGCAGGTTCATTGCGTTGCATTGTCTGTGTCTATTCTGGTTTTGGAGAATCTTCAACTTGCGTCTCGGACTCGGAGGCGGCGTTTGAATCACCTTCCAACGCCTCGAATTCAGCAACCGCCAAGTCGGACGGACCTTCGATGACCGCTCCCTCCTCTTGGCGCACGGTACCCCCTTCGATGCCGTCATCGAGCGCAGGCGTCATCGGGATTACATCTGACCCCACCGATTCGTTGAGATGGGATTCGGTCGCGCCTGCACCCACGCTTTCTGAGGCTTGAGCACGACCTTCTTCGACCACCTGCAGATCCAGCCCTGGTGCCCACAGTGCGGCCTCTTCTGCGCTGAGTCCGGCGGCCTGTAACGCGGCATCTTGGCCAGACAAAGCATCCTCAAGCTGAACCTCAGTCAACTCAGGAAGCTGATCGAGCGATTGCAGCCCCAAATCCTCCAAGAATTGCTTGGTCGTTGCGAGCAACGCGGGGCGGCCGACAGTCTCTCGGTGTCCAATCACTTCGACCCAACCACGGTCTTCCAACTGTTTGATGATGAGCGAGTTCACAGTTACGCCGCGGATATCTTCGATATCACCCCTGGTGACGGGTTGTCGGTAAGCGATGATGGCCAGCGTTTCAAGTGCTGCCCTGGTGTACTTGGGTGGTTTTTCTGGGTGCATCCTATCCAAGTAACGACGCATCTCCGGGCGACTTTGGAAGCGCCAACCTGTTGCCACGCACACCAACTCGACGCCACGCAGAGTCCACTCTTGTTGCAGTTGCTCCAAGATTTGCTTGATGGTATCGGCAGTGATTTGCTCCTCGAACAGCGCAGTCAGGTCTTTGATGGTCAAGGGCTGACCCGAACAAATCAGGGCTGTTTCAAGGATGCGCTTGGCATCCGTGGTGTTCATAGTCTCTGTGTCAGATGGTAGTCAAAGCAAAATGACCGTGCATTTGCCCGACTGGGACGCGCCCGCAGTCAGAGCAGGCTTGCTGCATTGTACCCAAGCCCACCCAATTCAGCAGCATTGAGCCACTCGGGCGGTGGCGGCACCCACCAGTGCAGCGTTGCCCCTGTCACTGGATGGACCAGCGACAAATCGTGCGCGTGCAATGCTTGCGCTTCCATTCCAAGCTCCGCAGCTCCCCCATACAGGCGATCACCAACAAGCGGCATACCACACCAGGCCATGTGAACCCTGATCTGATGGGTACGACCCGTTCTCAACTTGCACCTCAGCATGAGGTAAGGAGCGTGAGCGGATCGAACTGTCACTTCCGTTTGAGCGGGCTTACCAGCCGATACCACCGCCATGCGCAGCCGATTTTTGGGGTCACGGCCAATCGGCTGGTCGATCTCAAACACATCGCCCACCGCCTTGCGCCCCCTTGCCAGGGCAACATAAACACGCTGCACGCTGCGGGTGGCGAGCTGATCCACCAGATGCGCCATCGCCTGCCGGGACTTGGCGACCACCATCAACCCACTGGTGTTTTTATCGAGGCGGTGCACGATGCCTGCGCGAGGCAGGTTGTGGGCCTCTGCATGGTGGTGCAGCAGTCCATTCAGCAATGTGCCCGTCCAATTGCCTGAGCCCGGGTGAACAACCAAGCCAACGGGCTTGTTGATGACCAATAAGTGCTCGTCCTCAAACAAAATGTTTAAGTGAACGGGCTCAGCTCGGAAGGCGCTGGCCGCCGGCGTCGGACGCAACTCAATCTCAATGGATTGCCCAGTCGACAGCTTGATGGCGGGCTTGAGCGCCAGCTTTCCATTGATCCTGACACATCCCTCTTCGATCAGCTGAGCCAAATATGATCTAGAAAGTTCAGGAATCCAAGCGGCCAAGCCCTTGTCTAAGCGAGTACCGTGGTGCTGAAGATCGGCGGTCACCACGCGAATCTCCCCTCCAGAGGGAGCGTCCGCCTCCCATGGGAGTGGATCATCTTCCCCTGCATCATGAGGGGCGCATATAATTTTTTGATTCACACGTCCTCCTTGAGAGTGCGTGGCAACAATTGCAAGGAAGCCATGTCGAAATTATCCGCGCTTTATTTAGGGCTCGCATTCTTGATCGTTGGATGCGCGTCCAATTCAGAATCGGACAAGACCCTTGGCTGGAGTGCCAACAGGATTTACCAAGAGGCCCGCGACGAGGCGGCTGCCGGAAACAACGACAAGGCCGCTGAACTCTACGAAAAGCTCGAGGGGCGCGCAGCAGGAACGCCGTTGGCTCAACAAGCCATGCTTGACGCCGCTCACCTGCGCTACAAAACGCGTGAACCCGCTTACGCCAATGCGATCATTGAGCGGTTCATGCGCACCTACCCAACTAGCCCAGCGATGGACTACGCGCTTTACCTCAAAGGCTTGGTGAACTTCAATGACGAGTCTGGTTTTTTTGGTTTTTTAAACGCTCAAGATTTGAGTGAGCGGGATCAAAAAGCGGCGAAAGATGCGTTTGAAACTTTCAGAGAGTTGGTGACCCGATTCCCCGAGTCCAAGTACGCCCCAGATGCTCGACTGCGCATGGCATACATCGTCAACTCGTTAGCGCGGTATGAAGTCGTTGTTGCGCGCTACTACTTGAAGCGCGGCGCCTACTTGGCGGCGGTGGCGCGGGCTCAACAAGCACTCAAAGATTATCCAGAATCCCCCGCATTAGAGGAGGCGCTGGCTGTCTTGGTGCAAAGCTACGACGCCATGGGATTGACCAACCTGCGTGATGACAACCGGCGAGTGCTGCAAACCAACTTTCCCCAGAGCCGCTATCTCAAAGAAGGCATCCAAGACGAAGTCAAATCTTGGTGGAAACTCTGGTAATTCAAGGGCAGGCAATCATTCCACTGGTTTCACGGTTTCAATCCAGATGCTGTGAAGCCAACTCCCTCACCCACGAGTCTGCTTGACTGGCCTCGGTCAGGATCTGCATGGGGGGCAGCGCACCGCGCAGACGACTGCCATAACTGCTGCGCATCAGTCGTGTGTCTCCAATCACCAGCATTCCGCGATCCGTTTCGGTGCGAATCAATCGCCCTGCCCCTTGCTTCAAAGCGACCGCAGTCGCTGGCAAGCTGTGCCGGGAGAACGAGGACTCCCCACTAGACTCAATGCGCTTCGCGCGCGCTTTCCCGACCGGGTCATCTGGAACTGGGAACGGCAACTTATCCAACACGACAAGTTGCAACATGTCGCCAGGCATATCCACCCCTTCCCAAAAGGAGGCTGATGCCACCAAAACCGCACCCGAATGGGGGTGAGGGTTCGCGAATCTTTCAAGTAACCGCGGCTTGGGATCTTCCCCTTGCACCAACACCACGATGTCGGTCTCTTGGAGGGCCTTTCTCAAGGCATGAGCCGCAGCCTCTAACGCCCGAAGACTTGTTGTTAAAAACAAGGTGCGCCCCTGAAGGGTTCTGATCCAGGGCAAGACCTCTTGTGTCAAACAATAGGTGTGCGTCGGATCACTTGGCGTCGGCAATCCAGACGGCACCCACAACGCCGCCTGCTGACGATGGTTGAAGGGGCTCTGCACCACCTGAACTTTGGCTCCCGCCAATCCCAAAGGCTCACAAAACCAAGACAGGTGATCATCGTCCCCCAAAGTGGCAGACGTAAACACCCAACTTTTTGGACCCTTGCTGGTTGGCTCTGCATCCACCTCTGAGCTGAGGGGGACCTGCGAAAACGCCTGCGCAGAATCTAAAGGGCTATTGACCCAGCGCCACTGCTTGCCGACATCCAGCCAGCGCACATGGTCCACATCTGCGCCCTGACTAAGCACCTTCAACCGATCGCGCAGCTCAATCATACGATCGCACAGACGCTGAAAATCTGGGGCCAATTCGGTGACCGAATCCAAATCTTCGATCAAGTCCTTCAACGCGGAGTCGATCGCATCGACTCCACTTTGCCAGATCACTGGGTCGATGTCGTTAGGGGCAAGCAAACCGAAGGAAATGCGTTTTGAGTAAGGCAAATTACCCATGACCAAGCGCAAGTCGCGCGTCGCTTTTTCGAGCGCTGCACACCGACCTGTCCAGTCGCACAAGCCACGGGCGTGCTGAAGACCGGTGACCAAGACATCACGGCTTGCATCCAGCAATTGCCCACTGCCGACTTGCACTCCCAAAAACATCACCCCAATTTCGTTCAATTGGTGTGCTTCATCGAATATCGCCACGTCCACACTGGGCAGGAGCTCGGCAACACCCGATTCACGCACCGCCAAATCCGCAAAAAACAGATGATGGTTCACGACAACCACATCGGCCGCGAGTGCCGCCCTGCGGGCAGCCTGCAAGGGGCACTGACTAAAGTCAGGGCAGGTCGACCCGAGGCAGTTGTCCTTGTTGGAAGTCACCAAAGGAATGGCTGCGGAGCGTATGTCCAATCCTGGCATCAGCGTCAAGTCACCAGCCACTGAGGTAGCAGCCCATTGCTCAATTTTGCGCAGCACGCTTTGAATGAATCGATCTGCAATGGCGCCACCGTGCAAATGCAATTTGAGCCGATGCGGGCAGAGATAGTTGGATCTCCCCTTCAGGAGCGCTGTGCGAACAGGTACCTTCAGCATTTCCAGCAAGCGAGGCAAATCCCTACCAAACAATTGATCTTGTAACGCCTTGGTTGCGGTCGACACCATGATGCGCTTGCCGCTCAATAAGGCAGGCACCAAATATGCGAACGTTTTCCCAGTTCCTGTACCAGCCTCAACAACCAAAGCACCGCCGTCTTCGATCACTGAAGCGACGGAAGCTGCCATGTCCAGTTGCCCTTGCCGCACACAAAATGAATGCGTATTGGCCGCAATGGGGCCAGACTCACCCAGCACATGGTGCGTCAAATGGTGGAGGCTGGTGACGGCGTTCATCCCCCCGAGTTTAGGTGAGTCGTGTATCGACCAACCGACGCTCTTGGCTAAGGTACTCGACTGTTTGCATCTCCTGCAGGCGAGAAACAGTCCGAGGGAACTCATGGGCCAGCGGACCCTGAACATATAAGTCTGCCGGTTCAACCGCTGCCGAGAGGATCAACCGCACATGGCGGTCATACAACACGTCAACCAGCCAGGTAAAGCGCCTGGCCTCGCTTGCGTGCCGAACGGCCATTTGTGGCACCCCACTCAAAATCACCGTGTGAAAACGCGAGGCTATTTCCAAGTAATCGTTTTGGGAGCGTGGTCCCCCGCACAGTGTTTTGAAGTCAAACCAAACCACCCCTCCAGCTCGGCGCCGGGCAGCCAAGGTCCGTGCTTCGATGTGAAGCTCTGGAGATTCATCGTCGCACTCGGCTAGATCTTCAAAAGCCCTCGTCAACTGCTGCTCTGACTCCTCACTCAAGGGGCTGAGATAAGCTTGCACCAAGTCCAAAGAGCGTTGCCTATAGTCAGTTCCTGCGTCGACATTGATGACGTTCAACTGCCGTTTCAGGAGCTCGATCGCCGGGAGAATCCGATCGCGATGCAATCCGTTGGGGTACAAACCATCGGGGTGAAAGTTAGAGGTCGTGACCATCCCAACGCCATGAGCGAACAGACTCTCCAACAAACGATGGAGAATCATGGCGTCCGTGACATCTGCCACGTGAAATTCATCGAAACATATCAGTTTGTACTTTTTTGAGATTTGCTTACCTAGCGCGTCAAGTGGGTTGATGGTGCCTTGCAAGTTTCTCAATTCACGGTGCACTTCCCGCATGAATTCGTGAAAGTGAAGCCGAGTTTTGCGCTCAATCGGGACTGCTTGATAGAAGCAATCCATCAAAAAACTTTTGCCACGCCCAACGCCCCCAAACATGTATACGCCAATGGGCAGCTCGGAGCGATTGAGTAGTTTCTTGATCGGGTTTGAACGTTTCGATTTGTAGCGCGCCCAGTCCATGCTGCAACGCTCCAGCTCCGCGACTGCCGCTAATTGGGCAGCATCGGAGCTATAACCTCGGGTCTGGAGCTGTCGCTGATAGATGGCGTCGACGCTGCGCACTTTTTTCTTTAAAAGTTCAAGGTGCGCTTGTCTACTGCCAACGCCGCCTCTTTGGTCGATTCAGACAAAGAAGGATGGGCGTGGCAAATGCGTGCAATGTCTTCGCTAGCAGCCTTGAATGCCATCGCGACGCAAGCCTCAGCGATCAGCTCGCTAGCCATCGGACCAACGATGTGAACGCCCAGCACTTCATCGGTTGTTGCGTCCGCGATCATCTTGACCAATCCAGTCGTATCACCCAGCGCACGGGCCCGCCCGTTGGCTAAGAAGGGGAATGAGCCCGCCTTGTAGGCGCGGCCTTCGGCTTTCAACTGTTCCTCCGTCTTGCCCACCCATGCAATCTCGGGGCTGGTGTAAATCACCCAAGGAATCAAGTCAAAGTCGACGTGCCCGTGCTGCCCCGCCATGCGCTCGGCAACTGCCACACCTTCCTCCTCCGCTTTATGAGCAAGCATAGGCCCACGCACAACATCACCCACCGCCCAAACACCCGGCAAGTTCGTCTTGCACTCCTCATTCACAACAATCGCTCCGCGCTCATCGAGCTGCAAGCCAACCACTTCTGGCTTCAATCCAGCTGTGTTGGGGACGCGTCCGATCGCCACAATCAACTTGTCTGCGATGAGCTCGTGGGCTTCGCCCTTGGCGTTGGTATAGGACAACGCCACCTGCGTCGCCTTTCCCTTTTTTGTAGTCTTGACTTCCCCCACTTTGGCGCCCAATTCAATCGTCAAGCCTTGTTTGTCAAAAGCCTTTTTCGCTTCCTTGGCAATGCCTTGATCTGCGGCGCCCAAAAACGTCGGCAACCCCTCCAAAATCGTGACCTCAGCGCCCAAGCGGCGCCATACCGAGCCCATTTCTAACCCAATCACGCCAGAGCCAATGACCGCCAACGTCTTTGGCACTGCTCCCAAGCGCAGGGCACCGTCGTTGCTCAATACAGTCTCTTCGTCGAACTCAATACCGGGCAGCGCACGCGCACTGGAACCAGTCGCGATGACCACCTGTTTGGCGACCAAAACCTCAGCCTTGCTGCCAGCGACTGCCAGCTCATAGGCACCATCCACGGCGCGATTGAAACTTGCCAAACCGTGGAAGAAAGTAACTTTGTTCTTCTTGAACAAATACAAAATGCCATCGTTGTTCTGAGTAACCACGCTGTCTTTGCGCGCAACCATCCGAGCCACGTCCATCTTGACTGGGCCAGTCGAAATGCCATGCTCGGCAAAATGATGGTTCGCGTGCTCGAAATGTTCGCTGGACTGCAACAGCGCTTTGGATGGGATACAGCCCACATTGGTGCAAGTGCCGCCTGGTGCTGGTCCGCCTTTGGCATTGCTCCAAGCATCAACACAAGCGACTTTCATCCCCAACTGAGCGGCTCGAATCGCTGCAACATATCCGCCAGGTCCCGCGCCGATCACGACTACGTCAAACTCATTTGCCATCATTTACTCCAGAATTCAATGGGAAGGCGCAGCTCGGTGCACCCTACTCGCGTTGGGCCAAGCCAGCGCTTGCGAGGGCGGGAATGACTGCATTCCCGCTCCCGGTGAGGTTCAAACCCCAAACAACAAACGAGATGGATCTTCCAACGCGTCTTTCATCGTCACCAAGCCCAATACAGCTTCACGGCCATCGATGATGCGGTGATCGTAGGACATCGCCAAGTAATTCATCGGACGAATCACGATCTGACCATCCTCCACAACGGCGCGGTCTTTGGTGGCGTGGATACCCAAAATCGCTGATTGCGGTGGGTTGATGATGGGGGTTGAAAGCATGGACCCAAAAACGCCTCCGTTGGAGATCGAGAAGGTGCCACCTGTCATGTCGTCCAAGCTCAACTTGCCATCGCGTGCCTTGGCACCAAATTCAGCGATCTTCAATTCAATTTCAGCAAAACTCAGTTGGTCTGCATTGCGCAGGATGGGAACCACCAAACCACGAGGGGAACCTACCGCGATACCTATGTCAAAGTAGCCGTGATAGACGATGTCATTGCCATCCACAGATGCATTCAATACTGGGTATTTCTTGAGCGCTGCAACCGCCGCCTTGACAAAGAAACTCATGAAGCCCAGGCGAACGCCGTGTTCTTTTTCGAACTTGTCGCCATACTTCTTGCGCAGGTCCATGATGGGTTTCATGTTGACCTCGTTGAACGTTGTCAGGATGGCATTGGTGGCTTGAGATTGCAGCAAACGCTCTGCGACACGTGCGCGCAAGCGCGTCATCGGCACACGCTGCTCTGGGCGGTCGCCCAGATCAGGTGCTTCCACGGCGACTTGCGGCAACACCTGTGTGGGAACACCAGTTGGGATCGCTGCAGAGGCAGGCTTGGGAGCCACTGCAGCCGCCAACACATCGCCTTTGGTGACACGACCGTCTTTGCCAGTGCCTGCGACCGTACCGGAGGCCATGCCTTTGTCTGCCATGATCTTGGCGGCGGCAGGGCTGGCCACCCCAGCCATGCTGTTGTTCGCCGGCGCTACTGTGGCGGTCGCTGGAGCTGGAGCGGCAGGCGCTGCAGCCACCGGGGCAGCAGGTGCAGCGACGGCCACCCCTGCGGCAGCCTCGGTATCGATTTGGGCAATGACTTGGTCGGCGGCGACGGTCGCACCATCTGCCTGAACAATTTGGCTCAACACCCCAGCAGCGGGAGCTGGCACCTCCAAGACCACTTTGTCAGTCTCGATTTCAATCAAAATTTCGTCGATTGCCACGGCTTCACCGGGCTTTTTCTTCCATTGAAGCAGGGTCGCTTCAGCAACTGATTCAGAGAGTTGTGGGACTTTGACTTCTACGATAGCCATGATTCAAATTCCTTGATTTGCGTATGCAGTGCGAAGGCAAGCCGGCCACCCTTGCGGCCGGCCTGCGCGAGAAATTACTTGGTCAACAAAAAGCCCTTGAGCTTGCCAAAGGCTTGATCCAACAAAGCCTTTTGCTGCTCTTGGTGCAAGTGGGCGTAACCCACCGCTGGGGATGCGGACGCAGCACGACCGGCATAACCCAACTTTTGACCTTCGAGCATGTTCTCGTGGATCTGATGCTGCACAAAGAACCAAGCGCCTTGGTTTTGCGGCTCATCCTGACACCACACGACATCAGCTGCGTTGGGGTACTTCTTCATTTCTGCAGCGAAGACCTTGTGCGGGAACGGATACAACTGTTCCAAACGCAAGATCGCCACGTCTTTGCGACCCAACTCTTCACGCTTCTTCACCAAGTCATAGTAGACCTTGCCTGAACAGCAAATCACACGCTTGACTTTGGCTGCCGCCTTCACGACTTCCGCGCTTTGCTCAGGAATCACGGTTTGGAAAGTGCCCTCAGTGAACTCTTCCAAAGGTGACGCCGCATCTTTGTTGCGCAACAAACTCTTGGGCGTGAAGATGATCAGTGGCTTGCGCAATTGGCGCACCATCTGGCGGCGCAGCACGTGGAAAATCTGACTGGCCGAAGTGGGTTGAACCACTTGCATGTTGGTGTCCGCTGCCAGCTGCATAAACCGCTCGACTCGGGCTGATGAGTGCTCAGGGCCTTGGCCCTCGTAGCCATGCGGCAACATCAATGTGATGCCATTGACGCGACCCCACTTCACTTCACCCGATGCAATGAACTGGTCAATCACCACCTGCGCACCGTTGACGAAATCGCCAAACTGCGCCTCCCAAATCACCAGAGTATTGGGGTCATTCGATGCATAGCCGTACTCAAAGCCCAACACAGCCTCTTCTGACAAGATAGAGTCGATAACGACAAAAGATGCCTGTTGATCAGACACATTTTGCAGAGGCACATAGGTGCCTTCGTCATACCGCTCTCTATTCTGGTCGTGAATGACGCTGTGGCGGTGCGTGAAAGTACCGCGACCGCAGTCTTCACCTGACAACCGAACGGGGAAACCACTGGCGACCAATGACGCAAACGCCATGTGTTCACCCATGCCCCAATCCACCGCCAATTCACCGCGGCCCATCGCTGCGCGGTCTGCCCAGACCTTCTTGACAAGGGGGTGGGGTGTGATGGAATCAGGCAAGGTCGTCATGCGCTCCGCCAAGCGCTTCCACTCAGCCAGAGGCAAGGCGGTATCGGCAGCATCGGTCCACTTTTTGCCGAGATAGGGTGCCCAATCCACCGCATTGGTGCTCTTGAAGTTCGTCAGCACTGGATCAACGGTGTGGCGGCCTTCGTCCAAGGCAGCTCGGTAGCTCTTGACCATATCGTCACCCAAGCTCTCACCCAAACCTTGTGCAGCCAAACGGTCAGCGTACAGTTTGCGGGTACCGGGATGGTTGGCGATTTTCTTGTACATCAGCGGTTGCGTGATCGCTGGTGTGTCCTGCTCGTTGTGACCCAGCTTGCGGAAGCAAACGATATCAACCACGACGTCTTTGCTAAATGTTTGGCGGAACTCCAATGCCAACTGGGTCGCCAGGACAACGGCTTCGGGATCATCGCCATTGACATGCAACACCGGTGCCTCAATCATCTTAACGATATCAGAGCAATACAGCGTTGAGCGGCTATCGCGAGGATCACTGGTGGTGAATCCGATCTGGTTGTTGATGACCAAATGAACCGTACCACCTGTGTAATAACCACGCGTCTCGGCCAAAGCCAAGGTTTCCATCACCACGCCTTGACCCGCAAAAGCGGCATCGCCGTGGACCAACACAGGTAACACTTGGCGACCCTCATGATCGCCTCGGCGATCCATGCGCGCACGCACAGAGCCTTCCACCACTGGGTTGACGATTTCGAGGTGAGATGGATTGAACGCCAAACTCAAGTGAATCGGACCGCCTGGGGTCGAGACATCGCTCGAAAATCCTTGGTGGTACTTCACATCCCCTGAGGGCAGGTCTTCTGGAGCAGTGTGATCAAACTCCGCAAACAAATTCTTTGGCATCTTGCCCAGGGTATTGACCAGCACATTCAAACGACCCCGGTGGGCCATGCCGATCACAACCTCCTGCACGCCCTGCTCCCCCGCGCGCTGCACCAACTCGTCCATCGAAGCGATGAAACTCTCTCCACCTTCCAATGAGAATCGTTTTTGCCCAACGTATTTGGTGTGAAGGAAACGCTCCAGCCCCTCGGCAGCGGTCAAGCGCTCAAGGATGTGTTTTTTCTTGTCCGCAGTGAAATTAGGGCGAGCACGAATGCTCTCTAATTTTTCTTGCCACCAGCGCTTTTGTGTCTGGTCAGTGATGTACATGTACTCTGCAGCGATAGTGCTGCAGTAGGTCTCGCGCAATGCATTCAACAGCTCACGCAAAGACATCGTCTCTTTGCCAAAGAAGGTGTTGCTTGTGTTGAATACGGTCTCAAAATCGGCATCCACGAAGCCGTAAAACGCAGGATCCAACTCAGGGATCTCAGGGCGCTCCGTACGCTTGAGGGGGTCAAGGTCGGCCCAACGAGCACCAACGTTTCGGTAGGCCGCAATCAACTGCTGGACGGCGACACGCTTGCGTCCCATCTCTGAGTCTGGATTGGCTTGTACAGTTTTGGTGAAGCCGCGTTTTGCCAAATCAGCAAAAGCATTGATCACCGGCATGTGAGGCAGGTCACGAGCATCAGTACCGTCGATGGCTGGCACGTGCTGCAAGGCATCAAAGTACCCACGCCACTCATCAGGGACGCTGCCAGGGTTTGCCAAGTAGTTTTCGTACAGCTCCTCGACGTAGGGTGCGTTGCCCCCGAACAGGTACGAATTGCCTTTAAAGGCCGAATAGACGCGTTGAGTCTCGCTCATGGATGCGCTCACCTCCGTTTCCCTGAAGGAAACATAAGTTGGTTAGAAAAAAACCTCCCGCGACACGGCTTAACCGGTTAGCGGACGCGACTGTGACTAGGAAGGGTCTTAGTTGCAGGCGGTATTGTGCCACCCTCGAGCAATAAAGCAATGCCCGAAAGGCGCTTTCGTGTCAGTTGTTTGTCAGTCGTGGCGCACAGCCGACATCAGGCAGCGTGTCGGGGCGATAGACGCTGGCCTGGGGGCACTGCGCTTGGCTCTTCCATCTCAATGGCCACTTGTGTACACACGGTGCGGCAGATCGTCACGGCCTGCTCACTTTGAACCCGATAAATCACCTGTGTTCCTGATTTGCGCTTGGCCAGCACGCCAGCGCGATACAACACGTTCAAATGCTGGGAAAGATTAGGCTGAGTGGTTTCGATCTCAGATAGAAGTTCGCTGACTGACTTTTCCTCGCGACAAAGCGCGGACAAGATCCGCAAACGCATGGGCGTTGCAAGGACACCAAACAGCTCCGCTGCAAGCTCAAAAACTCGCGAGTCTTGCTCTGCATCGCCACCGGGGAAGTCGAGATCGTTGGTCATATAGGCAGTCCATGAGCCGTGTGTTCACGCATCATAAACTGCTTATATGCTTAATCAAAGCGTCTAGGACAAGTTTTCTACAGGGCAAGCCCGCTGAAAGTCGAACACCAAAGTCAAACGAGGTCTTTGATCTGTTGCAACGCGCTGGGGTCGTCGATCGTAGTCAAGTCGCCGGGATCGCGTCCCTCACAAACGGCCTGAATGGCACGCCTGAGCAATTTGCCACTGCGCGTCTTCGGCAGCAAGGTGACGAATCGGATGCGTGCAGGTCGGGCAACCGCGCCAAGTTGATCGTCTACAACTTTCATGATCTCGCCTTCCAAGCGGCGCGCACCTTCCTCAGTCTGAGCCAAGCTGGAGTCCTTCAAGACTGCGAACGCCATGGCGACTTGTCCCTTGAGCTGATCTGCCACGCCGACGACTCCGACTTCCGCAACAGCTGGGTGGCTGGAGATACTCTCTTCAATCTCACGGGTGCCCAATCGGTGACCAGCCACGTTGATCACATCATCGGTACGACCGAGAATGAAGTAGTAGCCGTCCTCATCGCGAACGGCCCAATCGAAGGTGGAATAGACCATGCGGCCTGGGACGCTCTTCCAGTAGGTTTCAACGTAACGCTCATCGTTGCGCCAAACCGTCTGCATGCATCCGGGTGGCAGCGGGCCTTCAATCGCCAGCACGCCTTTTTGGTGGGCACCTGTCAACTCCTCGCCCGTGTTGTCGTCAATCAACTTCACGTTGTATCCGTACACCGCTTTGCCAGGTGAGCCAAACTTGCTTGGCGCAGACTCCACTCCGTTGCAAATCGTCAAGATCGGCCATCCCGTCTCGGTTTGCCAATAGTTGTCAATGATGGGGCGCCCCAATTCTTGAGAGATCCACTGAGCCGTGGGCTCATCCAGTGGCTCACCCGCGAGGAACAAAGCCTTGAGAGAGGACAGATCGCGCTTTTTGATGAATTCAGAATCGTATTTCTTCAGCACGCGCACTGCCGTGGGTGCACTAAACATGACCGATACCTTGTACTTCTCGACCAGCTCCCACCAGATGCCCGCATCTGGCCGAATAGGCACTCCTTCGTACATGATGGTTGCCATCCCCGCCAAGAGCGGCCCGTAGACGATGTAGCTGTGGCCGACGACCCAGCCAATATCGCTGGTTGAAAAGTAGGTTTCACCAGGCTCGCCCATGAACACGTTTCGGATGCTTGCATTCAAGGCCACGGCATACCCGCCCGTGTCCCGCTGCACCCCTTTGGGCTTACCCGTGGTGCCGCTCGTATAGAGGATGTAACTGGGGTCCGTGGCGTCCAACCACTCGCAATCGACGACGGTGTTCCCCACGGCGTCGCACGCGGCTGCATAGGCAATGTCCCGGCCCTCCGTCCGACTCCAGGGTGCCAAGCCGCGGTCGACCATCAAGACCGCAGCGGGCTTGTGTGCAGAAAGGGCAATAGCCTCATCCAACAAATGCTTGTAGGGCACCACTTTACCCGCCCGGGAACCGGCATCTGCACTGACCACGACTTTGGGCTCGCAGTCCTCAATGCGGCTGGCCAAACTGACGCTTGCAAAACCGCCAAACACCACCGAGTGAATCGCACCGATGCGCACACAAGCCAACATGGCAAAAGCCGCTTCTGCAATCATGGGCATGTAAATCAGGACACGATCGCCCTTACCTACACCTTGCGCTTTCAACACAGCAGCCATGCGCTGTACTTCGGCGTGCAGTTGATTGAACGTGTAGACGACTTCTTGATCTGTCTCCGTCGACACGTAAATCAGAGCGGCTTGCTCACCGCGTTCTTTGAGGTGGCGATCCACTGCGTTGTAGCAAATGTTGGTTTGCCCGCCAACAAACCACTTGGCAAACGGAGGGGTCGAGTGATCGCAAACTTGATCAAAGGGCCTGTGCCAGTAGATGCCTTGTGCCTGCTGCGCCCAAAATGTCTCCGGCGACTCGATAGATTGACTATGAAACGCTTGAAAAGATGTCTGCCCCATAAACGAAGTCTCCTTTGCCGAATGACATGGGCCGCCTCAGTGGATTGCGCGGCTTTTTGAATTCATAATTATGGACAAACTCGACTTGCGACAGGCTGACAAGAGGCCAGCTCAATTCCCCGCTGCACGGGCTTCTTTGACCCAAGGCAAAACGGTCTCAAACGCAGGGTGATCACTGCTCCCAAGCCACTCGTAGACCACCATCTCCGCGGTCAACAGCTCAACGCCTTGGCTCGCCAATCGATCAAGGGCCGCTTCTTTTTGTCTGAGTTGGCAAGAGCCAGTGGCGTCAGTAACCAGCCACACTTCCTTCTCCTGCTCGACCAGCCCCAGCACTGTTTGCAAAACGCAAACATGTGCCTCCAGCCCAGCCACAACCACTACATCGCGGGCGGGGCGCCCCTCGGGCACCGCCTTGCGCAGGTGTTTAGGCAAGCTGCGAGCGTTGCCGCCACTGTGAGCCTTGGCCGCAGGTTCGATGGCCTCCAATAGGCCCTCGACCGTCGCGTCAAAGCTGGTTTTTTCGATCACATCGTGAGCCCAACGGTTCAGCGGCTCGACGGTGTGCCCCAAGCTTTGGGGGGCTTGAACCGTCCAGTGCATTGGCACCTTGAGCAATGCGGCTGTTTGTGCCAGCAAATGGGCTTGAGCGAGCACCACCGCGTGGTCATGGATGTGGGGCATCAACCGAGTTTGATAGTCAATCATGACCAACTGGCAGCGTTCAGCTTCTAAATGCATAAGTCCTCCGATCGGAATACAACACTTTAATTGAATAAAAAACAGTCACTCTTTGACTTATCGAAGATTTCAAATACAGTCTCGCGCATGAAACGCCGCTTTGCTATGGGCCTCATGGTTGCCTTCACCATTTCCAGCGCCCAGGCTGCGAACAGCGATTTGCTGGGCGAGTGGCTGGTTCAGCAAAAGTTGGTTCAGCAATTAGAGGCCGGTCGCTCCAAAATCCAGTCAATGGCTTCAGAGCTCGCGCTCAGCGCCATGGGATTGCTAGACGTGCCCTACAAATGGGGCGGCAATTCCCCCCTCACAGGCCTAGACTGTAGCGGGTTTGTCAAGGCGGTCTACGAAGGAGCAGCAGGCATTGCTCTGCCTCGCCAGACATCCGATCAGGCGAATGCCACGCAACCGATTGCACCCAGCGCCATGGAAGCCGGGGACTTGGTTTTTTTCAACACAACGAATCGACCGTTCAGTCACGTTGGCATCTACTTGGGCGATGGCAAATTCATCCACTCCCCCAGAGCTGGCGCATCCATTCGCGTGGAAAACATGGCCGTGAGCTATTGGCAATCCCGATTTGATGGTGCCCGCCGAGTCACAGCGAACTGACTGGGCGTCGCCGGGATATTGGCACAATGCTGCACTTGAACTAACAGGAATAGCCCATGCTCATCACGAAAGACACCGCTGTCACCATTCAATTCACCGTCAAAGACAGCGTCACCGGAAAATTACTTGAGTCCGCGCAGGAACCCACGACCTATTTGCACGGTGGATATGGCAACCTGATTCCCAAGCTTGAGGAAGCCCTAGAGGGGAAGTCTGCCGGATACCGCGGGTCAGTGAAACTGACGCCTGCTGATGCTTTCGGGGAGCGCGACGAGAGCCTCCTGCACAACATTCCCAAGTCCCAATTTCCGCCGGGCGTCAAAGTCGGAGGACAACTCGAAGCCACCGATGACCAAGGCCAGCGCATCATCTTTACCGTTCTCAAAATCAAGGGTGATACCGTTTACCTAGACGGCAATCACCCTCTGGCGGGCAAGAGCCTCAGCTTTGATGTCAAAGTGACAGATGTGCGGGCTGCAAGTGCAGAAGAGATACAGCATGGCCACGCTCACGGAGCACATGGCCATCACCATTGAGCGGTTTGACCTTGAAGCGTGAGTTGAGGGTCTGGAGCGTCATCCCACCGATGACGCAACTCAACACGCCCTACCCTGCGACCGCCTATTTGACCGGCTTTTTGCGGTCCCAGGGATGGGTGGCGAGCCAATCGGACTTGGCACTCGAGCTGGTGCTCAGCCTGATGAGCCCCGCTTGGCTTGAACGGTTGTGGGCATCGGCCTGCGAGATACCTGAGGAGGAGCGCAGCGCATCAGTGAATCAATTCATTGATCACTTTCCGACCTACCGTGGATGCGTGACGCCGGTGGTGCGCTTTTTGCAAGGCAAAGACCCTACCTTGGCACACCGGATTGCGGAACGCTCTTTTTTGCCTGAAGGTCCCCGCTTCCAGGCCATCGAGGAGCATGGACTCACCGAGGATGCAGATCCGTTGGCGTGGGCCTTTGGCGCGCTCGGCACCCAAGATCGTGCCAAGCACTTGGCGACCTTGTTCCTCAATGAACTGGCGGATGTATGGCGAGATGTGGCTGATGAGCAATTTGAGTTTGTCAGATACGGAGAAAAGCTTGCAGCGAGTCAACCCTCATTCCAGCCCCTCGCCGACTCACTGGCTGCGCCTCCAACTCTGATTGATGAGGCGCTCGAAGGCATCACCTTAGCCAGCCTCGAAGCCGCGCGTCCGAACGTTGTTTTGCTGTCGGTGCCTTTTCCGGGTGCGGTCTACGGGGCGCTGCGCATTGCCCAAACAATCAAAAACCGCGACCCATCGATCACGGTGGTGCTGGGCGGCGGTTTTGTCAATACAGAACTGCGCGAGCTTAAAACGACACAAATTTTCAAGTTCATCGACTACATCACTCTCGATGCAGGTGAACGCCCTCTGCTATCCCTGCTTGAACACTTGTCTGGGTGCCGCGGTCGACAGCGACTTACACGCACTTTTGCGCTCAGCCAAGATGGGCAACGCGTCGAATGGATCAATTGGTCTGAGCCTGAAATCCCTCTCGAAGATTCAGGTACGCCGACATGGGATGGGTTGCCGCTCGACAGCTACCTCTCCTTGGTGGACATGCTCAACCCGATGCACCGGCTATGGAGTGATGGCCGCTGGAACAAGCTCACCGTTGCATTGGGTTGTTATTGGAAAAAGTGCAGCTTTTGCGACGTTACTTTGGACTATATCAGCCGGTACGAGACCACTTCGGCAAAGATCTTGGTCGACAAAATCGAGCGCATCATCGCAGAAACCGGTCAGACTGGATTTCATTTTGTAGATGAAGCTGCTCCTCCAAAGGCACTCAAGGCGATGGCCAATGAAATCCTGCGCCGCGGCATTCAGATTTCTTGGTGGGGCAACATTCGTTTTGAAAAGACATTCACACCTCAACTCGCCCAGCTGTTGGCGCGCAGTGGCTGTATCGCCCTCACGGGCGGACTTGAAGTTGCCTCAGACAGGTTGCTCCAGTTGATGCAAAAAGGAGTTGACGTCGCTCAGGTGGCCCAGGTCACGCGGGCCCTATCGGACGCTGGCATCATGGTCCACGCTTATCTGATGTATGGGTTTCCGACGCAAACGGTACAGGACACCATCGATGCATTGGAATACGTTCGTCAGCTGTTCGAAAATGGCTGTATTCAGAGCGGATTCTTCCACCGCTTCGTTTGTACCGTGCACGCTCCTGTCGGTCAAAATCCGGCCCATTTTGGTGTGGAGCTGATTCCCCTACCCCCGACCGACTTTGCGCGGAATGATTTGGGCTTCATCGATCCCACTGGAGTTGATCACGACAGCCTTGGTATTGGCCTGCGCAAGGCCATCTACAACTTCATGCATGGCATCGGATTAGAGGAGGATGTCCGCTTCTGGTTCAATCACATGCCCAAGCGCGTTCCTCACACGACAGTGTCCCGGGATGCGTTGGCCAGAGTCCTTGGAAGCCCAATGCACTGATGACAACTCCAAAACAAAAAGCCACTTCACAGTGGCTTTTTGTTGGGTAACTCGCAAGAAATCAGCGCTTGCTCGGTGGCAAGTCAGTGCACGAGCCGTGTGCAACTTCAGCGGCCATCCCAATGCTCTCCCCTAACGTTGGATGGGGGTGAATGGTTTTGCCGATATCGATTGCATCAGCACCCATTTCAATTGCAAGCGCCACTTCCCCAATCATGTCGCCCGCGTGCGTCCCCACCATGCCTCCGCCCAGGATGCGTCCATGTCCATGGGCCTCCGGGGAATCATCGAACAACAGCTTGGTGACGCCCTCATCTCGACCGTTGGCGATCGCACGACCTGATGCAGTCCACGGGAACAAGCCTTTTTTGACTTTGATACCCTGAGCCTTGGCTTGATCCTCCGTGAGTCCCACCCACGCTACTTCAGGATCTGTGTAAGCGACGCTGGGGATGACCCGCGCATTGAATGCGGCAGCAGCCAGAGCTGGATCCCCTTGAAGCTCACCGGCAATCACCTCCGCAGCGACGTGAGCCTCATGCACCGCTTTGTGCGCCAACATGGGCTGTCCCACGATGTCACCAATTGCGAAAATGTGGGGTACGTTGGTCCGCATTTGAATATCGACATCAATGAAACCTCGATCAGTGACGGCGACGCCTGCTTGTTCAGCACCGATTTTTTTGCCATTGGGCGTGCGACCTACCGCCTGCAAAACCAAATCGTAGACCTGGGGCTCAGGGGCGGAACCACCCTCCTTGGCAGGCGCAAAAGTCACTTCAATGCCCTCAGGCAAAGCACGAGCAGACACCGTTTTGGTGTTGAGCATAATGTTGTCAAAGCGCTTGGCATTCATCTTTTGCCAAACTTTCACGAGATCGCGGTCTGCGCCTTGCATCAGCCCGTCCATCATCTCCACCACATCTAAGCGCGCGCCCAAAGTGCTGTAGACGGTCCCCATCTCGAGACCGATGATGCCTCCGCCCAAGATCAACATGCGCTTGGGAACTTCTTTCAGCGCAAGAGCGCCTGTGCTATCGACCACCCTGGGATCGTCGGGCATAAAAGGTAAACGCACGGCTTGCGAGCCCGCGGCAATGATGGCGCGCTTGAAGGTCAGCATTTTTTTGCTGCCGGTTTTCTCCTGACCGTCACCAGCAGTCTCTTCAACTTCAAGGTGATTGGAGCCGACAAAATGTCCATAACCTCGAACCACGGAGACCTTGCGCATCTTTGCCATGGCAGCTAAGCCACCCGTGAGCTTACCGATCACTTGTTCCTTGTGCCCACGCAGCTTGTCGATATTGACCTTCGGCACGCCAAACTCAACCCCCAGCGTGGCCATGTGTGAGACCTCATCCATGACAGCAGCCACATGCAGCAATGCCTTGGATGGAATACATCCTACGTTCAAACAAACGCCGCCCAGCGTTGAATAGCGCTCGACCAAGATAACGCTCAGGCCGAGGTCAGCTGCTCGGAATGCTGCAGAGTAACCACCAGGCCCACCACCCAACACAAGGACGTCACACGCCAAGTCTGCAGCCCCTGCAAACTCGACTGCAACTGGAGCACTCGCGGGTGTTGCAGACGGTTGAGCAGCAGATACAGCAGCAGGCTGTGAAGGAGCAGATGCTGGCGCAGGCGAAACCGCGGACGCGCCCTCCACTTCCAGCTCGACCACCACAGAGCCTTCGCGCACTTTGTCGCCCACCGCCACTTTGAGTGTCCTGATGACACCAGCGTGGGAACACGGGATCTCCATCGAGGCTTTGTCTGACTCCACCGTGATCAAACTTTGCTCGACACTGACGGTGTCGCCAACGGCGACGAGGACTTCAATGACAGAGACTTCGTCGAAGTCGCCGATGTCCGGAACTTTGATTTCAATTGAGGCCATCTCGCACTCTCCTTAAAGCAGGACGCGACGGAAGTCGGCCAAAATTTTGCCCAAGTAGGCATTGAAACGCGCCGCAGCAGCGCCATCAATCACCCTGTGATCCCATGTGAGAGAGAGCGGCAACATCAAGCGGGGGACAAACTCTTTGCCATTCCACACGGGTTCCATTTGGCTCTTGCAAACGCCCAGGATCGCGACTTCAGGTGCGTTGATGATGGGTGTGAAGTAGCGCCCACCAATGCCTCCCAGGCTTGAGATGGTGAATGTGGCGCCTGTCATATCGGCGGGCCCCAACTTTCCATCGCGCGCTTTTTTCGCAAGTTCAGACATTTCCTGACTGATCTGTAGCACACCCTTTTGATCGGCGTTTTTGATCACCGGAACAACCAAGCCGTTCGGTGTATCTGCAGCAAAACCGATGTGCCAGTAATTTTTGTAAACCAACGCATCGCCGTCCAAACTGCTGTTGAATTCGGGGAATTGTTTGAGCGCTGACACGCAAGCCTTGATCAAGAACGCCAACATCGTCACCTTGAGGCCCGATTTTTCGTTCTCTTTATTGGTCGCAACCCTGAATGCCTCGAGGTCGGTGATGTCCGCATCATCGTGGTTCGTCACTGCTGGAATCATCACGGCGTTGCGAAGCAAATTAGCACCGCTGATTTTCTTGATTCGTCCGAGCTCCTTGCGCTCAATGGGGCCGAATTTTGCGAAATCTACTTTGGGCCAAGGAATCAATCCCAAGCCTGCACCATCGGCTGCCTGGGGCGCCTTCGCAGCCTGCGCCAGAGTTTGTACAGCACCTGACATCACCGAACGCGTGAACTGCTGGACGTCGTCATGGCTGATGCGTCCCTTCAGGCCCGTTCCTTTGACCTCAGCCAGTGGCACACCCAACTCCCGCGCAAATTTGCGCACAGAGGGCGATGCGTAGGGCAGTCCTGCCTTCGGCGCTTCGGTAGGCTGGTGGGGTTGCGCAGATGCCACGGTCGCCGGCACAGGGGCTGCGGCCTGACGAGGCTGCGCTGGTTCTGCTGGCGACGAGGACGCTACAGCAGCTGGAGCTGGAGCTGTCGAAGCACCTGCCAACAGCATTTGGCCAATCACGTCGCCCTTATTCACGGTGTCGCCAAGTTTGACGCTCAGCGCTGTGATTTTGCCCGCGCCAACAGATGGGATCTCCATGGATGCTTTGTCGGACTCAACGGTGATCAGGCTTTGCTCAGGTGACACCACATCACCCACATTCACGAGCAGCTCAATCACAGCAACATCTTTGAAGTCACCAATGTCGGGAACCACCAGGTCCACCTCTGCAACTGCCCCAGAGGCAGGCGCCGCAGCCTGGGGGGCTGCCGCTGGTGCTGTGGGCGCTGCAGGCGTTTTCGCAGCTGCGGGCGCTGCAACAGGGGCGGCAACTGCCGCTGCTTCAGCCTCGAGCTCGACCACCAACGATCCCTCACTTACTTTGTCACCGACATTGACCAAAATGGCCTTCACCACGCCTGCGTGGCTGGACGGTATCTCCATCGACGCTTTGTCAGACTCTACGGTGATGAGCGACTGTTCTACCGTGACCTGATCGCCGACACCGACCAACACCTCGATGACTGCGACCTCGTCGAAATCACCAATATCGGGAACTTTGACCTGAATATTTGCCATGAAATTGTCTCCCGATTGATTAAGCGTACAGAGGGTTCACTTTGTCGACGTCCAAGCCATATGTCTGAATGGCTTTCGCGACCAGTTTGGTATCAATGGCTCCGTCATCACTCAAAGCCTTCAAAGCGGCAACCACGATGTAATGGCGATTGATCTCGAAATGGGAACGCAACTTGCTGCGGAAATCACTGCGGCCAAACCCATCGGTTCCTAGAACGCGGTAGGTGCGGTCCTTAGGGACGAACGCCCGGATTTGCTCGGCGTAGTTTTTGATGTAATCGGTAGACGCCACCACGGGACCACTGTACTTGCTCAATTGCTGGGTGACGAAAGGTACCTTGGCCTTTTCGGTTGGGTGCAAAAGATTCCAACGGTCGCAATCTTGGCCGTCGCGCGTCAGCTCGTTGAAGCTAGGGCAACTGAACACATTCGCACCAACGCCCCAATCCTTCTCCAGCAGCACTTTGGCAGCTTGCGATTCACGCAAAATCGAACCAGAGCCCAACAAAGACACCTGAGGCGCTCCCTTTTTGCTCTTGGCCTCTTCAAGGAGATACATGCCCTTGAGGACTTCCTCCTCAGTACCAGCGCGCAAGCCTGGCATGGCATAGTTTTCGTTGAGCAGCGTCAAGTAGAAAAACACGTTGTCCTGCTTCTCAACCATACGCTTGAGGCCGTGATGCAGAATCACCGCCACTTCGTGAGCAAAGGTCGGGTCGTAGCTGATGCAGTTCGGGATGGTGCCGGCCAAGATGTGGCTGTGACCGTCTTCATGCTGCAAACCCTCGCCGTTCAAAGTGGTCCGACCCGATGTACCGCCCAACAAGAATCCACGCGCTTGCATGTCCCCCGCAGCCCACGCTAAATCACCGATGCGCTGGAAACCAAACATCGAGTAATAGACATAGAACGGCACCATGATGCGATTGCTGGTCGAGTAGGAGGTCGCCGCTGCAATCCAGCTGCTCATACCGCCGGCCTCGTTGATCCCCTCTTGGAGAATCTGACCCGCTTTGTCCTCCTTGTAGTACATCACTTGGTCCTTATCGACCGGGGTGTACTGCTGACCCAGTGGGTTGTATATACCGATTTGGCGGAACAAGCCTTCCATACCGAAGGTCCGCGCTTCGTCGACCAAAATGGGCACGACACGAGGGCCCAAAGCTTTGTCGCGCAACAGCTGCGTCAAGAATCGCACATAGGCCTGCGTGGTCGAAATTTCGCGGCCTTCGGCGGTCGGCTCCAACACCGCCTTGAACGTTTCAAGTGAGGGCACCGTAAAACTTTCTTCAGCCTGCGTGCGGCGCTGTGGCAAATAACCGCCAAGCGCTTGGCGCCGCTCGTGGAGGTACTTCATTTCTGGCGTGTCGTCCGCTGGCTTGTAGAACGGCAGCTTGGCCAACTCACTGTCAGGCACAGGAATGTTGAACCGGTCGCGGAAGTGGCGGATATCTTCTTCCGTCAGCTTCTTTGTTTGGTGCACAGTGTTGCGCCCCTCGCCCGCTTTGCCCATGCCAAAACCTTTGACCGTCTTGATCAACAGCACGGTTGGCTGGCCTTTGTGATTGACGGCCTTGTGATATGCCGCGTAGACCTTTTGAGGATCATGGCCACCACGGCGCAGTTCCCAAAGCTCTTGGTCGCTCATCTTCTCAACCATTTTGGCGGTACGAGGATCTCGACCAAAAAACTTTTCACGGACGAATGCGCCGTCAAAAGCCTTCATCGCCTGGTAGTCACCGTCCACCACATCCATCATCAGCTTGCGCAGCGCGCCGTCCTTGTCACGGGCCAGCAAGGGGTCCCAATTGGAGCCCCACAGCAACTTGATGACGTTCCAGCCTGCGCCCCGGAACTCACCTTCGAGCTCCTGCACAATTTTGCCGTTACCACGGACAGGACCGTCCAAGCGCTGCAAATTACAGTTGATGACGAAAATAAGGTTGTCGAGGTTCTCGCGAGCTGCCAGACCAATCGCGCCCAAGGATTCGGGCTCGTCCATTTCGCCGTCGCCGCAGAACACCCATACTTTGCGGTTGCTGGTGTCAGCGATTCCTCGCGCGTGCAAGTACTTGAGGAAACGCGCTTGATAAATGGCCATCAAAGGACCTAAGCCCATAGAGACCGTGGGAAACTGCCAGAAATTAGGCATGAGCTTCGGGTGCGGATAGCTCGACAAACCTTTGCCATCCACTTCTTGTCTGAAGTTCAACAGCTGCTCTTCTGTCAAGCGTCCCTCCAAATAAGCACGGGCATAAATTCCTGGCGCCACGTGGCCCTGGAAGTAAACGCAATCTCCGCCATGCTGCTCACTTTGTGCGTGCCAGAAGTGGTTGAAGCCGGCGCCAAACATGTGCGCCAGGGATGCGAAAGACCCAATATGACCTCCCAGGTCCCCGCCATCTTCAGGATTGTGGCGGTTGGCCTTGACCACCATGGCCATGGCGTTCCAACGCATGTAGGCCCGCAAGCGCTCCTCGATCTCGATATTGCCTGGGCAACGCTCTTCTTCATCTGGCTCGATGGTGTTGACATACCCGGTCGTCGCTGAAAACGGCATATCGACACTGTGTTCCCGCGCCTCTTCAAGGAGCTCTTCTAAAAGCTGATGCGCACGCTCAGGGCCTGCGTTCTCAATCACGGCTGCCAAGGCATCCAGCCACTCCCGAGTTTCGACGGGGTCTACGTCTTGGGCGATAGGACGGTTGTTGTCGCTGGACATGGTGTCTCCTTTAAATACAGCGTATGACCAATCATTGCTCGTGCGCGAATTTTTGCATAGCTGGTTAAATATTTCAAGATACGCTATTTGATTTCTTATTATGAAATTTATATAAACGAATGATTATGCTTACCAAATCCAGCGTATAGACTTGCACCTGTGAGCCGCTTTCCAATCACTCAATCCCATTGGTTGCGCTACAAAGCCCGTGAATGGCGCTTGTGGTGGCAACGACAAAATCCGTTGCGTCAAGAGCGGCTGATGGTGATTGGTCCGCTGATTTCAGTGCTTTTGTTCTCCACAGCACTGATCAGCACCGTCGCATATTTGCGAATCGAAGAGGTCGATCGAGAGCGAGAGGCGGTCAACCGAGACAGCAACTTTGTGTTGCAAAACATCAAGCTGCGGGTCATGGATCGCATCGCGCAGATCACGCGAATCGGCGACGATGTCTACCGGACGAGGGACTTGGAGGAGTTTCAGTTTCAATCGGCGGTCCTGACCAGTCAATTCCCAGAATTGCTGGGGGTTGCCCTGCTCGATTCGGAAAGCGGTTTGCGCAGCTTGTACGTGAGCGCTCAAGCTTCGGCTTCACAACTGCGCCCGCCCACCTCCATGCTGCGCTCCATCAATCCGGATGACATCGGGATCATCTGGCGCGAGCGCCAGGCTGTCTTCGGTCCGCCTGTGGCACCGCGTCCAATCATCGGAACCGACTTGGGGGCATACACCGTATTGGCCTACGTCCCTATTTTCGATGGCCTCAAATTGGTCCAAGTGATGGTGGCCGAATTCAACATTGATTCGTTGCTGTATTTTTCATTGCCTCGCGAGTTGGTCAGTCGCTATGCAATCTTGATGGTTGACGGTTCTGGCAACGCTCTCGCGGGGCAGTGGTCAGAGACACCCTCGCGGCTGCGCGAATTGTTGCCTTGGGTCTCGCCGCCACCGACAGCTCGGGTTGGGCTTGCGCCCATCAGCGATGACTTGTTCGTATTGGTGCGGGGTTATCGCACGTCGTCTGATCTGTTGGGTACTTTCCTTCAATGGGCGGTAGGCGGCTTGAGCCTACTGACACTCTGGATGTTGGTGACCAATTGGCGGCACGCCCGACGGCGACTTCGCACACAACGCGCCCTCATGGACGAGACCTTCTTCAGAAGGGCCATGGAAGACTCCATGCTGACAGGGATGCGAGCCATGGACATGCAAGGGCGGATCACTTATGTGAATCCCGCGTTTTGCCGAATGACAGGATGGTCAGAGGCAGAGTTGGTCGGTCAGCATCCGCCGTTCTCATTTTGGGCAGAAGAGGATCACGCGATGCTGCTCGAGCGGCTCGCAAGTGAACTCAAGGGGATCGTGAATCACTCTGGCTTTGAAGTGCGGCTCAGACGGCGCAGCGGAGACACCTTCTATGCCAGGATGTACATGTCACCTCTGGTGTCTCACACAGGTGATCAGACTGGCTGGATGGCATCGATCACAGATATCACAGAGCCCAAGAAGACGAGAGAAGAGCTCGCCGCAGCGCACGAACGTTTCACCATCGTGCTCGAAGGCTTAGATGCCGCAGTATCTGTAGCCAATCTAGGAGGCAACGCCCTGCTTTTTGGCAACGCCAAGTATCGCAATTGGTATGGCGAGGACGTGTCTGGACACCACCGAATGGTGATGCATGCACAAATGGGACTGTTGCGCGATGATCAACAAGACACAGTGGACGACCTGGCAGGCATACCAACCGATACCTTGCTCGAGGCCTCTTCAGAGGACACCAACGTCTTTGACGAGAACCTTGGCATTTGGCTTGAGGTGCGTTCGCGCTACATCACTTGGGTCGACGGCAGCCTCGCGCAAGTTGTGATTGCCACTGATGTGACCGCACGGTACGAAGCTCAGGAGCAAGCCCAGAAGCAAACCGAGAAAGCACAGGCGGCAAGCCGACTCATCACCATGGGTGAGATGGCCTCCAGCGTTGCGCACGAACTCAATCAGCCATTGGCAGCTATCGCCAACTATTGCAGTGGAATGATCTCTCGCCTGCAACGCCAACAATTAGAGCCCGATGCGTTACTCAGCGCTCTAGAAAAGACTGCCAAACAAGCCCAGCGTGCGGGACAGATCATCTCGAGGATTCGCTCTTTTGTGAAACGCAGTGAGCCCTCTGTATCAGCCACGAAAGTCAGTGACATTGTCACCGATGCACTCGAGTTGGCGCAGATTGAACTCCGCCGACACGACGTTCGTCTGAATTACTACATGGCGGCGCGCATCCCCGATGTGATGGCCGATCCTATTTTGATTGAGCAAGTGCTCATCAACCTGATTAAAAATGGCGCCGAATCGGTCAGCCATGCCAAACGCCCGTACAACCAACGCGAGGTAGAACTCAGCGTACGACCCACCGAAATCGATGGTCAAAGGGTCGTGGAGTTTCAAGTGCGCGATACCGGCACAGGTATCCCTGACGAGATCAAAGAGCGCATCTACGACGCGTTCTACAGCACGAAGTCTGAGGGTATGGGTATTGGTCTGAAGCTGTGCCGAAGCATTGTTGAGTCGCACCACGGACGAATGAGCGTTGAGAACCTCTACAATGGAAATACGATCACCGGGTGCTGCTTTAGCTTTTGGATTCCTGTGAGTTCTGTGCAAGTACCTTCCGAAACCACAGCAAAGCCAGTATCCCCTGTTGACCAAGAGTGAGAACAAGACATGAATACCAGCGCCAAAAAAGGCATGATTTACATCGTCGACGATGACGAGGCCGTTCGCGACTCGCTTCAGTGGCTGCTCGAAGGGCAGGACTATCGCGTGCGTTGCTTTGACTCCGCCGAGAGCTTTCTGGGCCGATACGACCCGCGGGAAGTCGCATGTTTGATCGCAGATGTGCGCATGGAGGGGATGTCCGGTTTGGAACTCCAAGATCGCTTGATTGAGCGTCAGTCACCTCTACCCATCATCTTCATCACCGGTCATGGTGATGTGCCGATGGCAGTAGACGCCATGAAAAAAGGTGCGCTTGATTTCATCCAAAAGCCTTTCAAGGAAGCTGATTTACTCAGCATGGTTGAACGCATGTTGAGTGCAGCGCAAGATCTGTTTGAAGCGTCAAGCCAAGCGGCGACACGCGATGCATTGCTCTCAAAGCTCACGACTCGCGAGTCACAGGTGCTGGATCGCATCGTTGCAGGTCGACTCAACAAACAAATCGCAGACGACCTCAACATCAGCATCAAAACAGTCGAAGCCCACCGTGCAAACATCATGGAAAAGTTGAGCGCTAACACAGTGGCTGACTTGCTGAAAATCGCTCTTGCGCCTGCGACACCTTCTGGCAAGCATTGAATCCGAAGCTCTTTTCAAGCTGATACTCGTCTGATTCGGACACCCATTCACTCACTCATTCATGCCTGCAAAAATCATCGATGGTCTTGCGCTCTCGCGCTCAATCCGGGCCTCAATTGCCGAGGATGTAGCGAAGCTTAAGTCGCAAGGCGTCACACCTGGACTAGCGGTGATTCTGGTGGGCGACGACGCTGCCAGCCAAGTCTATGTTCGAAACAAGGTCAAGGCGTGCGAAGAGTCGGGCATCCACTCCACGCTTGAGCGCTACAGCGCATCGATGAGTGAGGCCGAATTGCTTGAACGGGTAAATCAACTGAATGCAGACCCGAACGTCCACGGCATTTTGGTTCAGCTGCCACTCCCTGCACACATTCAGAGCCAGAGAGTTCTTGAGACCATCAGCGCCGAGAAGGACGTCGATGGCTTTCATGTTGAAAGCGCAGGAGCGTTGATGGTTGGATTGCCGGGCTTTTGGCCCTGCACACCATTCGGCTGCATGAAGATGTTGGAGAGCCTGTCACCAGACGGCGATCAGCTCGACTTGCGAGGCCAACACGCGGTGGTGATCGGGAGAAGCAACATCGTGGGCAAGCCCATGGCGATGATGCTGCTGCATCGCAACGCCACCGTCACTATCTGTCACAGTGGAACCGCGAACTTAGCTGAAATAACACGGCAAGCAGATATCGTGATCGCCGCTGTGGGCAAGCGCAATGTGCTGACCGCAGACATGGTCAAACCTGGCGCCGTGGTCATTGACGTAGGCATGAATCGCGACGCCGACGGAAAATTGTGCGGTGATGTCGATTTTGAAGGCGTCAAAGCGGTGGCAGGAGCCATCACGCCTGTGCCCGGTGGGGTAGGGCCGATGACCATCACCATGCTTTTGGCCAATACTCTGATATCTGCCAAACGGTGCGTCCAGCATATTTGACCTGCTCAGCGCAGCCGATCTCCGCGGGGCCAGACCCGGTTGATCCGGGCATCAACCTTCAAGCGACTCCCACAATCAAGAAAAGACGCTTTGGCGCGCCGACAATCGCCAGTTAACCCAGCCCGCAGCGATCCACTGCGCTAGGATCAGGGCACTGCCAATGCCGTGCCAAAGAGCCAAATTCCCCCCTGTGCTGCGCGCATTCACAATCAACGGGGCAATCCCAAAGTGATTGATCAGAGCCATAAAAATGACTAACCACAAGCCTTTGCCGATGCGGCGACCGTTGGTCAAAGCATCCAATTGAGTCATCACCCAAATCAACAATGCCAGGACAATTGCCCATGCGGCATGTGCTGAAAATATCGCAGCCGCAATTCGGCCGGCTTCCTCGCGCGCTTGAGCTGATGCGAAGACAACTGGCACTGCAACAAATGACAGCGCAGCCAAGCCTCCCCACCAAAGCCCCGCCAGCACACGGCTCAAACGAAAAATCATTCGTATCTCACTTGAATGATTTCTAGCCTGCGGACTCCACCTGGCGTCTGCACTTCCGCCAAGTCACCCTCTTCCTTCCCGATCAAGGCTCGCGCAATTGGGGAGCCGATATTAATCAGGCCTTGCTTGAGGTCCGCTTCATCTTCTCCAACGATTTGATAGGTCACAGTGTCACCACTGTCTTCATCCTCTAAATCCACCGTTGCACCAAACACCACCTTGCCGTCAGCCTCGATACCTGCTGGGTCAATCACTTGCGCAGTCGCCAACTTGCTTTCGATTTCGGCTATCCGTCCTTCGATGAACCCTTGACGATCTTTCGCGGCTTCGTATTCAGCGTTTTCGCTCAAGTCGCCTTGCGCGCGGGCCTCAGCAATCGCATTGATCACTGCCGGGCGGTCGACTGTTTTGAGCTGTTGCAACTCTGCCTTGAGCTTGTCAGCCCCTCGTTTGGTCACAGGGAAAGTGGCCATTTGGATCTCCAGATTCTTAAATGACAAACCGCCGCGGGTATGACCCAGCGGCGGCATGCTTCGGACGGTTTGAAAGAGTTTAAACCACTCTGAGTACCATCGCAAACATCAGTGAGCGAGCTGAGCGTGCATTTCTTGAACCGAATACACGTCCAAATCGTCGACTTGGCGGATGCCTTCGACAGCCGCCTCTGCACCCGAAATCGTGGTGAAAGTGGTGATGCGAGCGAGCAAAGCCGAAGTGCGGATCTGACGGCTGTCAGCGATCGCATTGCGTCGCTCTTCGACCGTATTAATGACCATGCACACTTGGTTGTTTTTGATTAAATCAACCACGTGCGGTCGACCCTCTGCCACCTTGTTGACGATGTCACAAGGAACCCCTGCCGCTTGAATTGCGACTGCTGTTCCCTTGGTGGCAATCAAACTAAACCCGAGCTCGACCAAATCTTTGGCGACTTGTATCGCTCGCAGCTTATCTCCATCCTTCACAGTCATGAACACTTGATTCAACTTATCTCCAGGTCTGGGCAGACGTGTTCCAGCTCCCATTTGAGCTTTGACG
The DNA here is from genome assembly GCA_964478285.1 of uncultured Burkholderiaceae bacterium. Lineage (GTDB taxonomy): Bacteria > Pseudomonadota > Gammaproteobacteria > Burkholderiales > Burkholderiaceae_C > RS62. The sequence continues at coordinate 86,227 of CAYZHE010000005.1, forward strand.
AATGCTTCACCAAAGGTTTTACCAACGCCCATCACCTCGCCTGTGGATTTCATCTCAGGACCCAAGATGGTGTCAACGCCAGGGAACTTGACGAATGGAAATACCGCTTCCTTCACGCTGAAATAGGGAGGAGTGACTTCGTCTCTCACGCCTTGAGAAGCCAGAGTTTGTCCAGCCATACAGCGTGCTGCGACTTTCGCCAGTTGAATGCCCGTGGCCTTAGAAACGAAGGGCACTGTGCGAGAAGCACGTGGATTCACTTCGAGCACATAAATCACATCCTGGCCATCGACTTCTTGAATCGCGAACTGAACATTCATCAACCCCACGACGTTCAAACCTTTGGCCATCGCCTTCGTCTGGCGCTTGAGCTCATCAACCGTTTGGGGATTGAGGTAATACGGAGGCAATGAACATGCAGAGTCTCCGCTGTGCACGCCAGCTTGCTCGATGTGCTCCATCACGCCGCCAATGAACACTTCTTGACCATCCGAGAGCGCATCTACATCACACTCAATGGCGTCGTTCAAGAAACGGTCCAACAGCACCGGAGAGTCATTGCTGACCTTCACTGCTTCGCGCATATAACGCTCAAGATCTTGAGGCTCGTGCACGATTTCCATCGCTCGACCGCCCAGCACGTAGCTGGGACGAACGACGAGCGGATAACCCAAGGCGTCGGCCTTCTCCATCGCTTCGCTTTCCGTGCGCGCAGTCGCGTTCGGTGGCTGTTTCAACCCGAGTTCATGCAACAACTTTTGAAAACGCTCACGGTCTTCAGCAGCATCGATCATGTCGGGGCTAGTACCAATGATAGGCACACCTGCCGCCTCCAAACCAAGCGCGAGCTTGAGCGGCGTTTGTCCACCGTATTGAACGATCACGCCGGCTGGCTTTTCCTTGTCGACGATCTCAAGAACATCCTCGAGCGTCAAAGGTTCGAAATACAAGCGATCACTGGTGTCGTAATCAGTCGAAACTGTCTCGGGATTGCAATTCACCATGATGGTTTCATAACCATCCTCGCGCATTGCCATTGCTGCATGAACGCAGCAATAGTCAAATTCAATGCCCTGACCAATCCGGTTTGGACCGCCGCCCAACACCATGATTTTCTTGTTTTGAGTCGGCTCTGCCTCGCACTCTTCATCGTAGGATGAATACATGTAGGCCGTGTGCGACTCAAACTCGGCGGCGCAAGTATCAACCCGCTTATAGACCGGGCGAATTCCAAGCTGATGGCGTTTAGAACGCACATTGCCCTCAGTGGATTTGAGCAACTTAGCCAAACGTCGATCAGAAAATCCTTTTTGCTTCAATCCGCGCAAGGTACCTTCATCCAGAGCATCCAAAGTTGTGCGCTCTAGTTGCAATTCGATCTTCACAATTTCCTCGATTTGTACCAAGAACCAAGGATCGATTCGGGTGATGTCAAATACTTCCTCGACAGTCCAGCCTTGGGCAAATGCATCGCCGACGTACCAAATACGCTCAGGTCCTGGCTCACCCAATTCGCGTTTTAAAAGCTCACGATCGACGGTCTTTTCATTCATACCGTCTACGCCTACTTCTAATCCACGCAGGGCCTTTTGGAAGCTTTCTTGGAAGGTGCGACCCATCGCCATCACTTCGCCAACCGACTTCATCTGCGTCGTTAGGCGGCTATCGGCCGTTGGGAATTTTTCGAATGCAAAACGAGGGATCTTCGTCACCACATAATCGATGCTGGGCTCGAAGCTGCTGGGCGTAGCGCCACCGGTGATGTCGTTGCGAAGTTCGTCAAGCGTGAAACCCACTGCTAACTTGGCTGCCACCTTGGCGATCGGGAAACCAGTCGCCTTTGAAGCCAAAGCAGATGAGCGCGATACCCGAGGGTTCATCTCGATCACGATCATGCGACCGTCTTTGGGATTCACCGAGAACTGAACGTTTGAACCGCCCGTATCCACACCAATCTCTCGCAACACCGCCAACGAGGCATTGCGCATGATCTGGTACTCTTTGTCGGTCAGCGTTTGCGCCGGCGCCACGGTGATCGAGTCTCCTGTATGGACGCCCATAGGGTCAAGGTTTTCGATAGAGCAGACGATGATGCAGTTGTCAGCGCGGTCGCGCACGACTTCCATCTCGTACTCCTTCCAACCGACCAATGACTCTTCGATGAGCAATTCATTGGTTGGCGAAGCCTCAAGTCCCCGTTTACAAATGGTTTCAAACTCTTCTGAGTTGTACGCGATGCCACCCCCAGTTCCACCCAACGTGAAACTGGGTCGAATGACAACGGGAAAGCCCAACTCTTGTTGAACAGACCATGCTTCATCCATGCTGTGCGCGATACCTGAGCGAGCGGAGCCGAGCCCGATCTTTGTCATCGCGTCTTTGAATTTCAATCGGTCTTCGGCTTTGTCAATTGCCTCTGGGGAGGCACCGATCAGCTCAACCTTGTACTTATCCAATACACCATTGCGCCACAAATCGAGCGCACAGTTCAATGCAGTTTGCCCGCCCATTGTGGGAAGGATTGCATCGGGGCGCTCCTTGGCGATGATTTTCTCAACCATCTGCCACTGAATGGGCTCGATGTAGGTCACATCCGCCGTGTTCGGGTCGGTCATGATCGTGGCTGGGTTGCTGTTGATCAGAATGATGCGGTAGCCCTCTTCACGCAGCGCCTTACAGGCTTGCACGCCAGAGTAATCAAACTCGCAGGCTTGCCCAATAACGATGGGGCCAGCACCAATGATCAGAATGCTTTTGAGGTCGGTGCGCTTAGGCATTTTTTGCAGTCTCCATCAGCGCGGTGAAGCGATCAAACAAATATCCAATATCCTGAGGACCAGGAGAGGCTTCGGGGTGCCCTTGGAACCCAAAGGCAGGGCAGTCGGTGCGGGCAATGCCTTGCATCGTGCCATCAAACAGACTGACGTGGGTCACCTTCATGTTCTCAGGCATCGCGGATGCGTTGACTGCAAAGCCGTGGTTCTGACTCGTGATGGCGACTTGCCCAGTCTCTAAATCTTTCACTGGATGGTTGGCGCCATGGTGACCGAACTTCATCTTGAATGTCTTGGCTCCACTTGCCAATGCCAAGATTTGGTGACCCAAACAAATACCAAATGTTGGAATGCCCTTGGCGAGCACCGCTTGTGTGGTCCGGATGGCGTAGTCGCATGGCTCTGGATCTCCAGGACCATTCGAGAGGAATACCCCATCGGGCTGCAACGCGAGCACATCCTCGGCCGAGCTTTGTGCAGGCAGCACCGTCACGCGACAGCCGCGTTGTGCGAGCATCCGAAGGATGTTTTTCTTGATCCCAAAGTCGAGGGCGACCACATGGAATTTAGGCGCCGTTTGACGGCCGTATCCTTCGCCAAGAACCCACTCGGTTTGATCCCATTCGTAAGGCTGGCGTGTCGACACCACCTTCGCCAAATCTTGTCCCACCATCGAAGGCGCGGCTTTGGCGGCTGCGATGGCAGCCTCGCGGTGAGCATCGGTCAGAGCTTCGCCTTCTGGCAACGCAACGATACATCCATTGCTTGCACCGTGAGCGCGCAAGTGGCGGGTCAAACGGCGTGTATCCAGCCCCGCAATCGCTACCGTGTTTTGACTTTTGAGGTAATCGCCCAAGGACTGCTGGGAGCGAAAGTTAGAAGCAAGAAGAGGCAGGTCTTTGATAATCAGGCCGACAGCGTGGATACGGTCTGCTTCCACGTCTTCGTCGTTGACCCCATAGTTGCCAATGTGAGGGTACGTCAGTGTGACGATTTGTTGGCTGTAACTTGGGTCGGTCAAAATTTCTTGATAGCCAGTGATCGACGTGTTGAACACGACCTCCCCAACCGTTTGGCCGGAGCTACCGATAGAAATACCTGAAAAGACCGTGCCGTCAGCAAGCGCAAGAATGGCTTTAGGGTAGACAGGCAGCACGGGATTCTCCAATGATCGCTGGTGAATTTATTGGGCCACAACACCGCGTCGCGGACCAAATTCAAGCGCGAGTAGATAAACCTATCAATTATAGCCTGATCGTTGCCTGCCAGATGCACTTGCGTGCAAACAAATCGCAGCAGCAGCAGCCACATTGAGGGACTCCTCACCCCCAACTTGATGGATACGAACACGGTGATCGGCACACTCCAAGATCTCTGCTGATGCCCCTTGCCCCTCATGTCCGAATACCCAAGCGCAAGGTGCAGGGATATCCATAGAGTGAAGCCACTCACCTTCATGCACATGGGTCACGAGCAGCGGCACCTTCAGAACACACAAATCGGTCACTTGAACCCCCTCGCATATGTCGAGGTTGAAGTGTGCCCCCATACCCGCGCGCACCACCTTGGGAGACCAAAGTCCAACAGTACCCTGCAGAGCGAGAATTTGAGTGAACCCCATGGCCGAGGCCGTTCGCAGAATCGATCCCACATTTCCAGGGTCTTGCAGGCGATCAAGAATGACGGTTGGCTCATGCACTCTGATCACACTAACCTGGGGCAGCTCGAACAATGCGCCAAGGGGCGCCGCGCTCTCCAGTTGGCTCAATGCCTTCATGGTCGCGGCGTCGACTTCAACATGTCGCCCTGGCCACTTCAACCCGTCGGGCCATAGCGCCAAGGCGGCCTCAGTCCATACAACCGTCTTTGGTGTCCAGCGACGCGCAAGCGCCGCACGAATCAAGTGATCGCCCTCCACCCAAATCACCCCATCACGCTTGTAGGCAGCGCTATCGCGAGACAACGCCCGAATGGACTTGATCAAAGGGTTGTCTTTGGAGCGGATCGGTTCAGGGGTCATCATGCAGCCAGAAGTTTTGCGACGGGGCTAAAACTAACGCGGTGCACAGGGGTCACGCCGTGCAACTTCAATGCACTCAGATGCTCGGCTGTACCGTACCCCTTGTGTTTGGCAAAGCCGTATCCTGGGTATCTCGCATCCATATCGTCCATGTATTGATCACGCGTCACTTTCGCCAAAATAGATGCAGCGGAAATGGCCGGTACTTTGCTATCACCTTTGACAATAGCCTCTGCGAAAACATCAAGCTCTGGCAAACGATTGCCATCAATCAAGGCTCTCGAGGGCTTCAGTCGCAACCCCTGCACCGCTCGCTTCATGGCCAACATCGTGGCATTCAATATGTTGAGTTGGTCAATTTCTTCAACACTTGCGCTCGCGATGCTGCAACACAAAGCTTGCCCCATGATCTCGTGATAAAGACGCAGACGCCTTTTTTCGCTCAGTACTTTAGAGTCAGCCAAACCTCGAATGGGGCGCTCATCATCCAAAATCACTGCGGCAGCGACAACTGGCCCAGCCAGTGGACCCCGTCCCGCCTCATCCACACCAGCAATCAACCCGGGCTGATGCCAATCGAATGAAACTTGCTCAGCCACTGATCACCTCGCCAATGACGCGAGCAGAAACAGCCGGCGTGTCCGCACTCAAACTGTGGTGCATCAACACAAAGGCGTCATACAACGCGCGCGTCTGATCCGGCGAATCGAGCCACGCCAACGTGGCCTCAGCGAGATTTTGCGGAGTCGCTTGCTCTTGCAAAAACTCCGGCACCAAAAATTCTTCGGCCAAAATATTGGGCAGCCCTACCCAAGGCTGCAAGCGCTTGCGCTGGTGAATCCACCAGCTCACGCGTGGCATGTGATACGCGATCACCATGGGCCGCTTCGATAGCGCCACCTCCAGCGTGGCGGTGCCGCTGGCAACCAAAGCCACATCACATGCAGCCATGCACACGTGAGAATTTCCATTGAATACCGAAAGTGGCAATCCGCTACCGTGTTGTTCGATCTGCTTGTCGATCAGCTCGCGCAATGCGGGGACAGCTGGCAACACAAACCGCAACTTCGGTCTGGCCTTGAGCATCAATTTGGCAGCGGCTAAAAACCGCGGCATCAGGTGAGCAATCTCTGAAACACGACTGCCTGGCAACAAGGCCACGATCTCACAGGCTTCGGGTTGGATCGCAAGACGTCGCTGAGCAGCCAATTGATCAGGCTCTAATGGCAACATCTGTGCGATGGGATGACCAACATAGGTGGCTCGTATCTCGTGTTTTTCGAGAAGCGCAACCTCAAACGGAAAAATACACAACACGTGATCCACCGCCTCACGAATCAACGCAACGCGCTCTGGTCGCCATGCCCAAATCGAAGGGCACACAAAATGGGCTGTTTTTATCCCTTGTTGTTTCAGCCTCTTGGCCAATTCCAAATTGAAATCTGGTGCATCTACACCAACAAAAATATCTGGGCGCTCACGCAACCATCGCTCACCCAAGTCGCGACGCAACCGCACCAAGCTGCGGTAACGTCTGAGTACTTCGACATAACCGCGCACGGAAAGTTGGCTGCTTGACCACCATGCGTCAAAACCTTGAGCAACCATGTGCGGACCACCCACACCCGCGGCTTTCCAGGACACGCCCTGCTCATGCAAGCCCTTCAGCAACAGTGATGCAAGCAAATCACCCGATGCCTCACCCGCGACCATCGCAATTTCCATCGGGCTTTGAGAATCTTGCACAGCGCGCTCGACCTCGTCCAAAGAAGTCAGCGCACGATACCGCGCTTGGGGTCCACTTGAGACAAGAAATCCGTCATCAACTGAACCACATTCGCCTGATCAGGACCAGCCTCTGCCAGTTGGGCCATCGATCTGACGGACTCCTCTAAAGTCTTGCCTTCACGATATAAGGCCTTGTGCATCGCCTTGACGGCTGCAATCGCATCTGCACTGAAGCCACGCCTGCGCAGGCCCTCGTAGTTCATCGATCGCGCCGCGGCAGGTTGGCCCTGTGTCATCACAAAGGGCGGCACATCGGCAAACAACAATGAGCACATCGCAGTCATCGCATGGGCACCGATCTTTACAAACTGATGAACGACCGTGAATCCGCCCAAGATCACCCAGTCCCCAACGTGTACATGGCCAGCCAACTGGCTGTTATTTGCGAAGATGGTGTGATTGCCGATGAAGCAATCATGCGCCACGTGAACGTAGGCCATGATCCAATTGTCATCCCCCACTTGGGTGAGTCCCGCATCTCCGGCTGTACCAATATTGAACGTGCAAAATTCGCGAATCGTATTGCCATCGCCAATGCGCAATTCGCACGGTTCGCCCGCGTACTTTTTGTCCTGAGGCTGCGCACCCAAGGAGTTAAACTGAAAAATGTGGTTGTTCTTGCCAATGGTCGTATGGCCCTCAATCACACAGTGCGCCCCGATCCGCGTGCCTGCGTCAATGCACACGTGAGGTCCAATGACTGTGTAAGGGCCAATCTCGACACTGCTGTCAATTTGCGCTGCCGAGTCGACGATGGCTGATGGGTGTATCAACGACATTTCTGAACTCAAGCAATGCTGCGCATGGTGCACATCAACTCTGCCTCTACGGCCAAGTCTGGACCTACCCATGCTTTCGCGGCGAACTTAAAAATGCCGGCCTTCATACGCAACAGGGATACGTCTAACGTGAGCTGATCCCCAGGCTCCACCGGTCGCTTGAAGCGCGCCCCATCAATCCCAGCAAAGTAATAAACCGTGTTGTCATCGGGAACCACCTCCAAGGTCTCAAACGCCAGCAGCGCGGCTGCCTGAGCCAAAGCCTCCAACATCAGCACGCCTGGCATCACTGGACGATGCGGGAAATGCCCGTTGAAAAAAGGTTCATTGATCGTGACGTTCTTGATTGCCTTGATCCTCACACCCTTTTCAACCTCAAGCACACGGTCAACCAACAAAATAGGGTAACGATGGGGCAGTTTTTTAAGTATTTCGTGGATATCCATCACTATGTTCTCACTTTTGATTTTCAAGCGTTCTCAAACGCTCACGCAACTGATGCAACTGCTTGAGCGTTGCAGCGTTCTTTTCCCACTGAAGGTTTTCATCCAACGGAAATACACCACTGTAATGACCAGCCTTGCGTATGGAGCGCATCACCACGCTCGCTGCTGAAATATGGACGTGGTCTGCGAGCGATAAGTGCCCTAGCACCACCGCTCCTCCACCCACAGTGCAATGCGCTCCAATATCAGCACTGCCCGCGACCCCCACGCAACCGGCCATGGCAGTGTGGTCACCAATTTTGACGTTGTGGCCAATTTGAATCAGGTTGTCCAATTTGACGCCACGTCCCAAAACGGTATCGCCCAGTGCACCTCGATCAACGCAAGTATTGGCGCCGATTTCACAATCATCACCAATGCGAACAGCACCCAACTGTTCAATTTTGGTCCACTCACCAGCCTGTGGCGCGAACCCAAAACCGTCTGCGCCGATGACACACCCTGAGTGCAATATGCAGCGGTCGCCCACAACGCAACCGTCTTGTATGGTCACGCGTGGATGCAACACAGCGTTTGAGCCGACTTCAACTTGAGCGCCCAAAAAGCTGTGCGCCCCAATGTACGTGCCTGCGCCCACCACGGCGCCCTCTTCAATCACCACGAAAGGGCCAAGCCAAGCGTCCTCCGCGACCTGCGCGGTCGGAGCGACAAGGGCTGTTGGATGCCGCCCCATTTTGCGACCTCGCTTTTGTTGGTGCTTCCACCACTGAGTCAGTTTGGCATAGTAGAGATAAGGGTCGGCAGTCACAATGCAGATACCGCGCGCTTGCGCCTGAGCGGCGAGCATCGGACCAACGATCAGACAGCCCGCACGCGTCGTGTCCAACTGCGAACGGTAGCGCTCGTGGCTGATGAACGAAATGTCGCTCTCACCTGCATCCTGAAGACTTTTGATGGCGTCCACTGCTGCGCTCGAATCGCCATAGCATTCACCGCCGAGTGCCTCAACAATGGCTGCAACTGTGACACGCATCTCAGACTTAACGTTCAATTAAGGCGCTGAGTCAAGTCCAGCGATCACCGCAGGCGTCATGTCGTGCTTAGGGTTGATGTACACGACATCCTGAAAAATCACGTCGTAATTGCCCTTCTTGGCCAGGTCCTTGATCACGCCGTTGGCGCGGGCGAGTACTTTTTGCAACTCTTCATTTTTGCGTGCGGCCAAATCCTCTTGGAACTCTCGGCGTTTGCGTTGAAAATCCTGATCTACTTGCACCAACTCCCTTTGGCGCTTCACTCGCTCAGACTCAGCCAGCGTGGGGGCGTCTCGATCAAATGCTTTTGATTGGGTTTGCAAATCCTGGGCAATTTTTGCAAGTGCTTTCTCGCGAGGAGAGAACTCTTGCTCCAGGCGCTCTTGCGCGCGAGTTGCAAATTTAGACTCGCGCAACACCCGATCCGTGTTGACAAACCCTACCTTGAATTCTGCAGCCTGTGAGATCGCAGACACACTCAACAAAGCAGCTACAGCCCAATGGGAGAAAGAAAATATTTTCATTAGAAGCTCGTACCGATCTGGAACTGGAAATTTTGCAACAAATCTGTCGGTTGGCTAGCAATCGGCTTTGCCCACGCCAAACGCAAAGGTCCAACTGGAGAGATCCAACTGATACCAAATCCGGAGGATGCCCTCATAGCATTCGAATCACAGCGAATCGTTGCCGTTTCTTTGCAGTACACCGTGCCTGCATCCAGAAAGCCAAACATCCGCAAAGTGCGGTCATTCCCAGCTCCTGGAAATGGAGCGGAAAGCTCAAAGTTGGCAAAGGCACTGGCCGTACCACCAACCTTCGAATAGGAAGGACTTGCTGGGCAGGCTTGCGTGGCATCCAAAATACAAGTCTCACCACCCAGAGTCCCTTGTTGGAAGCCGCGCACAGAACCTAAACCGCCGCCCTGGAAATACTTGAAGACGGGCAATGATCTACCGCCTATGCCTTGCCCAGTGTTCACCTCCGTGTTCAAGGCAAATGTGTACTTTTTGGTGAGCGGCCAATACTGCTGAAATTGGTATCCCAGCGTCAAGTAGCGCGCATCACCTGCGGCACTCAGTACAAGGTTGGCGCGCTGATAGCGCCCTTCAGAGGGTGCCAAGAAACTGTCCCGCGAATCTTTAGACCACCCAACGGATAAGGGTACGGCAAGGGCTGGTGACCCAAAGTTAGACACAAACTCTTGATACGCACTGGGAAGCTGGCTGCCTGTTGTGATTTTGGTGCTATCCACACCCAAACCAAAGTACACCGTGTCGCTGGCGGTAAATGGAACGCCCAAGCGGACCGATCCGCCAAGTGTGTTCAGTACGTAATCGCCTTCTTGAGAATCGTATGGGCGGGTTGTCCGATATGAAACATCAAAAGACCGAGACAGACCAGAGGTCGTGAAATAAGGGTCGGTTGCGCTCAAATAAAAGCCGCGATTGAACTTGCTCGTATCAATGTTGAAGGACAGTGAATTGCCACTTCCAAAGACGTTGTCCTGGGTGATCCCCGCCGTCAGCGACAACTTATCGGACTGAGAGTACCCCGCGCCCAATGACAAATTGCCTGTGGGTTTCTCCTCTACGGTCAAGACGAGGTCCACTTGATCAGGTGATCCAGGCACGTCGCGATGCTCAATCGCAACTGCCTTGAAAAAACCCAACCGGTCGACGCGATTGCGCGACTCGCGGATCAACTGTCCGTCATACCAAGCCGCCTCCATTTGACGAAATTCCCTGCGAATCACCTCGTCACGCGTGGTCTGATTGCCCCCCACTTCGATGCGCCGAACATACACACGTTGCTGCGGATTCGCCTTCAAAACCATGCGCACGGTTTTGGTGTCTCGAGCAATGACGGGGTCGGTCTCAATGCGAGCAAACGCGTAGCCAAAATCGCCAAAGTACTCGCGGAAATTTTGCGCGGTCTCGGTGACGGCGTCGACGTTGTAGGGCTCGCCTGGGCGAATGGTAACCTTGGCCGCAAACGCATCTTTGCGGCCCAGATAATCACCACTCAACTCAACTCCACTCACCGTATAGCGCTCGCCCTCCGTCACATTGATCGTGATCGATACGGCATCTTTCGTAGGCGCAATCGCGACTTGTGTTGAGTTGATTCGAAACTCCAAATAGCCTCGAGTCAAATAATAGGCCCGAAGGGTCTCCAAGTCTCCGTTGAGCTTGGCTTGAGAGTACCGGTCGCTTTTTGTGTACCAGCTCAGCCAAGTCCCAGTATCCAATGCCAACTCATCGCGCAAGCTTGCTTCACTGAAGGCCTTGGCACCAATGATTCGAAATTCTTTGATTTTTGCGACACCGCCTTCAAGTACCTGAAAATGGAGGTTCACCCTGTTCTTCGCCGCAGGGGTGACGGTTGTAATGACCTCGACCGCATAGAGACTTCGATTCAAATATTGCCGCTTTATCTCGCGCTCTGCGCGCTCTACCAGTGCCTTGTCAAACGTCAAGTCGGATGCAACACCGACATCTTTCAGCATCTTCAAAACCACCTCTTTGTCGAATTCCTTCAATCCTTCAAATGAGATGGTTTGCAAGCGAGGACGCTCAGACACGTTGATCACGATGACATCGTTCTCAACAGCGACATTCACATCTTGAAACAAGCCCAAACCAAAGAGCGCACGAATGGCCGCCGTACCTTGCTCGGGGCTGTAGGAATCGCCAGTTCTGAATGGCAGAGAGCCAAATACTGTACCGGGGTCAACCGACTGAAGGCCTTCGACCCGAATGTCTTTGATCTTGAACGGGTCAGCGGCCCAAGCACTTGCGGCGAGCCATACAGCAAACAGCAGCGCCAAAAGGCCGCGCCAAAGATTCGAATGCTTATTTGTATACATCGTATTCATCCTAGCCCCAAAGGCGGGCAAAATCGTTGCTCACTGCGACGACCATCATTGTCGCGATGAGGGCCAAGCCTACCCGCTGACTGTGCGCTATCCAGGTGGGTGACGGAGCATGACCAGTAACCCACTCCCACAGATAATACATGACATGCCCCCCGTCCAAAACAGGGATCGGCAATGCATTGATGACTGCCAAACTGACGCTAAAAAACGCCAAAAAATGCAAATAAGTCGTCAACCCCAATGATGCAGATTGTCCAGCGGCTTGGGCGACGCTCACCGGACCACTCAATTGCGATGGAGAGGCCTCGCCCCAAAGCATTTGCCACAGCGTCTTAAAAGAAAGGGCCGCAATTTTCCAAGTTTGCGCGGCCCCCCAAGTCAACCCATCCCAAAAGCTGGCTTCAACCCAGACCGAGGAAGGCTTCCCGCCTAATACGATTCCAGCTCTGCCGACCAACCCCTCGGGAGTCTCCACCACATCGGGCCTGACAGTCAGGGCGACGCGCGCTCCATGACGTTCAAGCTGCCACAGCTGGCTTTTTGGCTCCCCATTGGGCAGGACTGCTGACTCGATTCTCGTGCGCAATTCCTGCGCGTCGATCACCGCAGTGCCATCTATTGACAACACGAGATCATTCTCCCTCAAACCCGCGCGATCAGCTGACGAGCCTGCCACGACGCTCTTGATCTCAGGACGTGTCCACACGCCAGTGAATCCCAAACGCTGCAATTCGCCCGCGCTCGATTCACTCCGCTCAGTGACAGAAAAATCAAGGATCACTTCAGTCGGATCGACTTGGCCAAGCCTGGTGACCTGCAAAATTAACGGCTCTTTGCCACCGAGCGCCTGCGCAATTTCCCACCAAAGCTCATCCACAGCCACAATGGCGGTGGGAGTTGATTGCTCAAGCAGGCGCACAGACTTGACATGATCTCCCGCACGCAGACCCGAGCGCTCGGCGAAGCTGCCGGCGGTCGGTGTCGCCAAAATGGGCTCCGCCTTCTCCGAACCCAGCCACTGCACCGCCGAATAGAGAACGATGGCCAAAAGAATATTTGCCAGCGGTCCTGCAACAACGATCGCCAAACGCCGCCCAACAGATTGGCGATTGAATGCGTGGGCAAGCAAGGCGTCCGGTACGTCTCCATCGGCCTCATCGACCATCCGGACATAGCCGCCGAGCGGCCAGCGCGCGATCACGAACTCGGTGGAAGAAGCGTCGCGTTGCCAGCGCCAGATCGGCACTCCAAACCCAATCGAGAACCGGCGCACTGCAACGCCACACCATCGCGCGACACTGAAATGACCCAATTCATGGATCGTGACCAAGGTCAACACACCGAAAATAAACGCCAAGAACGTGATCATTGGTTCAACCGGCGTGCTGCTTCACCCATGCTGCAGCCTGTGTTCTGGCCCATGCATCGAGCTCAAACAGGTCCTCAACTGAGCTTGGCCTGCGGTGATCCTGGCGCATCAAGATGTCAGAGTTCAATGCGTAGATTTGATCAAACCGAATGCGCCGACTCAAAAAGGAATCGACCGCAATTTCGTTGGTGGCATTCAGCTTGGCAGACGAGCCACTCGGGCCGCGCAAGGCATCCCACGCGAGCTGCAATCCCGGAAACCGTGTGAAATCTGGCACCTCAAATGTCAATTGACTCAATTGAGAAAAATTCAAACTGGATGCGCCCGAAGTGATGCGCTCCGGCCAGGACAAGCCGTAAGCGATCGGCACACGCATATCTGGGGTACCAAGTTGTGCGACCACCGAATTGTCGTGGAATTGGACCATCGAGTGAATCACGCTTTGAGGATGAATCACCACTTCAATTTGCTTTGGCGAGACGCCAAAGAGATGGTGCGCCTCGATCACCTCAAGCGCCTTGTTCATCATGGTTGCCGAGTCGACTGAAATTTTCCGCCCCATGCTCCAATTCGGATGAGCCACCGCTTCTTCTGGCGTTACCAGCGACAAAGTGGCGGGATCACGAGTGCGGAACGGGCCACCCGATGCCGTCAGAATGATCTTATCAACCCGGGACGACCAAGTACTTGGGTCTTCAGGGAGCGACTGAAAAACCGCCGAGTGCTCACTATCGATGGGCAAAAGCGTGGCTCCGCCGTGCCGCACGGCATCCATGAATAGCTCGCCACCCAACACAATGGATTCCTTGTTGGCCAAGAGCAGGCGCTTGCCAACTTTGGCAGCAGCAAGGCTAGGGGGCAATCCCGCCGCACCAACGATGGCAGCCATGACGGCATCCACCCGCTCGTCTGTAGCCACGTCGATCAACGCTTGAGGACCTGATCTGACTTGTGTGGGCAAGCCCTCCCCCTTCAGTCGCGACTCGAGCTGGCGCGCCGCATCACCATCGGTCATGATCGCAAACCTTGGTTTAAAAGTCGCACACTGGCTGAACATCAGATCAACTTGGCGATGCGCCGTCAGCGCGAACAGCTGATATTTCTCAGGATGTCTGGCGACGACATCCAAGGTATTGGTACCAATCGATCCTGTGGAGCCGAGTACCGTCAGTTGCATCAATGGCTTCATTTCAAATCACTCTCGAATTCACCAAGAAGCCATCGCCAGCGCCACAGGCAACACGGGCAATAGCGCATCGATTCGATCCAGTACGCCGCCATGGCCGGGGAGTAATCCGCTGGAATCTTTGACACCAGCGACACGCTTGACCATCGACTCCACCAAGTCTCCAGCAATCGACAAACCGACCAAAAGCAACAACCCAATACCAGCACCCCAATGCCAGCGTTGCCATAAATAGGTGTAGATGCTTGCATCTGAAGTCGCGACCTGAGCGTCCGCCCAGATCCAAACCAAGGCGAGCAGGCAGACTGCTGACACGCCACTCCAAGCACCTGCCCAGGTTTTACCTGGACTGATTTGCGGTGCCAGCTTGCGCCTACCCCAGGCGCGACCACCAAAATATGCGGCGATATCGGCTGCCCATACCAGCGCGAGGACGGAAGCTAAAAAATTCAATCCGATTGCTCTCGCGTGGACCAAAGCCAACCAAGCCACTGCAATCGCGCACCAGCCAAGACCCAATCGAAGTGACACGGGAAGGCTAGACCATCGACTCAGACCTTGGCGCAACATCCACACCAAGCCTGGTCCCCAAATCAGCAATACCACCCAACTGAAGGGGAGTCTTGCTTTTGACGGATTCACGTCGAGGACAAACATCAACCACAACACTGCCGCGATCGCGATACCTGATGCAACACTCCACGGCGCTCTGAGCCCTTGCATCCGAGCCCACTCCCAAGCAGCAGCGCCCATGAAGAGCAAGGTCAACACAGTGAAATAGACTGGACTTGTCGCCAGCAGCGCCGGCACTAGCAGCGCCAACAAGACCACCGCTGTGATGATTCGTTGCTTCAACATCTCGTCAATTTGCTCTCTGCAATGTTCACTCCCCAAAAACAAAGGGCGCCATCAGCGCCCTCTATTCGAATCTGGGTCAGACTTCCATGATGTCCGCCTCTTTCGCGGTGACCAACTTATCGACTTCGGCAACAAACTTGTCCGTCAGCTTTTGAATGTCTTCTTGACTGCGGCGATCATCGTCCTCTGAAATTTCTTTATCTTTAAGCAACTTTTTGACCGCCTCGTTGGCGTCACGGCGCAAGTTTCGAATCGCCACTTTCGCATGTTCACCCTCGCCGCGGACCACTTTGGTCAGTTCTTTGCGGCGCTCCTCCGTCATCGGAGGCATCGGCACCCGCAGCAATTCGCCTTGCGACGCTGGGTTCAAACCCAAATCCGACTCGCGGATCGCCTTTTCAATCACCGGCCCCATTGCCTTCTCCCAAGGCGCGACGCCAATGGTTCGGGCATCCAAAAGCGAAAGGTTTGCCACTTGAGAAATGGGCAAGCTGCTGCCGTAATAGTCGACGTGCACCGTGTCCAACAACGCGGGGTTGGCACGACCTGTCCTCACACGAGACAACGCATTTTTGAGTGCGTCGATTGAGCTGGTCATCTTTTGCTCAGCGCTCTTTTTGATATCTGCCACTGTTGCCATGCTGTTTCTCCTGCTAACTCAAACGCGCACCAAGGTGCCCTCTTCTTCGCCCATCACCACGCGCTTCAACGCGCCATCTTTGACAATTGAGAACACTCTGATCGGCAAATTGCGATCACGACATAGGGCGAACGCTGTGGCATCCATGACCTGCAGGTTGCGAGACATCGCTTCATCAAAGGAAATCTCGTCATAGCGCGTCGCACTGGGGTCTTTGTTGGGGTCTGCTGAATAGACGCCGTCCACCTTGGTCGCCTTGAGCACGACCTCGGCTCCGATTTCCGCACCACGCAGTGCCGCCGCCGTGTCGGTAGTGAAAAATGGATTTCCCGTACCTGCCGCAAACACAACTACTTTGCCCTCTTCAAGATACTGAAGGGCCTTGGGGCGCACATATGGCTCAACCACTTGCTCGATGTTGATCGCCGACATCACACGCGACATGACACCGTTCTTCTCTAAAGCATCAGAGAGCGCCAGCGAGTTCATCACCGTCGCCAACATCCCCATGTAGTCGGCAGTGGCCCGGTCCATCCCAACCGCACCGCCCGCCATGCCTCTGAAGATGTTGCCCCCACCGATCACAACCGCAACCTGCACCCCCATTTCGGTGATTTCAGCAATCTCGTTGACCATCCGTTTGATGGTGTCTTGATTGATTCCAAAATCATCGTTCCCCATCAAAGCCTCACCTGATAATTTCAACAGGATGCGTCGATAGGCTGCCATGGGGAACTCCTCAATATGGGTGTAGGTGAAGTCTCTCGTTTTCAGTGGAACTGTATCAGCCCTTTGAGGCTGCGACTTGCGCGGCCACTTCTGCTGCGAAGTCATCCACCTTCTTCTCGATGCCCTCGCCAACAATGAACATGGTGAATGCTGAGACACTGGCGCCCTGCTCTTTGAGCATTTGCTCAACAGTTTGCTTGTCGTTCTTCACGAAAGGCTGATTGAACAGGCTAACTTCCTTCAGATATTTCTGAATTGACCCTTCGATCATCTTGGCAACGATGTCGGCTGGCTTACCAGACTCGGCTGCTTTGGCTTCAGCAACGTTGCGCTCCTTTTGAACCAAATCAGCAGGCACGTCAGCTGCAGAGAGAGCCACAGGCTTCATCGCTGCGATGTGCATGGCGACGTCACGTGCAGCGGTCTCGTTGCCAGCGTATTCAACCAAGACACCAATGCGGGTGCCGTGAAGGTAGCTGGTGACAGCAGAGCCTTCCACACGCTTGAAACGGCGAATGGTCATGTTTTCGCCGATCTTACCGACCAAGCCCTTGCGCACTTCATCGATGGTGGGACCAAAGCCCTCCATTTGCAGCGGCAATGCACTCAACGCCTCGACGTCTGCGGGATTATTCTTAGCAACGGCTTCAGCCACCGCTTGGCAGAACCCCAAGAAAATGTCGTTCTTGGAGACGAAGTCTGTCTCACAGTTCACTTCCACCAAGGCGCCCAAAGGACCATCGATGTAAGCAGAGACGACGCCTTCAGCGGTAATGCGAGCTGCGGCCTTACCAGCCTTGTTGCCCAACTTCACGCGCAAAATTTCTTCGGCTTTATCCATGTCGCCAGCGGCCTCAGTCAAGGCCTTTTTGCACTCCATCATTGGGGCATCAGTCTTGGCACGCAGCGCGCCAACCATGCTTGCGGTAATAGCTGTCATTTTTTTCTCCATCCATGCAGAGCCCACGCTTAGGTTCTGCCAGTATTAGTTACAAAAAAGGGGCTTGAAAGCCCCTGGATTTAGATCACCAGGCCATTAAGCCTCGTCGTCCACTTCCACGAATTCGTCGGCGCCTTCCGCGGAAATCGCTTGGACCAATTCTTTAGATGCGTTGTTCCGACCATCGATCACTGCATCAGCGATCGCGCGAGCATACAAAGCCACCGCCTTGGAAGAGTCGTCGTTACCGGGAATGACGTAGTCAATTTGCTCGGGTGAGTGGTTGGTATCGACCACACCCACCAGAGGAATACCCAACTTGCGCGCTTCTGCAACTGCAATCTTGTGGTAACCGACGTCAACCACAAAAATGGCGTCGGGCAAGCCTGCCATATCTTGGATACCGCCAATATCGCGCTCAAGCTTCTCGATTTCGCGGTCCATCTCGAGCTGTTCTTTTTTGCTCAAGTGGTCTAATCCAGCTTCAACTTGAGCCTTCATGTCTTTCAGGCGTTTGATGGAGGTCTTGACCGTCTTGAAGTTGGTCAACATACCGCCCAACCAACGCTGCGTCACGAAAGGCACACCAGCCCGCTGTGCTTCCTGCGCGATGATGTCGCGCGACTGGCGCTTTGTACCGACCATCAACACTGTGCCGCCGTTGGCAGACAGCTGGCGCACAAACTTCATGGCTTCTTGCATCTTGGGCAAGGAAACCTCGAGGTTGATGATGTGAATTTTGTTGCGATGGCCGAAAATGAAGGGGGCCATCTTGGGGTTCCAGAAGCGAGTTTGGTGGCCAAAGTGCACACCAGCTTCCAGCATTTCACGCATTGTTACTGACAATTTCGTTCTCCACGAGGTTGTTTCTAAAATCTCTCTCGAATCAGAGGTTGCATCGCAAATTGCGTATATGCTGTTTCTGACACCTGTGTGAAAGAGTTTGTGATTGACTCCGCCACCATTGGCAAAGCCAGTCGATTGTAGCATTTTT
>CAYZHE010000006.1:0-94309 GCA_964478285.1 uncultured Burkholderiaceae bacterium
ATGGTGGTGTCTTCTTTGCCCACTTCGATGCGCTTGGCTTGACCCAAGTCAGCCAGGGTGACCTTGTCCAAAGACATGCCGACTTCTTCAGCGATGACTTTGCCGCCAGTCAGGATGGCGATGTCTTCCAACATGGCCTTGCGGCGATCGCCGAAACCAGGCGCCTTGACTGCACAGACTTTCAAGATACCGCGCATGGTGTTCACCACCAAGGTGGCCAGTGCTTCGCCTTCGATGTCTTCAGCGATGATCAGCAGAGGACGACCTGCTTTGGCGACGGCTTCCAGGGTGGGCAGCAGGTCGCGGATGTTGCTGATCTTTTTGTCATGCAACAGGATGTAGGGGTCGTCCAGAGCGGCAGCTTGCTTTTCAGGATTGTTGATGAAGTAGGGTGACAGGTAGCCACGGTCAAACTGCATCCCTTCGACGACGTCGAGTTCGTTTTGCAGAGACTTGCCGTCTTCAACAGTGATGACGCCTTCTTTGCCCACTTTGTCCATGGCGTTGGCGATGATTTCGCCGATGCTGGTGTCGCTGTTGGCAGAGATGGAGCCAACTTGAGCGATCTCTTTGCTGGTGGTTGTGGGCTTAGAAGCAGCCTTCAACTGAGCGATCAGGACTTCGACAGCCTTGTCGATGCCGCGCTTGAGGTCCATGGGGTTCATACCAGCGGCGACATACTTCATGCCTTCGCGAACGATGGCTTGTGCCAACACGGTAGCGGTGGTGGTGCCATCACCGGCGTTGTCAGAGGTCTTGGAAGCGACTTCCTTCACCATCTGAGCGCCCATGTTTTGCAGCTTGTCTTTGAGTTCGATTTCTTTGGCCACGGACACACCGTCTTTGGTCACAGTGGGGGCGCCAAAAGAGCGCTCGAGCACCACGTTGCGGCCTTTGGGACCCAAGGTGGTTTTCACTGCGTTGGCCAGAATGTTCACGCCTTCAACCATGCGTGCGCGGGCTTCGCCGCCAAAAATAACGTCTTTTGCTGACATATTGAATTCCTTTAAATGTAAAGATCAAGAGGGCTCAAATCGAGCGGGCTCTGTCTGTCAAATCAATTGCGGGAGAATTACTTCTCGACCACTGCGAACAGGTCGTCTTCTTTCATGACCAACAGCTCTTCGCCATCAACCTTGACGGTTTGACCGCTGTACTTGCCAAACAACACGCGGTCACCGACTTTGACAGACATAGGGCTCAACTCACCTTTGTCGTTCTTTTTGCCGGCGCCGACTGCCAAGATTTCACCTTGGTCAGGTTTCTCAGCAGCGCTATCGGGCAACACGATGCCAGAGGCCGTGGTGGTTTCGTTTTCCAAACGCTTGACGATCACTCGATCGTGCAGAGGACGCAATTTCATGGCTTCTCCTTGGAAGTGGATTTCAGTTATCAATCAAAAACAACGCGGCTGACGGTATCAGCTGCGTTGCAAAGGGTTCGAGCGACCTGCACTTGTTAGCACTCAGTCGTCTTGAGTGCTAATGATAGGGGCTAGAACTGAGATTTTCAAGAGAATCCCTTTAATTTCCTTTGAAGGACAGGGGTAATGAAGTCGCTTGCAGATCTGAAAAGCGGCTCATATACTGTATAAAAACACAGTATATTTTATGAAAAACATCACACATGCCATGAGCCAATGTCCGACCGGAAGTGTCTGGACCGCCGCTGACGTTGGGGCGAGCAGCCCTGTCAATGGAAATACCCAGCTTTGTCCAAGTGGCCATGAAGGTCTCGATCGAATGCTGCCTGGTGGGGGTTGGGAGTCAGGGCAAATTCAAGAAGTCTTGCATGGTTCGATCGCGGGGGCCGACGTGCCGCTGGTGGCGCCAGCTTTGGTCCGCCGCCAGCGCGAAGCCATGCGGGGTGCACAGTCGCAGTGGGCTGGCACAGTGGTGTTGGTGAACCCGGTCTATACGCCGTTCACACCAGCGTGGGGCGCTTGGGGGCTAGATGCCTCCCGTTTGGTGTGGTTGCATCCTGAGCGCCCGCAGGCTTGTGCATGGGCTGTGGAGCAGGCGCTTCAGTGCGCTGACGTGGTCGCGGTGCTGGCGTGGTTGCCACAAGCGCACGCTTTGGCGCTGCGCCGTATTCAATACTTGGCGTCTAAGAGCGAAGCCCTGCTGTGGGTGTTTCGCCCTCAAGCCTGTCGCACTCAGCCATCGCCTGCACCGCTTCGCTTGATCGCCGACGTAGACGCGTCTGATATGCACCGACCTGCATTGCGTGTGGAGTTGCTCAAGCGTCGTGGGCTGCCAGATGCGAGTGTGTTGCACCTTCCGTGGCAACACCACGCCTTGGGTGAAGCACTGCAGGCTCAGCAGCAATGGGTGAATCAGCGCCGCACAGAGATTCAGGAGTGGCAGGATGCATACGCTGCGTTGGATGGTGTTTCATCCATCAAACAAGCCGCTTGATCAGCTTGGTCCAAGCACGCCCGCCTTGGCGAATTGGTGCACAGTGTTCACGCCTGATGTGTACGTCTTGAGCGAGGGCGTTGCTTTAGACGCCTATTCAGTTATGGGCTATTGGGGCGGTGCTGTGCAGGCGTGGCGTCGGTTTCGAGAGGCGTGGCCCAAGCAATGGGGGGTCTCATGCGACGAATGCGGCACCAGCGGCTGGGGTGCCACTGTATGGCAAGCGGCTGCAAGAGCGCGGTGTCGCTTATCTGTGCGCGACACGACGGCCGATCATTTGCCGCTGTGGACTTTGCCCGAGGTCGAAAGCCATCAAAAGGCGTGGCAAACGCTGGGTATGCGCACTTGGAGCGATCTGCGCCGATTGCCGAGGGGCTCAGTCGCTCGCCGTTGGGGCAAACGAGTATTGGAAATCCTCGACCAAGCCTACGGGGATCAACCGCCGGAACTGTCACCGTGGCAAATCCCCGCAGACTTTCATGTGAAGCGAGAGTGGACAAGCCCAGCCACGCGTTGGTCTGAAGTCGATGAAGTGATCCCAGCGATGTTGCAAGAGATGGTGGCGTGGTTGGTGGCGCAGCAACGCGAAGCCAAGCAGGTGGAGTGGGTCTTCGCGTGGGATGTCCCGCAGATTCAACGCGCTCAGGGCCGTGACCAGACAGAAACCCATCAGGTAGCGAGTGCCGAGCCCACCCATGACTTTGCCACTTGGTGGCGACTGACGCGGTTGCACCGCGAACATTGGAGGCTTTCAGCGCCCGTCGTTGCATTGGCGTTGAAACTCAAAGAGTCGGTGCCGGCTTCAGATGAGTGGAAGGGGTTATGGGACAACGGGCGAGGGCGCAGCCTGCCCGTGTGTCTAGAAGAAATGCGCACCCGCTGGGGCGGCGAAGGGGTGTCCTGCGCTCAGACAGCAGCCGACCCGATTCCTGAACGCATGCAAACGTGGGTATCCAGCTTGCCGTTGCCGAGCACATTGAGGGAAACATTGGCGCGATCGCGAGTCAGCCCGTCTTGGCTCTTAGATCCTCCTGTGCGTTTGTGGGTGAAGGCGGACCGACCTTGGTACCAAGGACCCTTGCGCTTGGTCCTCGGCCCTCAGCGCGTCGGGGCATGGCCTTGGAGTGACGCACTTCAGATCGAGATGCCACAAACAGTGCGCCGCGACTATTTCGTGGCGTGGTCTGAACGCGTTGGATGGCTATGGATTTATCGTGAGGCAGAGCAGTGGTTTTTGCATGGTGTCTATGCCTGAAGCACCTGAGTCGTGGGACGGATGGGCCTATGCCGAGTTATGGGCGCAGAGTAATTTCACATTTTTGCAAGCTGCATCACACCCTGAAGAGTTGGTGCAACGAGCGCATGACTTGCGCTACGCTGCGCTGGCGTTGACCGATGAATGTTCAGTCGCAGGCGTGGTGCGGGCCCACCAGCAAGCCAAGGTGCTGGGGCTGAAATTTATCCCAGGCAGCATGTTCGTCTTACCCAATGGGTGGAGGTTGATCGCATTGCCGCGCAATCTCGTAGGCTGGGGCGACCTGTGTGAAACCATCACCAAAGCCCGTATGTCAGCAGCCAAGGGCCAGTACGTTGTGAGTGCTGACCCGGCCGATTGGGCTCATCTGACACACATGGAATGGATCATGTGTCCGCCTAGAGAGCAGTGGCATGAGACTCCTTTGTTTGAGCGCAAGGCATTTGAATTTCTAGAGGCTTGGCTGAAGGTGCATCCTAGCAACAGTCACTTAGGGGTGGTTTTGTGCGGTGACTTTGACGATGCGTGGTGGCTTAGGTTGATCAATGCCTGGGTGCATGATTTGCAATGCGGTGTGGTGGCCGCAGGGGCCGTGCGAATGCATCTGAAGTCGCGCAAACCCTTGCTGGATGTACTGACTGCAATCCATTTGCGGCGCACTGTGTATGAAAGCGCAGATCACCTGATGCCGCACGCCGAGTCGGCTTTGCGTTCGATCTATCGATTGCACCAAATTTATCCGAAGGCACTGCTGCGCAACACCATCGAGTTGGCTGCACGTTGTCAGTTCAGCTTGGATGAGTTGCGTTACCAGTATCCCCATTCAGTGTCTGGCACCCGCAATGCTTCGCCAGCTGAGGTGCTGACTGATCGCGTGTGGCGCGGGGCGGCGATGCGCTATCCGAAGGGAATCCCAGTCTCGGTGCAACAGCAAATTGAGCACGAACTAGAGCTGATCCTCGAGTTGCGTTACGAGATGTACTTTCTGACGGTTTTTGATCTTGTGAGCTTTGCCAAAGAGAGAAATATCTTGTGTCAAGGGCGAGGCTCGGCTGCAAATTCGGCGGTGTGCTATTGCCTGGGGATTACAGAGGTTGATCCAGCGCGCAGTACCTTGTTGTTTGAGCGTTTCATCAGTCGAGCACGCCGTGAACCTCCGGATATTGATGTTGACTTTGAGCATGAGCGTCGCGAAGAAGTCATCCAGCACATCTATCGAAGGTATGGCCGTGAGCGTGCCGCCATCGCGGCAACGGTCATCAGTTATAGACCGCGCAGTGCGGTGCGCGATGTGGGGAAGGCGCTCGCGATTGATCCGCTTTTGGTCGAGGCTGTCGCGAAGGCGCACCCGGGTATGTATGCCCGAGAGGTCAGCGAGCAGGCTTTGGAAGATGCCCTAAAGCGTTTGGGCTGGAGCTGTACACAGCGGCCTGCTCAGTGGCTGCTATGGCTTCAGCTGGCACGTGTGCTGATGCGCTTTCCTCGGCACTTGGGGCAGCACGTGGGCGGTTTTGTGTTGACGCAAGACAAGCTGAGCCGACTGGTGCCGATCGAAAACGCACGCATGGTTGAACGCAGCTTGATTCAATGGGACAAAGACGATTTGGATGCCGTTGGACTACTGAAGGTCGATGTCTTGGCGTTGGGAATGTTGACGGCCATCCGCAAGGCACTCACCATGGTTGGACAGCGTCGTGGGCACGAGGTGGTTTTGCAAGACATTCCACCCGAAGACCCAGCGACTTACGAGATGCTTTGTCAGGCTGACTCTGTGGGTGTGTTCCAGGTAGAGAGTCGCGCTCAGATGAGCATGTTGCCGCGCTTGCGGCCTCAGCGTTTTTATGATCTTGTGATTCAGGTGGCGATCGTGAGACCTGGACCTATCCAAGGCGGCATGGTACATCCGTACCTGCGCCGTCGCCGTGGTTTAGAGCCCGTGTCTTATCCTAGCGCTGCATTAGAAGAGGCTTTAGGTCGAACCCTAGGGGTGCCGCTGTTTCAGGAGCAAGTCATGCAGGTGGCGATGCTGGCCGCAGGTTTTGATGCCGACGAGGCGGATACCTTGAGGCGATCGATGGCGGCTTGGCAAAAAAAGGGCGATGTGCATCGATTCCAAGAGCGCATCATGGCCGGCATGTTGTCACGCGGTTATACCGTGGCGTTTGCGCAGCAAATCATTGCCCAAATTCAGGGGTTCGGAGAGTATGGATTTCCTGAAAGTCATGCGGCCAGCTTCGCGTTGCTGGTTTATGCGAGTGCGTGGTTGAAGCGCCATGAACCAGCCTGTTTTTTGGCGGCTATGCTGAATAGCCAGTCCTTGGGTTTTTACACGCCTTCGCAATTGGTGCAGGATGCCGTGCGACATGGTGTAGCTGTCTTGCCGGTGGATGTCATGCACAGTGTTTGGGACACCCAACTGGCAGGTGACGCCTTAGACCAAGTGCGTTTAGGCTTGAGGTGTATTGCAGGCCTTCAAAGGCGTGTGGCTGAAAAGTTGGTGCAAGCACGAGGGCAGAAGCGGTTCGTCAGCGTAGAAGATTTGGCCGAGCGTGCAGACCTCAGTGCAGCCCAACTGGCGTTGCTTTCAGATGCCGATGCCATGGCCAGCTTGGCAGGACACCGACGACAACAGGCCTGGGAAGCATTGGCTTGGAAAGCCCACAGCCCACTTTTGCATGACCAGCAGGTTGATGCACAAGATTGGTCGTGGACGCCACCCACAGCATCAGAAGACATTGTCATGGATCACACCATGACCGGGCTGAGTTTGAAAGGTCACCCTCTTGATGCCCTGCGTCCGCATTTACAAATGCAGTGCGTTCTCACCGCCGCAGAGTTAAAAGCATTGCCGAATGGTCGGCTGGCACGGGCTTGTGGGTTGGTGACTGTGCGCCAGCAACCAGCCACGGCCAAGGGTGTGCTGTTCATTACCCTAGAAGACGAGACCGGCTCAGTCAATGTGGTGGTCTGGCGCGCTGTGAAAGAAAAGTTCAAATCAGAGTGGTTGCACGCCAAGCTGCTGATGGTCTACGGCGTTTGGCAACGCGATGTGGAGACCGGCGGGCAAGTGACCCATTTGGTTGCCAAACGCTTGCGCGATGGCAGCGCCTGGCTTGACGGACTTGTGCACGGCTCACGCGACTTTCGCTGAAAGTCCGCGTGAACCGCTTCAGCCGAATCTCAAACCCCTGCAGCTGCGCGCAGGGTTTGCGCTTTGTCGGTGCGCTCCCAGCTGAATTCGGGCTCGTCGCGTCCAAAATGTCCATAAGCTGCCGTCTTTCGATAGATCGGGCGCAGCAGGTCCAGCATTTGAATGATGCCTTTGGGTCGCAAATCAAAATGCTCACGGACCAAGGCGGACAAGCGGCCATCCTCGATCACACCAGTGCCGTAGGTATTGACCGTGATGTTCATCGGTTGAGCCACGCCGATGGCATAGGCGACTTGGACTTGACATTGTTTTGCCAGCCCTGCTGCCACGATGTTTTTGGCTACATAACGCGCTGCATAAGCGGCAGAGCGGTCTACCTTGGTGGGGTCTTTGCCGGAGAAAGCACCGCCGCCGTGAGGACAGGCGCCGCCGTAGGTATCGACGATGATCTTGCGACCCGTTAGACCACAGTCGCCTTGAGGTCCGCCGACCACGAAGCGCCCTGTGGGGTTGATCAAATACTTGGTGTCCTGCAACCAATCTTTGGGTAGCACGGGCTTGATGATGTCTTCAATAACCGCTTCAATGAAGCTCGCCTTCATGGTCGTCGCTGTTTCGCTTTGGTCCGGGCTGTGCTGGGTCGAGAGCACCACGGTGTCAATGCTGTGAGGCTTGCCATCGACATAGCGCATGGTCACCTGGCTCTTCGCATCGGGACGCAAAAATGGCAAGCGGCCGTCTTTGCGCAGTTGAGCTTGCCGCTCGACCAAACGGTGCGCGTAGTAAATGGGGGCAGGCATCAACTCTGGCGTCTCGTCACATGCATAGCCAAACATGAGGCCTTGGTCGCCAGCGCCTGTGTTCAAGTGGTCATCGGATGCGTGGTCAACGCCTTGGGCAATGTCATTGCTCTGCTTGTCGTAGCAGACCATCACGGCACAGCCTTTGTAGTCAATGCCGTACTCGGTGTTGTCGTAACCAATTCGCTGGATGGTGTCGCGAGCCACTTGGATGTAGTCCACGTGCGCATTGGTGGTGATTTCTCCTGCCAAAACGACCAACCCTGTGTTGGTCAATGTTTCAGCCGCAACCCTGCTCAGAGGGTCTTGCTCGAAAATCGCATCCAGGATGGAGTCTGAAATTTGATCCGCGACCTTGTCGGGATGGCCTTCTGAGACCGATTCAGAGGTAAATAAAAAATCGTTCGCCATATGTCTTCCTTCGCTTATCCCCGTTGATTCGACGTCGGCCGAGTCCAGGGGAGCGGAAGTGGCGAACGCTTTAGCAAGTATTTATGAATCGCCCCGCAAGTAGTTCTGTAACTCAGCGATGGGGTAAATTATAGGCCAAGCTGCGATAACCTGTCCCTGTGTAGGCCTTGCCCGACAGCCGTTGCGCCTCCACCATGAAAGCCCGCGAATTGTTGCCAAGCCCTCATTTATCTCGCTCTACAGCCTGTTGGATCGCGGTGTTTCGCTGGGCTGGAAGGCGGTCGCTGAAAACATTGCAAATGACAGGCTGGCTGCTGGGCTGGCTGGTGTGGCTCGTGTCTCCTCGTTATCGAAGGCATTGGCGTGAAAACACTGAGCAAGCCGGCATTGACCGCGCTGCAGCGGTCGCGTCGGTGGGGGCGGCCGGAAAAATGGTGGCTGAGCTGCCCAGGCTGTGGTTTGGCGCTCCCGTGCCCACCGAGTGGCAAGGTGGCGAGTTGATTGAAACTGCCATTGCCAATGGCCGAAGCATCTTGTTTCTCACGCCCCATTTGAGCGCCTTTGACCTGACCGTGGTGGCATATGCCGAGCGATGGGGTGATAGGCAGCCCATCGCGGTGCTGTTTCAGCCACCCAATCGCGAAGAGTTGAGTCCCCTGCTAGAGCTGGGCCGGCGTCGGCCGGGTGTTCGAGCGTTGCCCACCGATTTGGCTGGCGTTAAGGGTGTGCTCAAAGTCTTGAAGCAAGGGGGTGTGGTTGGACTGCTGCCTGACCAAGTCCCGCCGCAAGGGATGGGCGTGAGCGTGCCGTTTTTTGGCAGGCCTGCCTACACCATGACGCTTGCCGCTCGGCTCGCCCAATTGGCCGACCAGGTTTTGTTGGTTTCAGTGGAGCGCTTGCCTCAGTCGCGGGGGTTCATCATCCGAGTGGCTGAACCTGAAGGCGCATTACCGGATAGTGACGCCACCGCGGCAGCCGCGGCGATCAACCGCTGGATGGAAGCCTTGATTCGACGCCACCCTGATCAGTACCTTTGGGGTTACAACCGATACAAGTGAGGGCTAGGCGGACGCTGCGGCAGATGGCTCTACAGCAACGGGTGGGTGCGACCAATCCCAAAGTGTTTGTGCGACATGATCAATGCCCTGTTTCTTCAAGGCAGAGAACAGCGCCAAATCGCCGCCAGCGGTCTGAAGTTTGGCGATCGACATGGCCTTGTTGGCTTCAGCCCGTGTCAATTTGTCTGCTTTGGTCAAGAGAACCAAAAACTTGAGCCCATCCTCCACCCGAGGACGAATCACTTCCAGCAACAGTTCATCCAGCTCAGTGAGCCCCAAGCGCGCATCGCAAAGCATGACGATCCCGGTCAAACTCTTGCGACTAACCAAATAGTTGGCCATGACCTGTTGCCAGCGCCGTTTTGCTTGCTGTGGGACAGCTGCATAGCCGTAGCCGGGCAAGTCCGCAAAGACCGCATCTGTGTTGTTTTGCTTGCCGAGCGCAAACAAATTGATACTCTGTGTGCGACCGGGTGTCTTAGACGCAAATGCTAGACGGCGTTGCTGTGTCAGGGTATTGATGCAGGTTGACTTGCCGGCGTTGGAGCGTCCGACAAAGGCAATTTCTGGCACATCAATGGGCGGCAGGTGCTGTAACTCCGGCGCCGTGGTCAAAAATCTGGCAGTGTGCAGCCAGCCGACAGGCGTCACGGTGGCTGGGATTGGAGAGGGGGAAATAGGGGTGTGGGTAGGCTTCATTTGAGGCAGTAGTTCAACGCATTGTAAAATGTTCGCTGTTCTTCGGCACAAGGCGGCATTCGGTCGCCCTTGGCAAACCTTTGAAACCTTCGAAACACCATGAAGTCTTTAGCCACCCTGATGTGTGCTTTTGCGTTGCTAGCCTCCGCTCAAGCTCAGACTGTTAAGCCCGATTTAGCTGCCGGAAGCGCGAAGTACGCGCAGGTCTGTGTGGCTTGCCACGCTGCAGATGGCAACTCAACCAGCCCCGCCAATCCCAAGCTGGCAGGGCAACACCCTGAATATCTGCTCAAGCAATTGCGCGAGTTCAAATCTGGGAAACGTGCCAACGCCATCATGTCAGGCATGGTTGCTGGTTTGTCTGACCAGGACATGGTCAACATCTCTTTTTGGTTGGCTGATCAGAAAGCCAAAAATGGTTTTGCCTCTGACGCGGAGCTTGTCCGTGCTGGTGAAAAAATCTACCGAGCCGGCGTCGCAGACCGAAACATTGCTTCCTGTGCGGGTTGTCACAGCCCTAACGGCGCAGGCCTGCCGACTCAGTTCCCCAGGTTGGCTGGTCAGCATGCGGACTACACCGCGTCGCAGCTGAAGGCTTTTCGCTCTGGTGCGCGCGGCAACAATTCTGTCATGACGACTGTCGCAGCCAAGTTGAACGACAAGGAAATCGCAGCCGTTTCAGACTACATAGCGGGTCTGCGGTAAGGTTTTGCGGTCGCGATACAAGCGATCGGTGATATCAAGAGGCACAATCGGGAACCTTTTGCGGCTTTCGGTGTCTCAATCAGGCGGACGCTGCAAGGCGTGCGCCTTTTTTTCTGGTCCAGCGTTGCTGGGTCAATTGCAATAAAACCATGAACGCGCCATCTCTCAGCTCTCATTCGCGGCAAAAGCGCTACTTTCAAGATTCCATCGAGTTGCTTTCCTCGATGCGGTTTGCGATTGCATTGCTCACCATCATTTGTATCGCCTCGGTGATTGGTACGGTTCTCAAGCAGCAGGAACCGCTGAACAACTACATCAATCAGTTTGGTCCCTTTTGGGCTGAAGTTTTCGACGTCGCAGGCCTGTACTCGGTCTACAGTGCATGGTGGTTTTTGCTGATTTTGGCTTTTTTAGTGGTCAGCACCAGTTTGTGCATTGCGCGCAATACTCCGAAGATCCTGCGCGATATCAAAACATTCAAGGAAAGTGTGCGAGCGCAAAGTCTCCAAGCCTTTCCCCACAAAGTCCAGGGCCAGCTGAACGGCTCAATCGAGCAGGCTAGCGCCGACGTTGTGCAAGCGCTCAACGCGTTCGGGTTTAAAACCAAAATCGATTCACGCGATGATGGCGTGATGGTCGCCGCGAAAGCAGGCTCAGGCAATAAGCTCGGATACATCGCTGCACATAGCGCGATTGTGCTCGTTTGTATTGGCGGATTGTTAGACGGCAATTTGATGATCACTGCACAGATGTGGCTGGGCCATAAATCGCCATACGAGGGAGGCGGATTGATTGCGGACGTACCTGCGCAGCACCGTCTCAGTTCAGCCAATCCAACGTTCCGAGGCAATTTGTTGGTTCCAGAGGGGGCTACTGCCGACACTGTGATCTTGTCTCAGCCCACAGGGGTCTTGTTGCAAGAGCTCCCGATTGCCGTGGAATTGAAGAAATTTGTGGTGGAGTATTACCAAACAGGGATGCCCAAGTTGTTCGCTAGCGATGTTGTGATTCATGACAAAGTAACGGGTGAGAAGACGCCTGCACGCATCGAAGTGAATCATCCCGCTTCATACAAAGGCATCAACATCTATCAATCCAGTTTTGATGACGGGGGGTCTGCGCTGACCTTGAAGGCTCAAAGCATGGGAGCATTGACACAGCCTTTCGTGGTCAACACCAAAGTTGGAGAGGCCACCTCACTCAAGCGTGGAGATAGCGATACCCTGAGACTGGAGGTCACAGGCCTGCGCGTGATCAACGTCGAAAACCTCGGCGGTGATAGTGGCGTAGCGACCGACGTCAGAAGCGTGAACTTGGTCTCAAGCTTCACACAGCATTTGGGTTCTGGAAGCAAGTCGGTGACTGAAAAGGTGCTCCAGAACGTCGGCCCAAGCTTCAGTTACAAGTTGCGCGATGCAGCTGGACAGGCCAAAGAATTCAACAATTACATGTTGCCGGTGAGTGTGGATGGTCAGCGCAAGTTTTTACTTGGCGTGCGTGATGCGCCCTCTGATCCCTATCGCTATTTAAGAATTCCAGCGGACGATCAAGACTCTTTGCAGGGTTTTCTTCAGTTGAAAAAAAATCTCGCTGATCCACAAATGAGGGCGCAAGCGGTCTCCCGCTATGTGGCAAAAGTTTCGAAGGACCGGCCACAGGAGACTGTCCAATCTCTTCAGGCCTCAGCAGCCAGAGCGCTCGACCTTTATGCAGGTATTGACCCCGAGCTGCAGGATATGCCTGTGATGGCCACTGGGTTGGATGGCTCTCCACTGGGGCGAGGTGGTTTGGCAGCGCTGTCCTTCTTCATGGACAAAAATGTGCCTGAAGATCAACGTGAGCGAGTGGGTGAGACTCTGATTTCAATGATCAATGCCATGCTTGCGGAGTTGCTCGATGTTGGACGCGAGCAAGCAGGAGTGCCAGCATGGGATTGGACAGATCAGCAGAGAGACTTCTTGGTTTCATCGGTGTTGGCATTGAGTGACGCGTTTTACTACCCGGCGCCGATGACATTCACGCTGGACGATTTCAAGCAGGTTCAGGCCAGCGTATTTCAGTTGGCGCGAGCCCCCGGTAAAAATGTGGTTTATTTGGGCTGTTTGTTGTTGATTTTGGGCGTTTTTGCGATGCTCTACATCCGCGAGAAGCGCGTGTGGGTATGGCTCAGTCCCAAAGGCGCCTTGTGCGAAGCCACAATGGCGATGTCCGTGAATCGCAAAGTGATGGATGTCGATAGAGAGTTTGAGGCGATCAAGCGCCGCGTGATGAAGGAATCCGAATGAACACAACAGCAACGACGACATTGGCGGCAGCTTCCAGTATGGCTGCGACCAAATCTGGACGGACGTTAGGAGATTGGGTCTTTGCCGTCCTGACCATCGTAGGTGCCGCGGTGGCATTGGCGCTGTATCACGCCAGTATGGATGGCTATGAAAAAGCCATTTTGGTGGGGACGGTCCCTGCTGTAATCGCCTTGGGCTGGTTTTGGCGACGACTCTCTGCTTTGATGCTGGTGGTTGCTGGATTTTCGCTGCTCGCGATCTACCTTTATCAGGGGCCATCTGGTGCGGACTTAGCGAGAGCGGAACAGGTCTTTCTGCTCAAGTATTTCTTATCCAGCCAATCCGCTATTTTGTGGATGTGCGTGCTGTTCTTTATGGCGACGGCTTTTTATTGGGTCGGCTTCATCAAGACGGATTGGGCCCCCGCTTTTGACAGCTTGGGTTCGCGTCTGACTTGGACTGCGGTGACATTGGCGCTGATCGGTACGATGGTTCGCTGGTATGAAAGCCATCAAATTGGCCCAGACATCGGACACATCCCCGTGTCGAACCTGTATGAAGTGTTCGTGCTCTTTTGCTGGATGACCGCTCTTTTCTATCTGTATTACGAAGCGCACTACGGAACCAAAAGCATGGGTGCATTCGTCATGCTCGTGGTGAGTGCTGCAGTCGGCTTTCTGCTTTGGTATGCATTGGTGCGCGAAGCTGGGACCATTCAACCGCTGGTACCTGCGTTGCAAAGTTGGTGGATGAAGTTGCACGTGCCAGCCAATTTCATTGGATACGGTACGTTTTCGATTGCGGCGATGGTGGCGTTTGCATACCTCATCAAGCAAAGTGCCGACCAAACGCATTGGCTCAAATTAGCACCTTTGTGGTTGCTGGGTATGGTGCTGTGTTTTGAGCCACTGGTGTTCCGCCGCGGTGCAGTCGAGGCTGGCGCGAGCTACTGGATTGTTTATGCGGGTATTTCGGCGTTGATCGCGGCCGCGATTTTGCGTGCACGCCATCGCATTGCCGCGCGTTTGCCTGCTCTGGAGGTGCTTGACGACGTGATGTACAAGGCGATTGCGGTGGGATTCGCATTCTTCACCATTGCAACCGTCCTGGGAGCCCTCTGGGCAGCCGATGCGTGGGGTGGGTATTGGAGTTGGGATCCCAAAGAAACGTGGGCACTCATCGTGTGGTTGAACTATGCGGCATGGCTTCACATGCGACTGATGAAAGGCTTGCGCGGTGCGGTGTCAGCTTGGTGGGCATTGATTGGTCTGGGTGTGACCACCTTTGCGTTTCTTGGTGTCAACATGTTCTTGAGTGGTTTACACAGCTACGGGGAACTTTGAGCGTGCTGCTGGGCCAGGGCGAAAGGAGACTGATGTGATCATTCGTTCTGATAAAGGTTTGAGGGCTGCAATGCGTGGAGATGGCTTGCAGCATCAAATCACACCTGAGTCCATTTTTTTGAACCGCCGTGATGTGTTGCGATCGTTGACCGTGACTGGACTGGCCTCAATGGGTGTCTCGGGTGCTGCTTTCGCACAGGCTGGTAAGCCCTTGAGTTTTCGGCCATCGTCGATTCCTGGTGCGCAATGGTCGGGACCGCAAACAACTGAAAAAGACGCGACGAGTTACAACAACTTTTATGAGTTTGGTTTGGACAAAGACGAACCAGCTCGCCGTGCTTCTGCGATGCGTCTAGAACCCTGGTCATTGCGGGTGGAAGGGGACGTACTCAAACCAAGAACTTGGTCCGTAGAAGAGCTGTTGAAATTGGCGCCGATGGAAGAGCGGGTGTATCGGTTCCGCTGCGTTGAAGCTTGGGCCATGGTGGTGCCTTGGTTGGGCTACTCGCTCAGCCACATCCTTCAGGCGAGTCAACCCAAGGGTTCCGCAAAGTATGTTTCATTCGTCACTCATCTGGATGAAAAAGCCATGCCTGGCTTGGCTATGAGCGGGTTAGATTGGCCCTACCAGGAAGGGCTCCGCATCGATGAGGCC
Source organism: uncultured Burkholderiaceae bacterium (assembly GCA_964478285.1). Taxonomy (GTDB): domain Bacteria; phylum Pseudomonadota; class Gammaproteobacteria; order Burkholderiales; family Burkholderiaceae_C; genus RS62. The sequence continues at coordinate 14,780 of CAYZHE010000006.1, forward strand.
ATGCATCCGCTGACCATGATGGTATTCGGCATGTACGGCAAAACATTGCCCGCGCAAAATGGCGCTCCCTTGCGGTTGATGGTGCCATGGAAGTATGGTTTCAAAAGCGCCAAGTCTCTCGTGACTATCCGTGTGTCTGAGCAGCAACCCAGCACCGCATGGAACGAGGCTGCGCCTCATGAGTACGGCTTCTATGCGAATGTTAATCCTGCGGTCTCCCACCCTCGTTGGAGCCAGTCAAGCGAGCGTTTGCTGGGCTCAGGCTGGTTCTCCAAGCGTCAGCCGACGCTGCCATTCAATGGGTATGGTGAGCAGGTCGCAGCCTTGTACAGCGGCATGAACTTGAGGCAGTATTTTTGATCATTTCCAATGATCGAGATTGGCGCCGCCGTCCGATCAATGGCCTGCTGCGCTTGGTGGTTTGGGCTCTTCTGGCTAGCCCGATCGCGGTCCAAGGTGTGCCCCACGTCTGGCAAGGGCTCGGCCCTGACCCTGCACTGGCTGTCCTGAAAATCACAGGCTTATGGGCCATGTTGGCCTTAGGCGTGGTGCTGCTGCTGACGCCGATCCAGCGATTCGCTGCATGGCCTGGTCTGGCGAGCGTGCGGCGCTTGGTTGGGCTGTGGGCATTTTTTTACACAGCGTTGCATGCTTTTGGCTATGTTTCATTCGACCAAGGCTTCGATGCTGCCCTGATCATCAGCGACGCGATGGAGCGACCCATGATCGCAGTCGGTTGGGGTGCGACTGGGGTAATGCTATGGATGGCTGCAACATCAAACGGATACTCCATCAAGCGGCTCGGTTATCCGCTTTGGAAGAGCTTGCACCGCTGGATTTACGTCGCAGCCGTGTTGGCATGGTTGCACCTCTATTGGGTGCATTCAGGCAAGCACATTTGGACGGATGTATTGGCGTTTGGAGTTTGGTTTGGTGTGGCACTATCGCTTCGCTTGATTGGAATCAAGCGATCACCTTCGAGTCAGCATCGAGAACCTGATGCTTAGACCATGCGTTCATCTTGCCATTGAGTCGCATGATTTTCACGCTCTCGGATAACGTGCACTTGGTCTCCGTCAACCAAGAGCTCTTTCGCTCGGTTGCGGGTGTTGTAGTTGCTCGCCATGCTCATGCAGTAGGCCCCAGCTGACGCCACAGCGAGAAAATCGCCGGGCTCAACGCAGAGCGCTCGATCTTTGCCAATCCAATCGCCACTTTCGCAAACTGGACCGACGACGTCATACTTTTGAGCGGCGCCCGTTCTGGGACACACAGGCAGAATTTCGTGGAAGGCTTGGTACAGGGCAGGCCTAGGCAAATCGTTCATCGCTGCGTCGATGATGCAAAAGTTTTTGTGTGTCCCGGGTTTGAGGTATTGCACTTGGGTCAGACAGACGCCTGCATTGCCTATCAAAGAGCGTCCTGGTTCGATGCACAGATGTCTGTCGCCCCAGCCCCGGGCATCGATTTTTGCGAGTAAATCTGACCACAGCGCATCCGCTGCAGGCGGTGTATCCCCGCTGTAGTCGATGCCTAGGCCCCCGCCAAAGTCGATGTGCCGCAGGGCGATGCCACGCGACTCGATGGCCGAGACCAAATCGAGCATCTTGTCCATCGCGTCCAAGTAAGGACCTGATTGCGTGATTTGCGAGCCGATGTGGCAGTCAATGCCGAGCACTTCGATGTGAGACATCTGGTGTGCCAATTCGTAAGCGGCAATGGCTTCCTCATGCGCGACACCAAACTTGTTGTCTTTCAAACCTGTGGATATGTAAGGGTGTGTATTGGCATCGACATCGGGGTTGACGCGCAGGCTGATAGGCGCGCGGACGCCCATCTCCGACGCCACTGCATGCAGAGCATGAAGCTCCGCGATGCTCTCTACGTTGAAACAACCGATTCCCACCGCCAATGCATGGCGCATTTCATCCCGTGTTTTTCCGACACCTGAAAAGATGATGTGTTCCGCAGCGCATCCCGCTTGCAGGGCCCTAGCCAATTCGCCGCCTGAAACGATGTCCACGCCGCAACCGGCATTGATGAAGGTTTGCAGGATTGCCAAATTGCTGTTGGCCTTCATGGCATAGTGAATGCGCGCATTCCTTCCTTGAAACCCTCGCTGGTAAGCGCTCAACGCACTCAGCATAGCGTCCTTGGAGTAAACAAACAGCGGCGTCCCGTGTTCCTGAGCCAATGCCTGAAGCGAGACGCCTTCTATGTTGAGACCGTTATCGGCGAGGGCGAGTTGTGAGCCAAATGGAATGCGCATATGTTGAATCAATTGGTGGTTGTCACGAGCGTGTCCGCCGACGCCTGGCGCAAAGGACCTTTTTGGCCACAGGCGATCAAACTCACACACAAGAGTGATATGAAACCTGAATAAGCCAGGTGTTTGACTCGCCCCTTTAGAATGGAGAATAAATTCATAACGAGATTGTAATGACGGACTTGGAATTCTTAGATGCAGCTGAAGCGGTCCTGCGTTCGATTGAACTGAACTGCGACGAACTCAATGAATCCAGTGATGTGGATATCGATAACCAGCGTGTTGGGGGCATGATCACTTTGACGTTTGAAGATCGATCGCAAATCGTGATCAATCTCCAAAAACCGCTGCATGAAATTTGGATGGCTTCTCGCGAAGGGGGCTACCACTATCGGTGCATAGAGGGGGCGTGGAGAGACACGAAGTCAGGCCGAGATTTTTATGCGGATCTGAATCATGCGCTGAGTCTGCACGCCCAGCGGTCAGTCACGTTCACGCCGCAGTAAGCAAAGCCTCACTGTCCATTGAACAATTGCAGAATGTCTTTGCGCTCCCCTTGACCGATCGCTGGGGTGTTGGTGCTGTTCGATGGCACGCGGTCCTCTAAGCCAATGGAGGCGATTCCTTTGCCGGGCGTAAATTCTTCGAAATACCACTCGTCACCCACTTCGGTGACCCCCGGTGGCGGAACCAGTGACGCCTCGGGCACGGCCTTGAGCGTTGGGGCCATGTAGTCAATCCAAATAGGGAGCGCCAATCCGCTGCCAGTTTCGTGGTTGCCGAGGGGGCGTGGTGAGTCATAACCGACCCATACAGCAGCAACCCGAGTCGGTTGGTAGCCTACAAACCAAGCATCCTGAGAATCGTTTGTCGTGCCGGTCTTGCCAAATAAATCATGGCGATCGAGCTCACGCGATGCGCGCTGCGCAGTGCCCGAGCGAGTGATTTCCTTCAACATATTACTCATCATGAAAGCGTTGCGGGCACTGATGATCCGATTGCTTTCGACCAATGGGGTGGCAGGAGCCTCGAAGATTTTTCGTCCCCGCTGGTCCTGTATCTTCGCAATCAAGCTCGGCATGACACCATAGCCGCCATTGGCAAATACGCTGTATGCCGTGACCATTTGCATTGGAGTGACTGTGCCAGCTCCAAGCGCCAAGGTGTAGTACGGCGGGACTTTGTCGCGATCAAAACCAAAGCGCAGGGCCCATTCTTGCGCCGTTTGAGGCGTCAACATCTTGAGAACGCGAATGGATATCATGTTCTTGGAGCGCGCCAATCCTCTACGGGCCGACATCGGGCCTTCGAATTTTCCGTCGTAATTTTTCGGCTCCCAAGGTTGCCCACCGGTTTCTTCTGCGGTGAAAAACATCGGCGCATCGTTGATGATGGTTGAGGGCATCAGGCCCTGCTCGAAGGCCGCTGAATAGATGAATGGCTTGAAGCTCGAGCCAGGTTGTCGCCACGCTTGGGTGGCATGGTTGAATTGGTTTTTACTGAAATCAAAGCCACCCACCAATGCACGAACCTGTCCAGTTCTAGGGTCCATTGAAACAATCGCACCCTCCACTTCAGGCGCTTGAGTGATCGTCCAATCGTTCTTGCCGTTGGGCGTCACGCGAATCAATGAACCGCGCCGAATGCGTTGACCTTGAGGCACGAGTTCTGTCAGTGATGTCTTGACTGCCGCTAAACCGCGTCCTTGGATGGTCAGTACTTTGCCGTTTTGTGCGATCGCAGTCACTTTGTCTTGGCTCACCTGGGTGACGACGGCGGCCAACAGGTCTCCCTGGTCGGATATGGTGTCCAGCAATTCGTCGATCGCGTTGGCTTGGGCTTGGGGGTCTTTGGGCAGAGAAATGGTTTTCTCTGGCCCCCGGTAAGCATGTCTGTTTTCATACACCAACAAGCCTTTTCTTAAGGCGGCGTAGGCAGCCTCTTGCTCTTTGGCGTTGATCGTCGTGTACACATCAAGCCCGCGGGTGTACGCCTCTTCGCCGTACTGGTCAGTGACCGCGTTGCGCACCATCTCAGCGACAAAGTCGGCATGTGCATCTGTTGCTGCCTTGGATTGACGAACGGGCACTGGCTCAGCTTTGGCTTGTTGAGCCTGAGCGCGCGTGATGAATCCGTTGGCCTCCATCCGACCAATGATGTAAAGCTGGCGCGCCCTTGCGCGCTTTGGATTGCGCACGGGGTTATATGCTGATGGCGCTTTGGGCAGTCCGGCCAACATCGCGGCCTGCGCAATGCTCAAGTCAGCCAGGGGTTTGCCGAAATAGGTGCGAGATGCTGCGCCAAAGCCGTAAGCCCTTTGCCCAAGATAGATGTGATTCATGTACACCTCAAGGATCTGAGCCTTGGTGAGCGAATACTCCAACTTGTAGGTCAGCAAAATTTCGTAGATTTTGCGGATGTATGTTTTTTCAGCGGACAGGTACATGTTGCGGGCCACCTGCATGCTGATGGTCGAGCCGCCTTGGCTTTTTGCTCGACCAAAGTTGGCGTACACAGCCCGAGCCATTCCCTTGAAATCAACACCAGAGTGCTCGAAGAAATTGGCATCCTCTGCCGCCAAAACGGCAAGAATCATCACTTGAGGAATGTTTTGGATCGGTATGAATTCGCGCTTTTCTTCGCCAAAGGAAGCCAGCAAGACATTGTCTTGGCTGAACACTCGCAAGGGAAGCTTTGGGCGGTACGTCGCGTAACTGTCGATCTCTGGCAGTTTGGGGTATGCCAATGCGAATGCAATCCCCAGCACGCAGGCGCCGGCAGCGCCCAAGCCGACACAGACCCAAAATAGCCGCAAAAGACGCGGCCCCCAGTGCGCATGGGGAGACGCTTGGGATCGATCGCGCGCAGGTTTGGAGGTATTGGGTTTGGGCATTGGGCCGCCTGTTGAGAGGCCTCAATTATAGGAACGGGCTCGCACCGATATGTTCCCTGCGATGGAGATTGGGTTTTTTCAATCCATCCAGGCTAATGCGCTCAGCCGCAAACGGGCAATTCCACACATACGGACTCGGCGTCGAGGTCTAGCATGTACTGCGAGATGTCATCAAAGTGATCAAACCAAGGAGATTGTTGTGAACCCTGCGAATGGTTGAGCCACCAGCTTACTCGCCCGCTGACGGGTCAGACGGGTCCCACATAGGGCGCGACGGATCAGACGAGGAAATGCAACTGCCCATGCGACGCGTGGCATTGGCTCGCCTCATTTGGGCGTTGATTGGATCCATGGCTCTGATTTGGAGCGTTGGTGGTTACCTCCTGGTCGATCGATATCAAAAAAGCCATTCGTTTGAAGCGCTGCAATTGGCGCTGGTCCAGTCGGCCAATCAAGAGAAGGCGTTGCAGCAGCGGGTGATGGCACAAGCCAAGCGACTTCATGCCCTTGAGCAGAGGCGCTTCAAAGTCGTGACCCAGCAATCCCAATCGGCTTTGCAGTGGTTTGCGCTCGGCGCCGTGTTGCCGCCCACCGGGTATTGGGTGCGCGCGGCATGGCAGCCTGAAAGCCTGGCCACCGTGGCCATGGTCGACCGCGCCGCACAATGGGGAGAGGTTGAAGAGCGATGGCGTCAGCTCATGCCCAAAGCTGAGGCGGCGTTTGCTGAACACAGCCGTCGAATGGAATTGCAACCTTCAGGCAACTGGCGAATTGTCTGGCAGGTGGTGTGGAGTCCGTCCAATGCAGACTGATCACGAACCGATTTCGCCTGTCTCGCGTTCTTTTTCGCCTCTACATCGGCAATACCCATCCACAAACGTGGCTGGAATGAGCGACCAGCTTCTGGGTCATGAAGAGGACCTCGGTCTGGTGGCTTGGTTGAAGCGACATGGATTCGCGGCTTGGTATGACTGGCTTGCGTGGCCGATGCTTGCACAGCGCCAGTCTGTGTGGCTGCTGAGCGGCACTTTGTGCCTGATTTCATTCTGTGGTTTTGTATTGGGGGTTGCCGTTTGGTCGAATCCGGAAGGACGCATCGAAGCAGCCCAGGATGCGCTGCGTGCTAACCAAACGCGCATCGCAGGATTGCGCGCAGAGGCAAAGGATATTTCAGACCAAATCAATCGTTTGGCGCCGTCCCAAACAACGCCGGATACCCGAATGATCCTGATGACCGTGCTGCAAGGTGTAGGTGTGGTTGAGGGCACAGCTCGTGTGACTTCAGAAGTCGATATCGGAGACTGGCACGGCCGAGATTGGGGGATCAAAGGACGGGCGACCTATGGACAGTGGCAGAGCGTGCAAGAGGAGCTGCGACGGCTTGTTCCATGGGGTGAGCCAAGGAGTTGGCGTGCAGAGCCGTTTGCCAGCGATGAGCGGTGGGTCAGGGCTGAATTCACACTCAGGTCCTGGAGTTGGTCGGACCCGACTCCCGCACCCTCTGGCTCAACATCGTTAGGCTCGAGGCGCCCAAGGCCAAAACCATGATCGGGCCGATCGGGCGAGTCATGTCGGCTGCTGTGGCTATGACGTACCTTTGGGGCTCAGCGACTCCTGTTGCTTTGGCGGCCGATCAGTTGACGGATGCGGTAAAGCCCGCGCTGTCCGATGCCCCATTTGCTTCACAACGCCGATTGAAAGCGCCGACTCAGGTACAGCAGACGTCGCCGAGCGCATCTTCCCGTCGCGGAGTGGGTGCTCTGTTGAGGCAGGGTTTGTTGGGTGATTGGCAATACGTTGGCTTTGCCAGACGTGGTCCCGAGCGACTGGCTTGGATCGCAAGGCTAGGTCAGCCCATTCAGGTCAGGGTGGGTGATCAAGTCAGCACCGAAGGCGCCTTGGTCGTGGCTATTGAGTCAGAGCGCTTGCAATTCCGGCGCTCGATTGGTCATGGCTCGCAGATCGAGTATGTGTGGCCCTATCTGGCCCGAAAAGGTCGAGGTGATGATCGTGGACCATGAGGGCGCTCCGCGCATTGGATCCTGGGTGCTGGTTCGCACCAGATGGCGATCCCTCTGCTCAATACTGCGGTGCGCGACATGGGGGCTTGTCGTGGCCAGCTTTGGTTTCGTTGGTATGGCCATCGCGCAAGCTCAAGCGGGTCGCCTTTCACCGTATCCACCCCCAGAAGAGTGGGGGCAGCCTATCTCGGTTGAGTTAGAAAACGCGTCGGTTCAGGTGGCAGTGCAAACCGTTGCTGATTTAGTGGGTTTGAGTGTGGTGGTGCCAGGAGAAGTGAGGGGCGTCGTGAGCTTACAGCTCAAAGATGTGTCGTGGCCCCATGCTCTGCAGGCGATCGCGTTGGCTGCGAACGTCGACATTTTTCAAAAAAATGGCGTCTATTGGGTCGCATCTTCTGCTTTGGGGCGTCCACAGAGTGAGGGCCAATCGAGTGCGCAGCAAGATCGAGTCGCCCAAAACGAACCCATACCAAGGCTGGAGTCGCGCGTCTTCAAGTTGAATCATGCCGAGGCTCCTGAATTGCTCAGGCAACTCCAATCCGCAATCCAGCCAGTGACCTCCCGAAGCCGAGCAGCCGTTGGTGTGGCGAGCGACGCGGTCTCGGGTGTTGTCGTGGGTGCCATCGCACACATGTGGGCTGATGCCCGCAGCAATCAGCTCTTTGTGGCAGATGAAGCAAGCAGACTGGAGCTGATTGCGCAATGGGTTGCTGCATTGGATGTGCCGCTGCGCCAAGTCGTCATCGAAGCCAAGATCGTCGAGGCAGATCAGAATTTCAGTCGCCAGCTCGGGGTCCGATTAGGAACTGGACGGGCCGCTCCTCTGGCTTGGGGCGAGCATGTTGGCATTGGCCCGTCCTATGAATCGGTATCTAGCGCTCAGCTGGGTCCTATGTTGCCCTTTGTGAATTTGCCTGCAACAGGCGTGAATGGTTACCCCGCTGCAACTTTCGCGGTCTCCTTGTTTGGCGCGGGCGTGAGTCGTTTTTTGAATCTCGAAATCTCAGCACTGGAGGCCGATGGCAAGGGCAAAGTGGTCTCTAGCCCCCATGTGGTGACCACCGACCGGGTCAAAGCGTTGATTCAGCAGGGAACGGAATATCCCTATCAAACGACAAATTCAAATGGGCAGGTGTCTGTCGAATTTCGCAAGGCGAGCCTCAAACTGGAGGTAACGCCACGCATCGCGCCCAATGGGTATGTCATGCTGGATTTGGTGGTTCACAAAGACAGCCGCGGTGAGACAACTGCCTCAGGCATTGCGATCAACACCAAGCAAGTTCAAACGCAGGTCTTGGTTGAAGATGGCGGAACCTTGGTCATTGGTGGCATATTGGAGGAATACGTGCGAGATGAGCTCACTCGTGTGCCTGTTTTGGGTGAAATTCCATGGATTGGAAATGTGTTCAAATCGACCTCTAAACGCACCGATAAGACAGAAATTGTGGTTTTTATCACTCCTCGCGTCATTGAAAATCATTGAAGAATAGGACTTTTTGTGATTGCTTTGGTCGGCATGCCAGGCTCAGGAAAATCGACTGTTGCGCGCTTGCTTGCAAAGCGCTTGGGGTTGCCGCATGTCGATAGCGACCAAGAGATAGAGGCCGAAGTAGGGTGTTCCATTCGGGAGTATTTCGATGAGCATGGCGAGGACGCATTCCGCAACTTAGAAGTAGAGGCGATCAATCGACTCACTTTAGGCCCACAACAAGTGTTAGCGACAGGCGGAGGCGTAGTGTTGCGCAGCGAAAACAGAGACACCTTGCACGATCGCTGCTTCGTTGTTTATTTGCGCGCACTCCCTGAGGATATTTACCGCCGTTTGCGTCACGATAAAACCCGACCCTTGCTTCAGGTGCGAGATCCCTTGCAGAAACTCAAAGAGTTGTTCGCGGTGCGGGATCCTTTGTATCGTGATGTCGCACATTTCACCCTAGAAACAGGGCGTCCCAATGTGGCTACTTTGGTAAACACCATCGCTATGCAGTTGGAGATGTCCGGCTTGTCTGATCAAATGCAACGCCCATGACTGCTGCACTTCCTCCCTTTCAACCCCAAGAGCACCGGGCTGCGATACAGACCGTGCACATCGACTTGGGTGAGCGAAGCTACGACATCCGAATTGGCCACGCGGTGTGGCAAGACGCTGCGACCTGGCAGGGGCTTCCCAAAGCGGCAATGGCCTTGATCGTGACCAACGAGACAATAGGACCGTTGTATGAAGCACAGTTGCGGGATGCGATTCAAAAGCACTATCCCAGGATTGAGACCGTGGTTTTGCCAGATGGCGAGGCCTACAAAGACTGGCAACATCTGCAACTGATTTTTGATGCTCTGTTGTCGCATAAAGCCGACCGAAAGACGGTCCTTTTTGCGCTCGGTGGAGGTGTGGTCGGAGACATGACGGGGTTTGCTGCCGCAACTTACATGCGTGGCGTTCCGTTCGTGCAGGTGCCGACCACTTTGTTGGCCCAGGTCGATTCCTCGGTGGGCGGCAAGACTGGCGTGAATCATCCTGCCGGTAAGAACATGATCGGCGCGTTCTACCAACCAGCGCGGGTGATCTGCGATTTGTCGACGTTCGACACGCTGCCCGATCGAGAGTACGCAGCGGGTTTGGCGGAGGTGCTGAAGTACGGCCCCATTGCAGACGTGAATTTTTTGGACTGGCTGGAGGCCAATGTCATAGGACTGCAGCAGCGGGACCCTCATGTGTTGCAGCACGCGGTACGCCGCAGCTGCGAAATCAAGGCATGGGTCGTGGCGCAGGATGAGCGTGAGATTGGTTTGCGCGCCATTTTGAATTTTGGTCATACGTTCGGACATGCGATTGAGGCGGGCATGGGCTACGGGGCCTGGCTGCATGGTGAGGGCGTCGCGGCTGGGATGGTGATGGCTTCGGAGTTGTCGGTGCGCTTAGGGTTGCTTTCTGCCCATGAAGCCAGTCGCTTTAAAGCGCTTTTGAAAGCGGTCGGGCTGCCCGTAGCAGGCCCTCATTTGCCCGGAGATGGCAAGGGGACGCAAGCCGATCTTTATTTGAGCCTGATGCGTGTTGACAAGAAGGCTGAGGCTGGTGAAATTCGTTTCGTGGTCTGGCGCGAACAGCAAGTGGCTGGCGTACAAACGGCAAGTGATTCCCTGGTTTCAGACGTGATTCATGCTTGTTTATCCAGCTGAAACAGCGGTGCCAGTTTGGGCGCCTTATGCCTGTCAACCCAGTGCTTCTCGGGGAAGGTGTTTTCCTGAGGAAGTCGCACCTACACGCAATGTGTTTCAGCGGGACCGCGACCGGGTGATCCACAGCAGCGCGTTTCGGCGATTGGTCTACAAAACACAAGTATTTCTTAATCACGAAGGCGATTTGTTTCGTACCCGCTTGACGCACTCACTGGAAGTCGCGCAGTTGGCCAGAAGCATGGCGCGCACATTGAAGCTCAATGAAGATTTGGTTGAAGCGATCGCGTTGGCCCATGATTTGGGCCATACGCCTTTTGGGCATGTGGGGCAGCACGTGTTGGATGATTGCCTTCGGTCTATTCAAACTTCTGAATCTGCTAGCGCGCAAGAGGGGTTTGAGCACAATTGGCAAAGCCTGCGCGTGGTAGACCATCTTGAGCACAAGTACCCCCATCATGACGGTTTGAATTTGTGTTTTGAAACCCGCGAAGGTATCTTGAAGCACTGCTCGCGTTCGCGCGCGCAGGAATTGGAGAAGACCGAGCCCAATGGCGTGGGAGCGAGGTTTCTCAATGGGGGGCAGCCGAGTTTGGAAGCCCAACTGTGTAACTGGGCGGACCAGGTGGCTTACAACGCCCACGACGTCGATGATGGTGTGAGGTCGGGCTTGTTGACTTTAGAGCAGTTGCGCAATGTCCCTTGGTTGGATCAACTCATGGACCACATTGATGCCGAATACCCACAACTTGACGAGCGCCGACGCTTGTACGCGTTAACGCGAAAAATGCTGAGTGAGGGGGTGTATGACATCATGCTCGGAACACAAGCGAACATCGACGCCGCTCAAGTGAACTCGGTCGACGATGTTCGCGGGCGAGCGCAGCCTTTGGTTGGATTCACGGCAGAGATGCGCGAATCCATGAAACACCTCAAAGGCTTTCTTTTCAAAAACCTATACCGACACCCCCGGGTCAAAGAAATGATGTCTCGGGCAGAGTCAGTCATGCGTGAGTTATTTGAAGCTTATTGGGCTGAACCTCAAGAGATGCCAGATCGATTTCAACAAACGGGGGATCCAGGCCGCGCGGTGGCGGACTACCTGGCAGGCATGACCGACCGATTTGCGATCAAAGAACACGTGCGCCTCACCGGTCGCCGGGTATTTGACTGAGGCCTTGCGTGGCACGCAGAACCAGATGGACTCCGACGGGCTGGACTCAGCTGGCGGTCGTGCGCGGGAACAATGGCCAGCCCATATTCATCGACGATGTGGATCGGCAGCATTGGCTCGATCTGGCAGCTCGCGAAGCCACTCGATTGGGCGTGGATGTTCATGCATTCAGTTTGCTCAGTGACAAGGCATATTGGTTGGTCACCCCCTGTCAGGATGACGCATTCAGTCAGTGGATGCAGTCGCTGGGTCGGTTTTATGTGCGCTATTTCAATCGACGCCATCAGCGCAGCGGTACCTTGTGGGAGGGGCGCTACCGGGCTGGATTGCTGCAGCCCGAGCGGCACTTGCTCTCGGCCATGGCGTTTTTAGATTGGGCGCCTGCACAAGAGGGGTTGGCGGCCAACCCTGCTGACTGGAAGTGGAGCAGCTACGCACACTACGCAGGGCGCCGGCTGGACAAATGGTTGCATCCGCACACGATGTTGTGGAGTTTGGGCAACACGCCATTTGCCCGCGAGGCTGCCTATGCGCGTTTGGTCGCTGCGGGCCTGAGCCAAGACCTGCACCGGTCTTTTGGTGACTTGTCCATGCACGGTTGGCCGATGGGCGACTCTGGGTTTTTGAAGCGGCTCGAGGCATTGCTGGGCACCAAGGTACAGCGCCAAAAAGCTGGGCGTCCGAAAAAAGAGGTCCTTCAAAGAATCGCAAGCCCATCATCTATCGTTAATTAATCTGTCCCCAATTTATTTTGCCTTGTTGGTGAGGTCTATTAAATATAATCTGACCCCAATTAAATTTTAGAATTCAAGTGTGAATTGCCTTATATTCGACGCCCTTGTTGTCCTTTAACCGGGAGTCGCCTGTGAGCGCTGCACCATTCGAATCCATGAAAACTGCTGGTCTTTACGACGCCAGCTATGAACACGACGCTTGTGGCGTCGGCTTTGTTGCCCATATTAAGGGGGACAAGAGCCATGCCATCGTCACCCAAGCGCTCAAGATTCTTGAAAACCTCGATCACCGTGGCGCGGTGGGGGCGGACGCGTTGATGGGCGATGGGGCTGGAATTTTGTTGCAATTGCCTGACTTGCTATTCAGGGAAGAGATGGCTCAACAGGGCGTGACCCTGCCTCCGGCTGGTGAATATGGCGTCGGTATGGTCTTCCTACCCAAAGAGCACGCGTCTCGCATGGCGTGTGAGCAAGCGCTTGAGCGGGCAGTACAGGCAGAGGGTCAAGTGTTGTTGGGCTGGCGTGATGTGCCGGTCAACGCAGACATGCCCATGTCGCCTACGGTGCGTGAAACCGAACCCATCATCCGCCAGATATTTATCGGCCGTGGCGACAATGTGATCGTGCAAGATGCGCTCGAGCGCAAGTTGTACGTGATTCGCAAGACAGCGAGTGCGGCGATTCAGCGGTTGAAACTTACCCACAGCAAAGAGTATTACGTTCCTAGCATGTCCAGCCGGACGATTGTTTACAAGGGGTTGCTGCTGGCGAACCAGGTTGGTGAGTATTTCACCGACCTTTCTGACCCCCGTTGTATGTCTGCTTTGGGTTTGGTGCACCAGCGTTTTTCTACCAATACGTTCCCAGAGTGGCCACTCGCGCATCCCTATCGCATGGTTGCGCACAACGGTGAGATCAACACCGTTAAGGGCAATTACAACTGGATGCGCGCGCGCGAAGGGGTAATGGCGTCTCCTGTGCTGGGGGATGATCTACAAAAGCTGTATCCCATCAGTTTCGCTGGGCAGTCAGACACCGCAACCTTCGACAACTGCCTTGAGCTTTTGACGGCAGCGGGTTATCCCATTTCCCACGCCGTCATGATGATGATTCCTGAGCCTTGGGAGCAGCACGCGACCATGGACGAGCGCCGCCGTGCGTTCTACGAATACCACGCATCTATGATGGAGCCGTGGGATGGTCCTGCCTCGATTGTGTTCACTGATGGGCGCCAAATTGGTGCCACGTTGGATCGAAATGGCTTGCGCCCCTCTCGCTACTGCGTCACCGACGATGACTTTGTCATCATGGGCTCTGAAGCAGGAGTTTTGCCCGTCCCTGAGAGCAAGATTGTCCGCAAGTGGCGCCTGCAACCCGGCAAGATGTTCCTGATTGACCTAGAGCAGGGGCGAATGATCGGCGACGAGGAAATCAAAGCGTCCTTGGCCAACGCGAAGCCTTACAAGCAATACATCGAGAACCTTCGGGTCAAGCTTGATCACATCGAAGCGCCCTTGCACAATGCAGCGCCTTCCGATCAAGAGTTGTTGGACAAGCAGCAAGCCTTTGGGTTCACACAAGAAGACATCAAGTTTTTGTTGAGTCCGATGGCGCAAAACGGCGAAGAAGGCACAGGCTCCATGGGCAACGACAGCCCGCTGGCGGTGCTGTCTGACCGCAGCAAGCCGTTTTACAACTACTTCAAGCAGCTGTTTGCACAGGTGACCAACCCACCAATCGACCCGATTCGCGAGGCGATCGTGATGTCGTTGGTGTCGTTCATTGGGCCACGCCCGAACGTGTTGGACATCAACCAAGTGAACCCACCGATGCGTCTTGAGGTCAGTCAGCCCATTCTCAACTTTGCTGACATGGCCAAGTTGCACAACGTCAGTGAGTACACGAATGGCAAGTTCAAGAGCCATGTATTGAACACGACCTATCCGGTGAAGTGGGGCAAAGAGGGGGTTGAGGCGCGTTTGGCCTCGCTGTGCGCTGAGGCAGTGGATGCCATTCAGAATGGCGCCAATATTTTGATCTTGAGTGATCGCAAGGCAGACGCAGACAATGTTGCCATTCCTGCACTGTTGGCTTTGTCCGCCGTGCATCAATATCTGGTGAGAGAAGGGATGCGTACTTCGGCGGGTCTGGTTGTTGAGACAGGATCAGCGCGCGAGGTGCACCATTTCGCCACGCTTGCTGGTTACGGTGCGGAAGCCGTTCACCCCTATTTGGCGATGGAAACTTTGGCGCAAATGCACAAAGATTTGCCTGGTGACTTGTCGGCCGAGAAAGCGATTGCCAACTACGTCAAGGCGATTGGAAAAGGCTTGTCCAAGATCATGTCCAAGATGGGTGTATCCACTTACATGAGCTATTGCGGTGCGCAGTTGTTCGAGGCCATCGGTCTGAACTCACAGACCATCGACAAATACTTCCCGGGCACTCCCAGCAAAGTAGAGGGCATTGGGGTATTTGAGATTGCCGAAGAAGCCCTGCGCCGACACATGGATGCCTATGGCGATAAGCAAATTCTCGCCACCATGCTGGATGCGGGCGGCGAGTACGAGTGGCGGGCCCGAGGTGAAGAGCACATGTGGACGCCAGATGCCATCGCGAAGCTGCAACACAGCACACGCGCCAACAACTGGAGCACCTATAAAGAGTACGCGCAAATCATCAACGATCAGACGCGTCGCCACATGACTTTGCGGGGGCTGTTTGAGTTCAAGGTTGATCCGTCTAAAGCCATTGCAGTTGATGAAGTGGAGCCTGCGACTGAAATCGTCAAACGTTTCGCGACTGGCGCGATGTCTCTGGGCTCGATTTCAACCGAGGCCCATGCCACTCTGGCTGTCGCGATGAACCGCATCGGCGGCAAGAGCAACACCGGCGAAGGCGGAGAAGATCCCGCACGCTATCGCAAGGAATTGAAAGGCATCCCAATCAAGACAGGCGAAACGTTCGCTTCGATATTGGGAGAAAGCCGCATTGCGAAAGACATCCCCTTGCAGGACGGGGACAGTTTGCGGTCGCGCATCAAGCAAGTGGCTTCTGGTCGCTTTGGTGTGACAGCAGAATATCTTTCCAGTGCGGATCAAATTCAGATCAAGATGGCGCAGGGCGCAAAGCCTGGCGAGGGTGGTCAGCTGCCGGGCGGCAAAGTCAGTGAATACATTGGCGAGCTGCGGTATTCGGTGCCCGGCGTGGGGCTGATTTCTCCACCGCCGCACCATGACATTTATTCGATTGAGGATTTGGCTCAATTGATCCATGACCTCAAGAACGTGAACAGCCGTGCAGATATTTCGGTCAAGCTGGTTTCAGAAATTGGTGTCGGGACCATCGCGGCAGGTGTCACCAAGGCTAAGGCTGATCACATTGTGATTGCTGGCCATGACGGCGGCACAGGCGCTTCTCCGCTGAGTTCCATCAAGCACGCAGGTTCTCCTTGGGAGATCGGTTTGGCCGAGACGCAGCAGACCTTGGTCATGAACAGGCTGCGTGGCCGTGTCCGTCTGCAGGCTGATGGTCAAATGAAGACTGGCCGTGACGTGGTGATTGGTGCCTTGCTGGGAGCGGATGAGTTTGGTTTTGCCACTGCGCCTCTGGTTGTGGAAGGCTGCATCATGATGCGCAAATGCCACTTGAATACCTGCCCTGTCGGCGTCGCGACGCAAGACCCTGAATTGCGCAAAAAATTCACGGGGCAACCTGAACACGTGGTGAACTACTTCTTCTTCATTGCCGAAGAGGTGCGTCAAATCATGGCGCAGCTGGGTATTCGCCATTTCGACGAGCTGATTGGCCGAGCTGACTTACTGGACACCCGAAAGGGCGTCGATCATTGGAAGGCCAAAGGATTGGACTTCTCACGCTTGTTCTATCAGCCCCCTATGCCCGCCGAGGTTTCGCGCTACCACACCGAAGCGCAAGACCATGGCCTGGAAAAAGCGCTGGATCAGCGACTGATCGAAAAGTCCCGCGCTGCTCTAGACAAGGGTGAAAAAGTCAAATTCATGGACCAGGCGCGAAACGTCAACCGAACCGTTGGCGCGATGCTGTCTGGCGAGCTTGTTCGACTGCGCCCCGAAGGCCTGCCTGATGACACTTTGCACATCCAGCTCGAGGGTACTGGTGGGCAGTCGTTTGGCGCATTCTTGGCCAATGGCATCACCCTGAGTTTGGTCGGCGAGGCCAATGACTACACCGGCAAGGGCCTGAGTGGCGGGCGCATCATCGTACGGCCAAGCTTGGACTTCCGAGGAGATGCTGCGAACAACATCATCGTGGGCAACACGGTCCTCTACGGCGCAACCCGTGGTGAGGCTTACTTCAGCGGGGTAGCGGGTGAGCGCTTTGCAGTTCGACTGTCCGGAGCACAAGCTGTCGTCGAAGGCACAGGCGATCACGGCTGCGAATACATGACCGGCGGTACTGTGGCGGTATTGGGCGTCACAGGTCGCAATTTCGCGGCGGGTATGAGTGGTGGTGTTGCCTATGTTTACGACGAAGATGGCACATTCCACCAGCGTTGTAACCAAGCGATGGTGGCCTTAGATCCGGTACTCAAAGAGTCCGAGCAAAAGGCGCAGATGGATGTGGCCGTTTGGCACCGCGGTCAAAGCGATGAGGCTCAACTGAAGAAAATGATCAGTGAGCATTTGCGTTTGACGGGCTCCAAGCGTGCACGCGACCTGCTGGATCATTGGGATCAAGCACGCGCCAAATTTATCAAGGTCTTTCCCCATGAGTACAAGCGTGCTTTGGGTGAAATGCAGGGCAAGCCAACCGCAGCGGCCACCGATAAACAATCTGCGAAGGCATCAGCCTAAGCCTCAGAGGAATTGATCATGGGAAAAGCGACTGGATTCATTGAGTTTGAGCGCATCGAAGAGGGTTACGAAGATCCTGCAAAGCGCATCAAGCACTACAAAGAGTTTGTGATTGGTTTGGATGAGGGTCGTGCGTCTGTACAAGCCGCAAGGTGTATGGACTGCGGCACGCCGTTTTGTAACAACGGTTGCCCTGTGAATAACATCATCCCCGACTTCAACGACTTGGTGTACCGCAAACAATGGCGCCATGCCATTGATGTCTTGCACTCCACCAATAACTTCCCTGAGTTCACAGGGCGCATTTGTCCGGCACCCTGTGAGGCGGCTTGTACTTTGAATTTCAACAGCGATGCTGTCGGAATCAAGTCCATCGAGCACGCCATCATTGACCGTGCTTGGGCCGAAGGCTGGGTGGTGCCACAGCCTGCGAGCCGCAAAACCGGCAAAAAAATCGCTGTGGTCGGTGCTGGCCCCGCAGGTATGGCCGCCGCGCAACAGCTCGCGCGCGCGGGTCACGATGTGACATTGTTCGAAAAGAACGATCGCGTCGGTGGGCTGCTGCGATACGGTATCCCTGACTTCAAGATGGAGAAGTCGCACATCGATCGTCGCGTGGAACAGATGCAGGCGGAGGGAGTGACCTTCCGCACAGGCGTATTGGTCGGCGCCTGGCCGGCGGACACCAAGGTATACAACTGGTCAAAAGAAACCATTCAGGCTCAAACGGTCCTGGATGAGTTTGATGCCGTGTTGTTGACGGGTGGCTCTGAGCAGCCCCGTGACTTGCCAGTGCCCGGCCGCGAGTTGGGTGGCATTCACTTTGCGCTGGAGTTGCTGCAGCAGCAAAACAAGATCAACGCGGGCGACGAGTATGCCAACCCGATCCGAGCCGACGGTAAGCACGTGGTTGTCATTGGCGGAGGCGACACTGGCAGTGATTGTGTCGGCACCAGCAATCGCCATGGTGCCGCCAGTGTGGTTCAGTTTGAAGTCATGCCCATGCCACCTGAGCATGAAAACAAGGCCATGATCTGGCCCTATTGGCCGCTGAAACTGCGCACCAGCAGCAGCCATGAAGAGGGTTGCACGCGCGAGTTCGCGGTGTCTACAAAGTTGTTTTACGGCGAAAACGGTCAGGTCAAAGGTCTCAAGACCGTTGAAGTGGAGTTCAAGAACGGCAAGCTTGAAGAAGTGCCAGGAACCGAAAAGGACGTCAAAGCAGACTTGGTGCTACTCGCGATGGGTTTCACCAATCCTATGGCATCGGTGCTGGACGCTTTTGGAGTCGCCAAGGATGGTCGCGGCAACGCTCAAGCTTCGACCGAAGAGGTCAACGGTTACGTCACGAATGTCGACAAAGTCTTCGCCGCAGGCGATATGCGCCGGGGACAAAGTTTGGTTGTTTGGGCGATTCGCGAAGGCCGCCAGGCCGCTCGAGCCATCGATGAGTATTTGATGGGCGAGACTGCGTTGCCACGCTAAAAGACAGTTGGATGAGCCCCCATTGATTCCTTGGAATCAGTGGGGCTGTCCCGAGGGCTCCCGGCGCAGGCACATCATTTATCATTGGATCGGCGGTTCGATAACCGTTTGCTTCGCACCTGTCGGTGCTCCCTATGATCCAGGAATCCCGTCGTGTCGTCTTCCTTTTTGGCTGAATTTGATCAGGTTCACTATGCATATCAGCCTCAGTCGCCGATATTGCAGGGCGTAAGCCTGCAAATTCCCAGGGGCAAGGTCACGGCTCTCATGGGCGCATCGGGGGGAGGCAAAACCACGTTGTTGCGCTTGATCGGTGGTCAAATTCAAGCGCAATCCGGGCAGGTGCGTGTGTTTGATCAAGATCTCAACGGAGCCAGTCACCAGACACTCTATGCGCTGCGTCGCCGCATGGGTATGTTGTTCCAATTCGGCGCGCTGTTCACTGACTTGACGGTTTTTGATAACGTGGCGTTTCCGCTGCGAGAACACACCCAGCTGCCTGAAAGGCTTGTGCGTGACATCGTGTTGCTCAAGCTCAACGCGGTTGGACTTCGGGGTGCGCGAGATCTTTATCCTGCAGACATTTCAGGCGGCATGGCACGGCGTGTGGCTCTGGCTCGGGCCATGGCACTGGACCCTGAGTTGATGATGTATGACGAGCCCTTTGCGGGTCTAGACCCGATTTCTCTAGGGACCGCTGCGCAACTCATCCGGCAATTGAATGACGCACTGGGCTTAACCAGCGTGATCGTGTCCCATGATTTAGAAGAAACATTTCGGATCGCTGATCACGTGGTGATTTTGGCCAATGGGCGCATTGCGACTCAAGGCAGCCCAGAACAGGTCCGGCAATGTGACGACCCTCTGGTACGCCAATTTGTGAGCGCCAGCGCCGATGGGCCAGTGCGCTTTCATTACCCTGCCCCTGACTTGACGGTCGACTTTCGCGTGGGCGTGAGCTCGGAGGTGGTGCAATGAGTGCGCTGGCTCGTGTTGGTTGGGCGACGCGCTCCTGGTTGGCCCGTTTGGGACAAGGTTTCTTGTTATTTTTGCGCCTGCTGACCATGGTGCCCAAGGCATTGGTGCGCTTTGGGCTCGTGCGGGATCAAATGCACTTTTTGGGTAACCATAGCCTGTTGATCATTGTGGTTTCTGGCGCTTTTGTGGGCTTCGTGCTGGGCTTGCAGGGCTACTACACCTTACAGCGCTACGGCTCGTCTGAAGCGCTGGGATTGCTGGTGGCGTTGAGCCTTGTGCGTGAGTTAGGTCCGGTGGTGGCCGCTTTGCTCTTTGCTGGGCGAGCCGGCACCTCACTGACAGCAGAAATTGGCCTCATGAAGGCTGGAGAGCAGCTGACTGCGATGGAAATGATGGCTGTAGATCCAGTTGCACGGATTTTGGCACCCCGGTTTTTGGGAGGTGCCCTCGTGATGCCCATTTTGGCCGCGGTGTTCAGCGCGGTGGGCATTCTTGGTGGCTGGTTGGTCGGAGTGGTCCTGATTGGCGTTGACCAAGGTTCATTTTGGAGTCAAATGCAGTCGGGTGTCGATGTCTGGCGTGATGTGGGCAATGGCGTCATTAAAAGCGTTGTATTTGGCATCGTTGTGACTTTTTTGGCGGTTCTTCAAGGCTTTTCTTGTCAAGCTACGCCTGAAGGCGTTGCCAAAGCCACGACACGCACCGTGGTCATGGCATCTCTCAGTGTCCTGGCGTTGGACTTTTTACTTACCGCGCTGATGTTTTCTATCTGAGAACGCGCGAAGGAAATCAAGCATGCAAAAATCGAAATGGGACGTGTGGGTTGGTCTGTTGGTGGTGACAGGCATCTTGGCCATTGGTTTTTTGGCCCTGAAATCAGCCAACTTGCTTCAATTGAGCTGGGGTGAGACCTATCAGATCACTGCGCGTTTTGAAAACGTGGGCGGACTCAAGCCTCAAGCGGCTGTCAAGAGCGCAGGTGTGGTGGTGGGGCGCGTTGAGTCTATTCGATTTGATATGCAAACCTATCAGGCCAGTGTGGTGATGAATATGGACAGCGAATTCATGTTCCCCAAAGATTCGTCGCTTAAGATTTTGACCAGTGGATTATTGGGAGAGCAGTACGTGGGCGTTCAGGCCGGTTATGCAAACAAATCTTGGCAAGGTGGAGAGGTGGTGACGCAAACGCAATCCGCCGTGGTACTCGAAAACTTGATCAGTCAGTTTTTGTTCAATCAAACCGCCAATAAGTCGGACGTACAAAAATGACATGGACACGCACCTGGCTTTTCGCTGTTTCGATCCTGGTAGGAGGGTGCGCAACAGGTCCTTATGCTGACCCCAAAGATCCACTGGAGCCGCTCAACCGCGAGATTTATGCTTTCAACGACGCAGTTGATCAAAGCGTCGCTCAGCCCGTTGCCAAGGCTTATCAACAGACCATTCCTAGCGTTGTTCGTACAGGCATTGGAAATTTTTTCAGCAATCTCGGTGATGCTTGGTCAGGGGTGAATGCGTTGATGCAAGGCAAGGGAGAGGCGGGGATGACCAACATCATGCGCTTCACTACCAACACCGTTTTTGGCTTGGGGGGCGTGCTGGACATCGCCAGCGAAATGCGGATGCGCAGAACTCGCACGGATTTGAGCGACACGCTCGGGGTCTGGGGTATACCGAGCGGGCCTTATGTGGTGATTCCATTGCTAGGGCCGTCAACTGCGCGAGGGGTCCTCGGGAAAATAGGGGAAAGCCACGCGGGTCCCGTCGCATCGCCCTTGAGTGAGGTCAATGGTGACAAGACACGCGTCGGCGCAACAGTGCTCCAAGCGGTGGATCAGCGCGCACGTTTGTTGAGCGTGACAGACCAATTGAGTGGTTTGGCGCTAGATCCCTATAGTTTTGTCCGCGATGCTTACCTGCAACGCGAAGCCCAAAGAGTTTCACCTCATGAATGAAGGCAAAATTTAGGCGCGCTAGAGGCTTAAACAAAGGAACGAGCGATGGTGAAGCAAATTGCAAAACGATGCCTGGTGGCTCTCATGGTCCTGAGTGCCGTCATCGGGCTGCCTTCTTCGTGGGCCGCAGAGCCCGCTGAACTGCCGGCTCCAGGTCAGTTCATCGAGAAGCTCGGCGCAGAGTTGCTGGCTCGGCTCTCCACCGATCCAAAACTTGTTGCCGGTGACAGTCAAGCAGTTCGGGCACTGGTGGATGAGATGGTGCTGCCCGTATTGGCGTTTGAACAGATGACGGCATCGACGGTAGGGCCTGCTTGGAGGGCCGCGAGTACGGCGCAAAGAAACGCACTGCAATATGAGTTCAAATTGTTGCTCGTGCGCACCTACGCGGGTGCGCTCAAGCAGCTTCAAGGCAAGAAGTTGGTGGTCTTTCCTGTTCGCATGAGGCCGACGGACACTGAAGTTACCGTTCGTTCAGAGATCCAGGGCCTTGGCAGTGAGCCTGTGCCTTTGGCTTATCGCTTGAGTCGAGACGGTGCGAGTTGGGTCATTTACGATATCAATGTGGTTGGCATCTGGTTGGTTGAGACTTACCGAACCCAGTTTGCCCAGCAAATACAAAAGTCTGGTGTGGATGGGTTGATCCAGGCTCTGAAGCGATTGAATGGCAACTCATAAGATGCTTGCGCTACCCAGTCTTCTGACTCATGAGGTTGATATCGCCCAAGAATTGGTGCGGCTGGTATCCATGTCGCCGCCCGCAGGCGCAGTACACGTGGATGCGAGCACTTTGCAAAGGCTCGATAGCAGCTGTGTCGCCTTGCTGCTCGATTGGCAACGGCAAATGGGTGATCGAAACCAGTTACTGGTGTTGCACCAGCCCACCCTTGCGCTCACCGCGCTGCTTCAGGTGTACGGCGTTGACAAATTATTGGCAATTTCCTCCGACTGAGCTCATGAGGGCATCCCCGGCGTTCTAAAATACGCGGCTCATGCCTGCAATCACATTCCAAAACGTATCGAAGACTTATCGCACCAAAAGCGGAGGGGAGTTCCACGCTCTGAGCGATGTCTCATTCGATGTCAAGCAAGGTGAGTTTTTTGGGCTTTTGGGCCCCAACGGCGCTGGTAAGACCTCATTGATCAGCATTTTGGCTGGGTTGAATCACCCGACCAAAGGCCACGTGAGCGTCTTGGGCAACGATGTCGTCACTCAGTATGCGAGTGCTCGACACGCCATTGGTGTCGTACCCCAGGAGTTGGTCTTCGACCCGTTTTTCTCGGTGCGAGAGGCGTTGCGGATTCAGTCAGGTTACTTTGGCATCCGTCGCAACGAGCCATGGATCGATGAGCTTCTTCATCACTTGGGCTTGAGTGATAAGGCGAACGCCAATATGCGCCAGTTGTCAGGGGGAATGAAGCGGCGGGTTCTGGTGGCCCTGGCTTTGGTTCACCGACCTAAAGTGCTGGTTCTCGATGAGCCCACCGCAGGCGTCGACGTGGAGTTGCGGCAGACCCTTTGGCAGTTTGTCGCCAAGCTGAATCGGGATGGCACGACTGTGCTGCTGACCACGCATTACCTCGAAGAAGCTGAAGCGTTGTGCTCTCGCATTGCGATGCTCAAACAGGGCAAGCTGGTGGCGCTGGAGCGTACATCTGATTTGCTCTCTATGGCGTCCAGCAGTGTGATTCGCTTCAAGCTGGATACAGCGTTGCCGCCAGACCTAGCTGCCCAGGCTCGAGTCACAGGACGGATCGTGCAGCTGCCAGCACCGAACGCAGAGGCAGTTGAAGCCATATTGGCTCAAGTGCGTGCACATGGGGGCGTCGCAGAGCAAGTGGAAATTCGGCCAGCAGATCTCGAGGATGTGTTTATCAGCGTGATGGAGCGTGGATGATGAGCGGTTGGCAAACACTCTTTTACAAAGAGATCCTGCGCTTTTGGAAGGTCGGCTTTCAAACGGTGGCAGCGCCGGTGCTCACGGCACTGATGTACATGCTTATTTTTGGGCATGTATTGCAAGATCGTGTGACGGTGTTTGACGGGGTTTCGTACACACGATTTTTGGTGCCCGGATTGGTGATGATGAGCATGTTGCAAAATGCATTTGCCAACAGCGCGTCCAGCCTGGTGCAGAGCAAAATCATGGGCAATCTCGTGTTTGTCTTGCTTACTCCACTGTCACATTGGGCGTGGTTTTGGGCTTATGTTTTGTCCGCGGCGTTGCGGGGCTTGGTCGTCGGCCTGGGCGTGTTGCTGATAACCGCCTGGTTCGCTGGGTTGAACATGGATCACCCTATTTGGATCCTCACCTTTGCAGTGATGGGGTCGGCGTTGTTGGGTGCCCTTGGGGTGATTGCGGGCCTGTGGGCTGACAAGTTTGATCAACTTGCCGCGTTTCAAAATTTTGTGATCATGCCTATGACGTTTTTGAGTGGCGTGTTCTATTCCATCCATTCGCTGCCGAGCTTTTGGCAGACGGTGAGTCACTTCAATCCGTTCTTTTACATGATCGATGGATTTCGCTACGGCTTTTTTGGACAAAGTGATGTCTCACCCTGGCTCAGTCTGTCCATCGTGGGCGTCGCGTTGTTCGGAGTTTCTGCCCTGACATTGGCGTTGTTGAAAAGCGGATACAAAATCCGCCATTGATTGCAAATATGACCGAAGATCAATTGGCTCAAATCATTAGAGACGGACTGGCTATCGAACATTTGACTGTCTCAGGTGACGGTCGACATTGGTTCGCGGAGATCGTCTCTCCTGAATTTGAGGGACTGTCCCGAATCAAAAGACACCAGCGTGTGTACGCCGCGTTGGGCGCGCGCATTCAGAACGATGAAGTGCATGCGTTATCAATGAAAACATGGACGCCTACCGAGTGGGCGCAACAAGGCTGATATGGACCAACTTCGCATCATTGGTGGGAACCGCCTGAACGGTGTTGTGTCCATTTCTGGAGCAAAAAACGCGGCGCTTCCCGAGCTCTGCGCGGTCTTGCTTACCGCAGATCAGGTTACCCTGCGCAACGTGCCTCGGCTGCAGGATGTTCGGACCATGCTGAAACTGGTGGGGTACATGGGCGCAGCGTTTGAAGGCGAGCTGACCGAGGGGACACTGCGTTTTTCAGGTGCCAATATCCAATTGCCAGAGGCGCCATACGAACTGGTCAAGACCATGCGCGCTTCAATATTGGCTTTAGGGCCCCTATTGGCAAGGTTTGGTCATGCGCGTGTGTCCTTGCCTGGCGGCTGTGCGATTGGATCTCGCCCAGTGGATCAGCACATCAAAGGCTTACAAGCCATGGGCGCACACATTGAGGTTGCGCACGGTTATATCGAAGCAAGGCTGAGTGACGGTCTGTCTCGTCTTCAGGGTGCACGCATCAGCACCGACATGGTCACGGTCACCGGAACAGAGAACTTGCTGATGGCGGCTTGCCTGGCCGAGGGTGAGACGGTACTGGAAAATGCAGCCCAAGAGCCCGAAGTGGTCGATTTGGCTGAAATGCTGATTGCAATGGGGGCGCGAATCGAAGGTCATGGGACGAGTCGCATTCGAATCCAAGGGGTCGAGACTCTTCATGGCTGTGACCATGCAGTTGTGGCGGATCGCATTGAAGCTGGTACGTTTTTGTGTGCGGTTGCCTGTGCTGGTGGGACAGTTGAATTGACACATGCCAGAGGGGATCACCTTGAGGCAGTGATCGACAAGCTGATCGACTCGGGCGTGGCTGTCGAGCGCTTTGAGGGTGGTCTGCGTGTCCGAAGTGAAGGTGCAGCGGCACTGAAGTCGCAGACGTTTAGGACCACCGAATATCCCGGGTTCCCAACTGACATGCAAGCGCAATTCATGGCCCTGAATGCCGTCGCTCAAGGCTCTAGCAGTGTGACGGAGACCATTTTCGAAAACCGATTCATGCATGTCCAAGAAATGCAGCGATTGGGTGCAAAAATACACATCGATGGTCGCTCTGCGATGATTGAAGGTGGGGCTCGGCTCTCGGGTGCTTCAGTGATGGCCACTGATTTGAGGGCCTCAGCCAGTTTGGTGATTGCAGGGCTGGTGGCCGAGGGCGAGACTTTGGTTGACCGCATTTATCACTTGGACCGGGGCTATGACCGCATGGAGGTCAAGTTGCGCGGATTGGGTGCGAATATAGAACGCGTCAGTGTGCGCTGAGTTCGAGAGGTAAAACGCAATGATCACATTGGCGCTGTCTAAAGGACGAATTTTTGAAGAAACCCTGCCGCTGATTCAGGCTGCAGGGATCGAAGTGAGCGAAGATCCAGAGCGCTCGCGCAAGCTGATCATCGGTACAAATATGCCAGACGTGCGAGTGGTGCTGGTGCGCGCTACAGATGTTCCTACCTATGTGGCGCAAGGTGGTGCTGACTTGGGGGTATGTGGTCTGGATACCTTGATTGAGCACCGTGCTGAAGCCACAAGCGAGGACTTGTTTCAACCCATCGATTTGGGTATCGCGCGCTGTCGATTGAGCGTTGCTGTGCGGGATGACTTCGACTACGCCAGCGCTGTCCGAAGGGGTGCTCGCTTGAAAGTGGCGACAAAATACACCCACATGGCGCGCTCATTTTTTGCCGCCAAAGGCATGCATGTCGATTTGATCAAGCTGTACGGCAGTATGGAGTTGGCGCCCTTGATTGGGTTGGCGGATGCGATCGTTGATTTGGTATCAACCGGCAATACGTTGAAGGCCAATCGACTGGTTGAAGTGGAGCATATCCAAGACATCAGTGCGAGGTTGGTGGTGAATCCCGCATCCATGAAGATGAAGACTCAGCGCATCAAGCCATTATTGGACGCAGTTCAAGCGAGAGTGCGCGCGGCAATTTGATACCAAAGGAATGGCTGTGAGCACTGAATTGAACCTGCCAATATTGGATACCCTGGCGGCTGACTTTGAGGCGGCGTTTCAACAGCGGCTGCATTGGTCAGGAGATACCGACGCTGATATCGAAGAGCGCGTGCGCAGCATTTTGAGTGATGTTGAGTTGCGAGGGGACGCTGCTGTCTTGGAATATACGCAGCGCTTTGATCGCCTCAGCGCATCTTCAGTCAAAGAGTTGGAAATCTCTGCAGCTGAAATGGCACAGGCGTTTGAATCATTGCCGGCCGATCAAAGGGATGCGTTGGTCAAGGCTGCCGCGCGTGTGCGCACGTACCACGAAGCGCAGATCAGAGCCAATGGACAAAGCTGGTCTTATCGAGACGAGCATGGAACTTTACTGGGTCAAAAAGTCACGCCTCTCGATCGCGTTGGTGTCTATGTGCCCGGTGGTAAGGCGGCTTATCCGTCCTCTGTGTTGATGAATGTTGTGCCAGCTCAAGTGGCAGGTGTGCAAGACATCATCATGGTGGTTCCGACGCCAAATGGAGAGCGCAATCACCTGGTTCTGGCAGCAGCCCATCTTGCTGGGGTGACCCGTGCATTTGCCATCGGCGGGGCACAAGCGGTTGGTGCGTTGGCCTATGGAACCAACACCGTCCCTGCAGTCGACAAGATCACGGGCCCAGGCAACGCGTACGTGGCGAGTGCCAAGCGGCGCGTTTTTGGGCGCGTGGGTATCGACATGATTGCAGGGCCCAGTGAAATTTTGATCGTAGCTGACGGCACAACTCCACCAGACTGGGTGGCGATGGATTTGTTCAGCCAAGCGGAACACGATGAGTTGGCTCAAAGCGTGTTGCTATGCCCGAGTCAAGAATACATTGAGCAAGTGCGGCAGAGTATGACCAAACTGCTTCCGACTATGCCTAGGGCAGACATCATTCTGGCGTCGTTGAATGGACGCGGGATGTTGGTCAAGACGCGCGATATGGAAGAGGCTTGTGCGATCAGCAATCGCATCGCTCCAGAGCACCTGGAGGTGTCCAGCGCAGAGCCAGAGCGATGGGAACCTCTGCTCAAGCACGCTGGTGCGATTTTCATGGGGGCATTCACCAGTGAGTCTTTGGGAGACTATTGCGCTGGGCCGAACCATGTGCTGCCGACCTCTGGTACGGCGCGTTTCAGCTCACCATTGGGTGTTTATGATTTTCAAAAACGCAGCAGTCTGATTGGTGTCAGTGAGGCGGGTGCTCAAATTTTGGGCCCGGTGGCTGTGACCCTGGCTGAAGGCGAGGGCTTACAAGCCCATGCTGAGGCTGCTAGGCTTCGTTTGCGTTGAGGTGGATAAGGATCAGCAAAAAGCGGCCTTTGGCGGCTTTTTGCTGACCAATCGGGTGGTATCTCCCGACTCATGTGTTTCAAGGTCTTTTTAAGATAGAGCCCAAGGCTTCGATCAGTTGTAGGGTTTGCCGTTCGGTTCCAACGGTGATTCGCAGGTAGTCCTGGATGCGCGGCTTGTCAAAGTGGCGGACCAAAATAGCGCGCTCGCGCAAAGCCTGGGCCAAATCGGCACCACCCCGCGTGGGGTGCTTCGCAAAAACAAAATTGGCGGCCGAAGGCAAGACCTCAAAGCCGAGGTCTTGCAAACCCCTCGTCATGAGTTCGCGGGTCTGGATCACTTGCTGACAGGCGCGTTGGAAATAGGGCTCATCCTCGACTGAGGCCACTGCGCCTGCGAGCGCCAGTTTGTCGAGTGGGTATGAGTTGAAGCTGTTTTTCACCCGCTCCAAGCCTTCGATCAATTCACGCGGCCCCAAGGCATAGCCAACCCGAAGCCCAGCAAGAGACCGGCTCTTTGAAAATGTGTGCACCACCAGCAAATTCGGGTATTTGTCGACCAAAGACGCAGCCGAAGTTCCTCCAAAGTCGATGTACGCCTCGTCGATCACCACCGCAGCTTGTGGATTGCCTGCAACCAGACGTTCGATGTCGCTCAGTGGCAACACGCGGCCGGTGGGCGCATTCGGGTTGGGCAGGATGATTGCACCAGCCGCCTCATCGCCATGGGGTAAATAGTCGTCAACCCGAATGCACAGTGCGTCGTCCAACGGTATGGCTCGGTGATGGATGCCGTAAAGGCCGCAGTAAACCGGATAGAAGCTGTAGGTGATGTCCGGAAACAAGAGGGGGCGCTCGTGCTTAAGTAGCCCCATGAAGACATGAGCAAGCACCTCGTCTGAGCCATTGCCCAGGAAAACTTGCTCTGGGTTTAGACCGAAACGGGCGCCTAGCGCTTGCTTCAACGCCAGACCATTGGGATCTGGATAGAGCCGCAATGAATCGTTCAAGGAGCCCTGAATCGCAGCGATCACACGGGGTGACGGCCCGCTGGGGTGTTCATTCGTATTGAGCTTCACCAGACCGCTGATTTGCGGTTGTTCCCCAGGCGTGTAGGGGGTGAGGCCTTGGACAACGTCGCTCCAAAATTTGCTCATCTTAGGGTTGGCAGGCATGTAACAGCGCGATATTGCGAAGCCTGCAGTGGTATTATGCCGTGCTAAATATCCCCTTAACCCAACAGCGCCTCGTGCGTTTTAGCCATGCGGCAAGCAGAAATCTCCCGCAACACCCTGGAAACACAAATCACGGTCAAGGTGAACTTGGACGGCACGGGTGTGTCTCAAATTCACACTGGCATTGGTTTCTTTGACCACATGTTGGATCAGATTGCTCGCCACGGGATGATGGACTTGGCCATTCAAGCGCAAGGTGATTTGCACATTGACGGGCACCACACGGTTGAGGATGTCGGGATTGCTCTAGGGCAGGCGGTGTCTCAGGCTTTGGGCGAAAAGCGTGGCATTCAGCGCTATGGTCATGCCTATGTCCCACTGGACGAAGCGTTGTCGCGGGTTGTGGTTGATTTTTCAGGACGCCCAGGCCTGACCATGCACGTCCCATTCAAAAGCGGGATGGTGGGTGCGTTTGATACCCAGCTTGCGTTCGAGTTTTTTCAAGGTTTTGTAAACCACGCGTTGGTAACACTGCACATTGATAACTTGCGTGGCGAAAACGCGCACCATCAAGCGGAGACCGTATTCAAGGCTTTTGGGCGCGCTTTGCGCATGGCTTTGACACATGATGATCGATTGGGCAATGCTGTTCCGTCGACCAAAGGCTCTCTCTGATATTTTCAATCTTTGGATAGTGTGAGATGGCACAACGCAAAGTCGCGGTGGTGGATTACGGCATGGGCAATTTGCGCTCTGTGTTTCAAGCCGTGCGCCACGTTGCAGATGGGGCTTTCGACGTTGTCGTGACAGACAATCCTCAGACTGTTTTGGATGCAGATCGCGTGGTCTTGCCGGGACAAGGGGCGATGCCCGATTGCATGGCTGCATTGGATGGTTCCGGGTTGCGCGATGCCGTGATGCGGTGTGCTGATCAAAAGCCTTTGTTTGGTGTGTGTGTTGGCATGCAAATGTTGCTGGAGCACAGCGATGAAGGCGATGTACCGAGCTTGGGTTTGATACCAGGAGCTGTGCATCGATTTGAGCTTGAGGGGAGAACCCAAGCGGATGGCAGTCGATTCAAAGTCCCTCAGATGGGATGGAACCGAGTGTTTTATGCGCATCCCAAACCCCACGCCTTGTTTGACGGCGTGGCTGACGGCACCTACTATTACTTCGTGCACAGCTACTACGCTCAACCGCATTCAACTCAGCACGCCGCAGCGTACGCTGACTTTGGTGGTATTTTCTGCGCTGCGCTTGCCAAGGAAAACCTGTTTGCCACTCAATTCCACCCGGAGAAGAGTGCGGATCAGGGGCTGGCCCTTTATCGAAATTTTCTCCACTGGAACCCCTGAAATTAGTGACTTGCCATGTTGTTGATTCCTGCCATTGATTTGAAAGACGGTATGTGTGTGCGCCTTAAACAAGGCGACATGGATCAAACCACCGTCTTTGCCGACAACCCCGCTCAACAAGCTCGGGCATGGGTTGATCAGGGTGCTCGCCGTTTGCATTTGGTTGACCTCAATGGTGCATTCGCTGGCAAGCCCAAAAATGAAGAGGCCATCCGTGCCATCCTCAAGGAAGTAGGGCAGGAAATTGACGTTCAGTTGGGTGGAGGCATCCGAGACATGGACACGATCGAGCGCTACTTGGATTTGGGCTTGCGCTACATCATCATTGGCACGGCGGCAGTACGCGACCCCGGGTTCTTGCGCGATGCCTGCACTGCATTTGGGGGCAGCATCATCGTGGGTTTGGACGCCAAAGATGGCAAAGTGGCCACGGATGGCTGGAGCAAATTGACGGGTCATGATGTGACTGACCTGGCCAAAAAATACGAAGATTACGGTGTGGATTCGATCATCTATACCGACATCGGGCGAGATGGAATGTTGGCAGGTATCAACATCGATGCGACAGTTAAACTGGCGCGTGCATCGTCAATTCCTGTGATTGCGTCTGGTGGGCTGAACAACTTAGATGATATTCGCGCCTTGTGCGAAGTTGAGCATGAAGGAGTTGAGGGTGTCATTTGCGGACGCTCGATCTACACAGGCTCGCTCGATTTCGCTGAGGGACAAAAGCTCGCCGATGAATGGGAAGGCGCTTAAGTGCTGGCGAAACGCATCATTCCTTGTCTGGACGTCACCGGTGGTCGGGTCGTCAAAGGAGTTAATTTCGTTGAACTGAGGGACGCGGGTGATCCCGTCGAAGTCGCGGCTCGCTACAACGATCAAGGTGCGGATGAGCTGACTTTTTTGGATATCACAGCGACCAGCGATGCGCGAGATGTGATTTTGCACGTCATCGAGGCAGTGGCCTCGCAGGTGTTTATCCCGCTGACGGTCGGAGGTGGCGTGCGAACGGTTGAAGATGTGCGCCGATTGCTCAACGCTGGTGCAGACAAGGTGAGTTTCAACTCCGCTGCAATTGCCAATCCCCAAGTCATTTTGGATGCGTCTCAAAAATATGGCTCGCAATGCATCGTCGTCGCGATCGATGCCAAGCGCCGTTCGAGTGATGACGCGAATGCCCGAGGACCTGGATGGGACGTCTACAGCCACGGCGGCCGGCAAAACACCGGACTTGATGCGGTCGCGTGGGCCCAAAAGATGGCGGCCATGGGAGCTGGAGAGATTTTGCTGACCAGTATGGATCGGGACGGCACGAAGTCTGGCTTTGACCTCGCTTTGACGAGAACTGTGTCTGATTCGGTGGCGGTTCCAGTCATCGCTTCCGGGGGTGTGGGCGACCTCGATCATTTGGCGGATGGTGTGCAACAGGGTGGTGCGGATGCGGTGTTGGCTGCCAGCATTTTTCACTACGGTGAGTACACCGTCGCTCAAGCGAAAGCGCACATGGCTTATCGTGGCATCACGGTCCGCATGGAGCAAGGTCGATGAGTTTCGACGCCAAGTGGCTAAATCAAATACGGTGGGATGCGCAAGGTCTTGTGCCTGTCATCGCTCAAGAACATGCCTCAGGAGATGTGCTGATGTTTGCCTGGATGAACCGAGAGGCCCTGGCACTCACGGTCGAGCAGGGCAGGGCGGTTTATTACAGCCGCTCCCGTCAGAAGCTTTGGTTTAAGGGCGAAGAATCCGGGCACGTTCAAAAAGTTCATGACATTCGGTTGGATTGCGACAATGACGTCATTTTGATTCGAGTCACGCAACTGGGTCACGAGCCTGGTATCGCTTGTCACACTGGCCGCCACAGTTGTTTTTACCAACGTTGGGAAGCCGGTGAGTGGGTATCAGTTGATCCCGTCCTCAAAGATCCGAATAGCATTTATGCTCAGCCCCATGAACAACGATGATGTGATTGCCAGGCTCAGCGCCGTCGTAGAGAGTCGCAAGCCCACGAATGGAGGCGATCCCGAAACCAGCTATGTCGCAAGACTGTTGCTCAAAGGTCCCGACGCCTTTCTTAAAAAGGTAGGGGAAGAAGCGACCGAGGTGGTCATGGCTGCGAAAGATGTGCAGTCTGGGGCTGGTAGCGCGCAGGCGCTCATTGGTGAGGTTGCCGACCTTTGGTTTCACAGCATGGTTGCACTGGCTTATTTTGGTCTGACCGCCGAAGAGGTCGTGGCTGAACTGGCCCGCCGAGAAGGTTTGAGCGGCTTAGATGAAAAAGCGTTGCGCAAGGCAAAAATGCGCGAGCAGGGGGACGTTTGACCTCGCCCACAAACGAAATGGATCGGCGCCTTCGCTCGCTGCAGACCGCAGGTACAGTGAGCTACGTGCTTCATTTGTTGGTTGCGGTTGGCGCCATGATTCCTGGGGGCCAGTGGGGGCCGGTGCTGTTGTTGGTCGCCCTGATCATTGATTGGCTCAAGCGACCGGAAGCGGTTGGGACTTGGCAGCACTCGCATTTTTCGTGGCGAATCAGAAGCGTGGTTTGGTGTGGCTTGGCCTACTTGATCACGGCTCCCTTGTGGCTACTCTTTTTGTGGCCGGGATTTTTCGCTTGGCTGGTGATCTCCATTTGGTTTTTGATTCGCATTGTGAAGGGCTTCTTGGCCATGACAGATGAGCGGGCCATGCCTTATTGAGGACGGTGACATGAGTGCTGAAAACTGTATTTTTTGCAAGATCGTCGCGGGACAAATCCCCGCAAAAAAAGTCTATGAAGACGACGATATCCTTGCTTTTCATGACATCAACCCATGGGCTCCAGTCCATTTCTTGATGATTCCAAAAGCCCATATTGCTTCCATGGCTCAATTGGATCAGTCACACCAAGCGTTGATGGGCAAAATCATGACTCTCGTGCCCAAGCTCGCGCTGGAACAAGGGTGTCGCCCTTACCCTGAGGGGGGATTCCGCGTGATGGTCAATACAGGCGACGATGGACACCAAGAGGTGCATCATTTGCATGTGCACGTGATTGGTGGCCCGCGACCATGGTCCAGAGGTTGATGCTCCGTATGCGGCTCATAGGGCCATATTTGTCAGCGTAAAATCCAACGCACATCGCTTCAGTGCGCAGGGCGCAGGTCTGATCTTTAATTTCAGGAGAACAAAATGGGTGCATTGTCAATTTGGCATTGGTTGATTGTGTTGTTGGTGGTTGTTTTGGTGTTCGGTACCAAAAAGCTCAAAAACCTGGGTTCCGATTTGGGCGGCGCTGTCAAAGGATTCAAAGATGGCATGAAGGATGGTGCTGCATCGGAGGAGTCCTCTGAGCAAGCTGTGGCAGGCCAAGTCACCCAATCCAAGGGCGAGAGCAAAGATACCATCGATGTTCAAGCCAAAGAGAAGTCCTGACATTACGCAAGACTGAATCGTGTTTGACTTTGGTATCTCAGAGCTGGGAGTGATCGGCGCTGTGGCGTTGGTTGTGATCGGGCCTGAGCGTTTGCCTCGCGTCGCCCGAACCGTGGGTACATTGGCCGGCAAAGCCCAGCGTTACGTCGCAGATGTCAAAGCTGAGGTCAATCGAAGCATCGAACTTGAAGAGCTGCAAAAGATGCGGCAAGGCATGGAAGACGCCGTTAAAGAAATCGAGGCATCTACCGCCGAGGCCACAGAAGATTTCGAGTCCGCGTGGGAGGATGCAACCCAAGCGTTCAAAACCCCGCCAGAAGGGGTTACCGCAAGTGATTACGGCTATCTCAATCGAGATATCTCGGGCGCATCGACTCCCAAAAAGAACTTCAGGCTAAAACGCAGCGCTGTACCGCATTGGTACAAGGCTCAAACATCGCAGCGCCGGCATATCCAATCGGGCGCGGCGCGTGTGGCGCGCTTTCGCCCCAAGCCCAGATAAATCATGAGCAACTCAACAGACAAACCCGACGAGCTAGCCGGTACTGAGCAGAGTTTCGTTGCTCATTTGATGGAGTTGCGCGACCGTGTTGTTCGGGCTTTTGCTGGCCTCGTGTTGGCGATGATTGTTCTGGCCATTTGGCCAGGTCCCGCCACTTTGATCGATTGGATCGCGGTACCGATTCGAGCCCATATGCCGACGGATGCTCGCCTGATCGCCGTGGGGGTGTTCTCGCCGTTTTTCGTGCCGATCAAGGTTTTGATGCTCACGGCATTTCTGGTGACTCTACCTTGGATCATGTATCAGGCTTGGGCATTTGTCGCGCCCGGTCTTTATAGTCATGAGCGGCGATTCGCTGTTCCGCTGATTTTGCTGGGCAGTTTGCTGGCGTACGTTGGTATCGCATTTGTTCAGCTGTTGGTGCTGGACAAAATGTTTGGATTCATCCAGGCTTTTGCGCCGCCGAGTGTGGCCGCAACGCCTGACATTGCCTCTTATGTCGAGGCTATTTTGTCGCTATATCTTGCCTTTGGATTGGCTTTTCAGGTGCCGATCGTGGTGATGTTGTTGGTGCGTTTCAACTTGGTCCCTTTGGATAAGTTAAAAAGCTTCAGAGGGTACTTTGTGGTGTTGGCGTTTGTGGTTGCCGCGATGGTGACGCCCCCGGATGTCATCTCACAGCTCTCCTTGGCCATCCCAATGATTTTTCTCTATGAGGTTGGGATGTGGCTGGCGAAGTGGTTCGCCAAGTCTTCTCAGGCGCCAGAGGCGCCGGCCGAGCCGGAAGCTTCGGAGTAAGTGCTGTTCAGCGACCCACGTGTGTGTTGGCTTTTGGCCGTTGGTCGATGGTCACGGTCATTTCGAGCTTTGTTCGTTGGCGCATCAACTTGACTTCTAACAATTGGCCAGGCTTGGATTGGGCCACCAATGTGAGCAATTCGGGAACGCTTCGGACCGCTTGGCCGCCGAGTGTTGTGATGATGTCTCCTGGCCTGATTCCTGCACTTGCGGCTGGACCGGGTTGCATGACTCCCGCCACGACGATGCCTGTTTGAGCGTCGCTGCCAAGCGCCTGTGACAGTTCCGGGGTCAAGGTCTGGGGCTCAATGCCCAGCCATCCGCGGACCACCATTCCATGATCTGCAATCGCGTTGGCTACTTGCCAAGCCAGCGACGTGGGAATGGCAAAACCAATGCCCATCGATCCCCCTGATTGGGAGTAAATCGCGGTATTGATGCCGACCAATTGACCTTGCGTGTTGACCAAAGCGCCACCGGAGTTACCAGGGTTAATCGCTGCGTCAGTTTGGATGAAATTTTCAAAGGTGTTGATGCCCAACTCGGTTCGACCCAGAGCGCTCACAATCCCGGCCGTAACGGTTAGCCCAATCCCAAAGGGGTTGCCAATCGCCAGGACGGGCTCGCCAATCTTCAGGGCGTTAGAGTCACCTAGCTCAATGGCCTGCAGCTTGGGTAACTTGATTTGAATCACTGCCAAATCGGTTTCAGGGTCATCTCCCAGAACAGAGGCTGTTGCCCGGCGCCCGTCGGCCAGGGTGACCACCACTTGATCTGCGCCAGAGATCACGTGGTGGTTGGTCAAAACCAAACCTTTTTTTGCGTCAACGACGACGCCTGAGCCCAGTCCATTTTGTTCTTGAGCATTTGGCATCTGGCCAAACAGCCGTCCCAGCCAGTCTTGCTGGCCTTGGCTTGTGACCAGACTATGGGTGTTGATGGCGACCACCGCCGGTGCCGCGACTTGTGCCGCAGCACTGAGGTTGTCTTGAGCCGGGGTCTGGAGGACAGCTCGAGGCGGCTCGGGTTCACGGGCCAGCCACTCGGGTCTCAGTGTTGAAATGACAAAATATGCGGCAACCATGACTGTGACCGCTTGGGCGAACAATGACCAGATGGCTTTCATGGGTGGCAATCTTTGTGTTTTGCGCTATTGTGCGTGGACATTCAAGTCTATGGAGTTTACGGAAAATGACGCAACGCGACCGAAGCGAAGTCATGCGCTGGTTGAATGCACAGCTGCAACCTGAACAGTTTCGCGATTACGGGCCCAACGGACTCCAGGTCGAGGGAAGTGAAACAGTGACCAAGGTGGTGAGCGGTGTGACTGCTAGTTTGGCGTTGATTGATGCAGCCATCGAAGCCCATGCGGACGTGATTTTGGTACACCACGGTCTTTTCTGGCGAGGTCAGTCGGGCGCGGTGACAGGTTGGATGAAGCAGCGGTTGGCAAAGCTTTTAAATCACAACATCAATTTGATCGCCTACCACTTGCCCTTGGATGCCCATCCGCAGTGGGGCAACAATGCCCAATTGGCTTTGAAGTTGGGCATGGTGCCTCAAACACAGCGGTTCGGTGATCAAAATTTGGGCTGGTGTGGCGTGATTCCTGAGCAGCCGCTCGAGTGTTGGCAGGCTCATGTGGAGCGCGAGCTGGGGCGTTCGGCCACAGTCGTCGGCAATCTTCAGGCCAATGTGCGGCGGATTGCCTGGTGTACTGGCGGGGCACAAGGCTACTTTGAGGCTGCGATTGATGCCGGTGTCGATGTTTTTTTGACGGGCGAGATTTCTGAGCCACAGGCCCACTTGGCCCGAGAGTCTGGCGTCGCGTTCATGGCTTGTGGGCACCACGCCACAGAGCGATATGGCGCGCCTGCCTTGGCGCAAGCCATGGCGACCGAGTTCGGTATCGCGCATGAGTGGATTGAAGTGAGCAATCCGGCATGAGCGGTCGCTGCAATTTGTTGGTGTTCAGCATGGGCGATCCCTGCGGGATCGGTCCTGAGCTGATTTGGAAACTGTGGCTCACGACCCCACAAGACTTGGGGCCGTGTTGCGTTGTTGGGCATCCAACTGCGCTTGCTCGCGCATCGGCGGCGGTTGGTGCAGATGGCCACCCCATGCATATCGTGGCCACGGTCGCCGAAGCTGCGGCATATTGGGAAGTCAATCAGACTGCAATTTCCGGGATGCCGCTGGTTGTGGTGGCGGTGGAGCCCGATGCGCCGTTGCCGGGTTGGTCTGTGGTGTCGGCTCAATCGGGGCGATTGGCAGCCTTGAGTGTCGAGACCGCAGCCATGGCGTGCTTGCGAGGGGAGGCGGCCGCGATGGTCACCGCCCCCATTCAAAAACAAGCCTTGTCGTTGGCGGGCTGGAACGTACCAGGTCACACTGAGCTTCTCCAGAGTTTGGCAGCGGAACACTTGGGCGTGCGTATCAGTGACGTGCCTGTCAGGATGATGTTGGCCAACCCAGAATTGCAGACGGTGTTGCATAGCATCCATGTCTCGCTGCGAGAGGCGTTGGATGCGATCACTGTTGAAGCGGTGTTTGAAACACTCCGCTTGACGGTTCGCCATGTGCCAGCAGGGAAGGGCAGGCCATTGCGCGTGGCCCTAGCCGGAGTCAACCCCCACGCTGGGGAGGGGGGGCTTTTCGGCCGGGAAGAGATTGATGTCTTGCATCCTGCTATTGCTATGGCAGCCCAGCAAGGTTGGCAGGTGTCTGGCCCCCACGCACCCGATACTGTGTTTATGCGTGCCCGCCAGGGTGAGTTTGATGTGGTGGTGGCGATGTACCATGATCAAGGCTTGATCCCCGTTAAATACATGGGCGTTGAGCACGGTGTGAACGTGACGCTGGGCTTGCCGTTTATTCGGACAAGTCCCGACCATGGCACAGCCTTTGATCTGGCTGGGCAGGGCAAAGCTGACCCCCAAAGTCTGCACGAGGCGGTCCTTTGGGCGCGTCGGGCGGCCACGAATGACCGCACGAGTGAATGAATTCATCAGAAGTCTTCTAAAAGACTGGAAAATCCCTCTGTGCCTTCAGTACAATGTGGTGTTTACCCTAAACAGGGTTCCTGTTTTTGCAATCTCGTTGAAAGAGTCCCCATGAGCGAAGCAACCGTGAACAACGGCCGCCGTACTTGGCTGATCAATACAGCAGTAGTCGGTGGCGCGGGTACCGCTGCTGTGGCTGTTCCATTCGTGAGCAGTTTTCAGCCTTCTGAGCGTGCCAAGGCCGCAGGCGCAGCCGTCGAAGTCGATATTTCTAAGTTGGCGCCTGGCGAAAAAATGACCGTTGAGTGGCGCGGTAAGCCAGTTTGGATTTTGCGCCGCACGCCCGAAATGTTGGCGACACTCGAAAAGGACGAGGCTGAATTGGCTGATCCCAATTCAGATCGCAAGGCATATCCCATGCCTGAATACGCCAAGAACCGATTCCGTTCGATCAAGCCTGAGTTTTTGGTCGCGGTAGGCATTTGTCCCCATCTGGGCTGTTCACCTTCTGACAAATTTGCAGCAGGCGCGCAGCCTTCCTTGCCAGACGACTGGCTGGGGGGATTCTTGTGCCCTTGCCACGGCTCCACATTTGATTTGGCTGGACGTGTGTTCAAGAACAAACCGTCGCCTGACAATCTTGAAGTCCCTCCCCACATGTATCTCTCCGACAGCACCTTGCTGATTGGTGAAGACAAAAAGGCTTGATCGAGAGCGTCGAGAGGAAAAACATGGCTGAATTCAAAGAAATCCCAACCAGTGCGCCTGCTTCTGCAAAGGTGATGAACTGGTTTGAAAACCGGTTCCCCACTGCATTCGATGCCTACCGCGTGCATCTGTCGGAATACTACGCGCCCAAAAACTTTAACTTCTGGTACTTCTTTGGTTCACTGGCGCTTTTGGTGCTCGTGATTCAAATTGTGACTGGCATCTTTTTGGTGATGCATTACAAGCCAGATGCCAACTTGGCTTTTGCTTCTGTGGAATACATCATGCGAGATGTTCCATGGGGCTGGTTGATTCGCTACATGCATTCGACTGGGGCCTCGGCATTCTTTGTCGTCGTTTACCTGCACATGTACCGGGGTTTGATTTACGGCAGTTACCGCAAACCGCGTGAGTTGGTTTGGATCTTCGGTTGTGCGATTTTCTTGGCTCTGATGGCTGAAGCGTTCATGGGCTACCTGTTGCCCTGGGGTCAAATGAGCTACTGGGGTGCTCAGGTGATCGTGAACCTGTTCTCTGCGATTCCCTTTATCGGACCTGATTTGGCATTGATGATTCGTGGCGACTATGTCGTCGGCGATGCCACGTTGAACCGATTCTTCAGCTTCCATGTGATCGCTGTACCTTTGGTCTTGTTGGGCTTGGTCGTGGCTCACTTGTTGGCCTTGCATGATGTCGGTTCAAACAACCCTGACGGCGTCGAAATCAAAGCAAAAAAAGACGAAGCTGGACGCCCCTTGGATGGCATTCCTTTCCATCCTTACTACACGGTGCATGACGTGATGGGCGTGGGCTTCTTCTTGATGGTATTTACTGCCATCGTATTCTTCGCACCGGAGATGGGCGGCTATTTCCTCGAAGCGAACAACTTCATTCCAGCTGACCCGCTGAAGACCCCGCTACACATCGCTCCTGTTTGGTACTTCACGCCTTTCTATTCGATGCTGCGAGCAATCACGACCGAAATGGTTTACGTGCTCATGGTCTGTGTGGCCTTGGGTGGCATCATGGGTGCCCTTTCGCTAAAGGGCGTCGGTAAAGTCGTCGCTCTAGGTGCCGCTGTGCTGGTGATCGGCTCTATGGCTGTGACCGATGCCAAGTTCTGGGGCGTGGTCATCATGGGCGCTGCCGTG
The DNA here is from genome assembly GCA_964478285.1 of uncultured Burkholderiaceae bacterium. Taxonomy (GTDB): domain Bacteria; phylum Pseudomonadota; class Gammaproteobacteria; order Burkholderiales; family Burkholderiaceae_C; genus RS62. The sequence goes on from CAYZHE010000006.1 coordinate 54,594, forward strand.
GTGATTCTGTTCTTCTTGCCTTGGTTGGATTACAGCCCGGTCAGATCCATTCGCTATCGTCCGAACTGGCACAAAGTGGTCTACGGCGTCTTCGTTGTGAATTTCTTGATTTTGGGATACCTGGGTATACAGCCGCCCTCTCCTGTGTTTGAGCGGATTTCGCAAGCGGGCACGTTGTTGTACTTCGGCTTCTTCGTTCTGATGCCCTGGTGGAGTCAGAAAGGCGAATTCAAAGCCGAGCCTGATCGCGTCAACTTCAAGCCTCACTGAGCGGCACGATTGGAGAAACATAAATGAAGAAAATTTTTCTTGCCATCGCCCTCTGCGTGGGTGCATTAGGACAAGCGGTTGCTGCTTCGGGTGGGGCGGTTTGGGACAAAGCGCCTGACCGCAGCACTGACATGGCCGCTTTGCAGAACGGGGCAAAGTTGTTTGCCAACTACTGTTTGAACTGTCACACCGCCAACTTTGTGCGTTACAACCGATTGAAAGACATTGGTCTGACCGACAAAGAAATTCAATCTAATTTGAACTTTTTGACCGATAAAGTTGGCGATTTGATGAAATCAAACATCGATCCCAACGAAGCCAAGGCTTTCTTTGGAGCAACGCCACCGGATCTCAGCGTCATCGCGCGCTCACGCGCAGGTCATGGTGGTACGGGTGGGGACTACATTTACAGCTTGTTGCGCTCGTACTATCGGGACGACTCCAAGCTGACGGGTTGGAACAATACCGTGTTTCCGGCCATCGCTATGCCCAATCCTTTCTGGGAGCTCCAGGGCACGCGCGAGCCGATTTACACCAAAGCCGAGTCTCATGGACACGAAGTCCAAGTGTTCCAAGGCTGGAAAGTAGTGAAGCCTGGACTCTTGTCTGAGCGTCAATTTGATGAGGCTGTCGGAGACTTGGCGGCTTATTTGACTTGGATGGGAGAACCCGTCCGAAATACCCGCGTACGGATTGGCGTATGGGTGCTGATTTTCTTGAGCTTGTTCACCTTAGTGGCATGGCGCTTGAATGCTGCATACTGGAAAGACATCAAGTAAAGTATCCAACGCCTTGCGGCGTTGACTTTGATGGTGGCGTGCCTGCGAGGCGCGCCACTTTTTTGCTTTAAGGAGTAGACCGCAATGATGGTTTTGTATTCGGGCACGACTTGCCCTTTCTCTCACCGGTGCCGTTTCGTGTTGTTCGAGAAAGGCATGGATTTTGAAATCCGTGACGTGGACCTGTACAACAAACCAGAAGACATCTCGGTCATGAACCCTTATGGCCAGGTCCCCATTCTGGTCGAGCGCGACTTGATTCTTTATGAGTCAAACATCATCAATGAATATATTGACGAGAGATTCCCGCATCCTCAATTGATGCCAGGCGATCCCGTCGACCGTGCGCGCGTCCGTTTGTTTTTGCTGAACTTTGAAAAAGAACTTTTCACCCATGTCGCCGTTATTGAGGCAAAAGGCCCCAAAACCAACGACAAGGCAGTTGAAAAAGCGCGCGCCCATGTGCGTGATCGCTTGACTCAGCTTGCGCCTGTGTTTTTGAAGAACAAATTTATGTTGGGCGACGGATTTTCAATGTTGGATGTGGCGATCGCTCCGCTGCTTTGGCGCTTGGAGCACTATGGCATCGAGTTGAGTAAGAACGCAGCCCCTTTGTTGAAGTACGCAGAGCGGATTTTTTCTCGTCCTGCCTACATTGAGGCATTGACGCCTTCAGAAAAGGTCATGCGCAAGTAAAAGGCAAGCGAGCCGGTGGAAATTTCTTTTGCTCCCTCCATGCGCGCATATTTCATGCGCGCATTACACGAGTGGTGTCACGACCAATCGATGACCCCCTACATGCTGGTGGCCGTTGATGAAAGCTGTGAAGTGCCTCTGGCCTACGTTCAGAACAGTCAAATCGTTTTGAATGTGAGCCATGAGGCAACGCAGGGTTTTGTGATTAGCGATGAGTTCGTGCAGTTCAAGGGGCGGTTTGCGGGCCGTGCTCAAGACGTGTTTGTGCCCTTGAATCGCATCCTTGCTTTCTACTCGAAAGAAACAGGTCAAGGCATGGTTTTCCCGATCGAAGACAGCCGCCCCGCTTCCCAAGAGAGTGCCCGCGCTACAACGCTCGAACCAGACGACAGGCCTCCAAATGGAGGAAAGCCATTTTTGAGGCGGGTCAAATAGTAGAATACGGGTTTCGCCGGTTTAGCTCAGCTGGTAGAGCAACCGCCTTGTAAGCGGTAGGTCGTCCGTTCAAGTCGGACAACCGGCACCATTTAACGCGCACTGGCAACGCGCAAGCGGATTTCAATTGATCGCCCCTCCGCGTGCTCCAGAGCCTGCGTCAGGATCGGCAACAGTTGGCGAAGCTTGGCCGCCACGGCACTGTTCGGTACCAAAATGCACCAACTTTGCTCGTCGCAGCCGCCACTGTTCAGTTGGCTTGTCAGTGAGGCAGGCAGGACCTGAGCAACGCAGGCCAAACGCTGTCGACCCAGCGAAATGCGCTGGGAAAGCAACCTGAGTTCAGGCGCATCGTTCACAGCATCAGCGATGCGCTTGCTGGATGTGCTCATGAATGCGGTTTTGCGGCAAAGGGCAATGAGTGGGAACATTGAAACATGTACATCATTATCACTGACAGCAAATTCAGCCGAGTGCGCAGCTTTGATCTGGGCATTTGGCATGGAGTCGCGTTGTTCGTGGGTTTGCTGTTGCTGGGCGTTGGAGGGATGTGGGCAGCCCTTCAATCCAATGTCAAAACCCAGTTGACGCCAGTCTCTATTCAGACGGCGACCTCGGGTGAGGGAGGGTCCAACGCTTGGTCAAGTGATTCAGACGATGCCGATAAGTTGGCTTTGCGTCAAAACATCGACGTGTTGGCCAAACGTTTGGGCGTCATGCAAGCACGCATGATCCAATTGGATGCATTGAGTGAGCGCTTGGCTAAGTTGGCGGGACTGCCCTACAAACTGGCCGATGAGCCTATGGGGGAGGGTGGCGCTTTGATTGCCCCTCGCTCCATGACCTTGGATCAATTTACCTCTGCGCTTGATGATTTCTCATTGTTGGGTGACGAGCGTCTGGCGCTCTACGCCTTGCTGGAAGACTCATTGCTTGAGCGCAAATGGGAGAGCGCGCTCACGCCTGGCGTATTGCCGGTTGAGGGACTCCCTGTTGGATCAGGCTTCGGACGGCGCATCGACCCGATCACGGGTCAATTGGCGACCCACACGGGCGTGGATTTCCCAGGACCTGTGAACTCCCCGATCAAGGCAACGGCGGGTGGCGTTGTTGTAGCCGCACAGTGGCATGCTGGCTATGGACGGATGATTGAGATCGATCACGGGAACCAAGTCATCACGCGATATGCCCACCTCAAAACATTCAAGGTGAAGGTCGGCGACCTGGTCAAACCGGGGCAAGAAATCGGTTTGATGGGCTCAACCGGGCGATCGACCGGCCCACATCTTCACTTTGAGGTGTGGGTGGCTGGTCGTGTACGCAATCCGAAAACCTATCTTTTCGGATCAACTAGGGTCGCTCAAGGACCATAACTGAGCCCTACTCTTCGCTTCAGTGGCCAGCTTGACTGGCGATAAAATGGCTCGATTTGCCGCGACAGACGCCGGCATTTGCGCGCGACCCAAACCACGAGAAATTAGTTATGGCATTTCAATTGCTCACCAAGATTTTTGGCAGTCGCAATGACCGCTTGTTGCGCAGCTATCGAAAGACGGTTGAGCGCATCAACCACCTAGAGCAACAATATGCAACGCTGGAAGATGCGCAACTTAAGGGGCAAACTGAAATTTTCAAGAAAAGGCTGGCTGATGGTGCCACCCTAGATGACATCTTGCCAGAGGCTTTTGCGACGGTTCGTGAAGCATCGAAGCGCGTCATGAAGATGCGCCACTTTGACGTGCAAATGTTGGGAGGTTTGGCTTTGCACAACGGCAAAGTCGCAGAGATGCGAACTGGTGAAGGCAAAACCTTGACCGCCACCTTGCCTGTCTATCTCAACGCCCTCACTGGCGAAGGCGTGCATGTTGTCACGGTGAATGATTACTTGGCAGAGCGGGATGCCCAGTGGATGAGCGTGCTTTACAACTTCTTGGGTATGAGCGTTGGAATCAACTTACCCCATTTAGACAAAGCTGAAAAGCAGGCCGCTTACCGAGCCGACATCACCTACGGTACCAACAATGAATTTGGTTTTGACTACCTGCGTGACAACATGGTGTACGACACCGCGGATCGCGTTCAGAGGCGCCTCAATTACGCCATCGTGGATGAGGTTGACAGCATTCTGATCGACGAAGCACGCACTCCGCTCATCATCAGCGGGCAAGCGGAAGATCACACGGCGATGTATGTTGCCATCAACTCCATCATCCCGAAGCTTGCCAAGCAAGAGGGCGAAGAGGATGTTCGCACAGGCGAGGGCGTCATTACGCCTGGTGATTTCACAGTAGATGAAAAAGGGCGGCAGGTTCATTTGACAGAGGCTGGGCACGACCGCGCTGAGCAGGCGATGGTTGAAATGGGATTGTTGTCACAAGGCGCATCGCTGTATGACGCGTCCAACATCATGTTGATGCACCATTTGAATGCTGCTTTGAGGGCCCACTATCTTTACGTTCGCGACCAACACTATGTGGTGCAAAACGGTGAAATCGTGATTGTCGACGAGTTCACTGGTCGTTTGATGTCGGGTCGCAGGTGGAGTGAGGGATTGCATCAAGCAGTCGAAGCCAAGGAGGGTGTTGCCATTCAGGCAGAGAACCAGACCATGGCATCTATCACTTTTCAAAATTACTTCCGCTTGTACCAAAAGCTATCGGGCATGACAGGCACTGCGGACACCGAGGCCTACGAGTTCCAAGAAATTTATGGACTTGAAACGGTTGTCGTGCCGCCTAACCGCCACAATCGTCGCGATGACCAACTGGATCGGGTCTACAAGACGACCGGTGAGAAATATGTGGCAGCGATTCAAGATATCAAGGAGTGCTACGAGCGCGGGCAACCTGTCTTGGTCGGAACCTCTTCAATAGACAACTCCGAAATCATCTCTCAACTGCTGACGCAAGCCGGCTTGCCACACGAGGTGCTCAATGCCAAGCAGCATGCCAGAGAGGCTGACATCATTGTTCAGGCGGGTCGATTGAAAGCGATCACCATCGCCACCAACATGGCGGGACGCGGCACCGACATTGTGTTGGGTGGCAACCTTGAAAAGCTGGTGCTTGCAGCAACTTCAGATGCTTCGCTGAGCGAAGATGAAAGGCGTCAGCGCGAACAAGCGGTGCGAGACGCTTGGCAAAGCGAACATGATGCAGTCGTTGCCTTGGGGGGGTTGAGGATCATCGCGACCGAACGCCATGAGTCACGGCGCATTGATAACCAGTTGCGTGGTCGATCTGGCCGGCAAGGCGATCCCGGCTCATCTCGGTTTTATTTGAGTCTTGAAGATTCACTTCTGAGGATTTTCGCCGGCGATCGGGTGCGAGCCATCATGGATCGCCTAAAGATGCCCGAAGGTGAAGCGATTGAGGCCGGAATGGTGACGCGGTCGATCGAATCAGCCCAGCGGAAAGTGGAAGCTCGCAACTTTGATATTCGAAAACAGTTGCTTGAGTATGACGACGTGGCCAACGACCAACGTCGGGTGATCTATCAGCAGCGCAACGATATTTTGGAGGCACAGGGTTTCATCGATCAGATCGCTTCATTGCGCCATGGCGCGGTTGAAGATGTGGTGCGGACCCATGTACCGGCAGGTAGCGTTGAAGAACAGTGGGATTTGCAAGCCTTGCAAACTCAGCTCGCTGCAGACTGGGGGATTGAGGTTGATTTGGTTTCTCATGTCGAGCACGCCGAAGCGATGGATGACGATGACATCGTTCAGCGCGTGATTGAGCAGGCGGATGCGGTGTTCAATGAAAAAATGAATCGCGTGGGTGAAGACAACTTGATGCAATTTGCCCGCATGGTTCTGTTACAGGTCTTGGATTCTCATTGGCGAGACCACTTGAGCGCCTTGGATTACTTGCGCCAAGGTATTCACCTGCGTGGGTACGCTCAAAAGCAGCCCAAGCAAGAATACAAACGCGAAGCGTTTGAATTGTTCGGACGGATGCTGGATGGTGTGCGAGACGAGGTGACTCGCATCATGTTGACCGTGCGTGTGGATGAGCCCCAAGTGGTGGCGGACGCAACGGAGCAAATCGAACAGCAAGCAGGGCATATAAGTCACATGACCTATTCGGGTCCGGATGAGCAAGGTAATGCACAAGTGCAAGGTGAGCCATCTGGCTCAGAGCAGGCAGACGTTCCTCGCGTTGGTCGAAATGATCCTTGTCCTTGTGGCAGTGGAAAAAAATACAAACAATGTCACGGCAAGCTTTGATGCCGCATCAATACCCCATTCACTTATAAGAGGTGGTCCCCCATGCCTGTGAATTTGCCGCTGCCCCACGCGGATGATTTACATGCCATCCCTGGCATTCGCATTGGCGTTGCACGGGCAGGCATCAAAAAACCTGACCGCCGAGACTTGGTCGTGTTCTTATTGGACGAGGGGACGCAAGTTGATGCAGTTTTTACCCAAAATCGCTTTTGCGCTGCCCCGGTGCAGGTCTGTCGCAGCCATTTGAGTTCTGGGCAAGAGACGCGTGCGCTGGTCATCAATACCGGCAATGCCAATGCCGGTACAGGTCCCTCAGGGCTAGCTCATGCGCAACGCATGGCAAGTGCCTGTGCTGGCCTCTTGGGCGTGAAGGCTGAACAGGTGTTGCCATTTTCCACGGGCGTCATTCTTGAGCCTTTGCCCATTCAAAAGATTGAAGCAGCATTGCCACAGGCGTGCGAATTGGCAGCTGCTGCCAATTGGTTAGAAGCGGCTTTGGGCATCATGACCACGGACACTCAGCCCAAGGCATACAGTGAACGTGTGGGGTTGAGTGAGGGCGAGATCCATGTCACGGGGATTGCAAAAGGCGCGGGCATGATTCGCCCCAACATGGCAACCATGCTCGGCTATATCGCCACAGATGCATGGATATCCCCAGCGCTGATGAGCGGTTTGGCCGCCAGGTTGGCCAATTTGTCGTTCAATCGAGTGACCGTAGACGGCGACACATCAACCAACGACAGTTTTGTGGTGATGGCCTCTGGACGCAGCCAAGTGCGCGTCGACGATTGGGAGTCGCCTGCCGGTCAGGCGGTTTGGCAAGCGCTGCTTTCAGTCGCGCAACGTCTCGCGCAAGCCCTTGTTCGAGATGGCGAGGGGGCGACGAAGTTGATGACTGTGCAAGTGAATCAAGGTCGCGATGGCGCAGAGTGCTTGAAAATTGCCTATGCGATCGCTCATTCGCCGTTAGTGAAAACAGCATTTTTCGCCAGTGACCCTAATTTGGGTCGCTTGCTTGCCGCCGTCGGGTATGCTGGGGTCAGTGATCTTGACGTCGGAAAAGTTGAGATGTACCTCGGTGATGTTCACGTCGTGACAGCGGGCGGGCGGCATCCCAATTACCGAGAAGCTGATGCACAAGCTGTCATGGACCAGAGCGAGATTGTGATTCGGATTGATTTGGGTCGCGGCGAGACTAGTGAAACAGTTTGGACTTGTGACTTGAGCCACGATTACGTGACCATCAATGCAGAGTATCGAACATGACTGCCCATAACGATGCGTTGATTGCAAGACTGGACGCGCTAATCGCACTGGTATCCGACCATTTATCAACCGGTTTGAGCGCTCCCGACTGGAGCAGCAGCGTGGCATTCCAGTACCGAAAGTCTGGCGCAAAGGGCAGGCTGCACCCCGTTCAATTCGTCTCGAAAATTGGTCTGGGTGACATTCGAGAGGTGGATGCTCAAAAAGAAAAAATCCTGGCAAACACCGAGCGGTTCATCGCTGGCTTGCCCGCGAACAATGTGCTGTTGACTGGCGCAAGAGGCACTGGTAAATCCTCGCTGATCAAGGCTTGTTTGAATGCTTTTGCGCCGCAAGGGCTGCGCTTGATTGAAATGGACAAGACGGACTTGGTGGCACTACCCGAAGTGGTGGAGTTGATTGCTGACCGTCCCGAGCGTTTTATCGTGTTTTGTGACGATTTGAGTTTTGACGAAGGTGATTCTGCTTACAAAGCATTGAAATCTGTGCTCGATGGCTCTGTCGCCGCGACCAGCGCCAACGTGCTGGTTTATGCCACCAGCAATCGCCGCCATTTGTTGCCTGAGTACATGTCCGAAAACATGACTTACTCTCACACACCCGACGGCGAGGTGCACCCTGGCGAAGGAGTGGAAGAGAAGATTTCCCTCTCAGAGCGATTTGGTTTGTGGCTGAGCTTTTACCCTTTCAGCCAAGATGAATACCTCTCGGTCGTCAATCAATGGTTGCAAGCGATGGGAGTTGACTCGGCAAGCCTCGACGCCGCCCGGCCTGAAGCCCTGGTCTGGGCATTGGAGCGAGGGTCGCGCAGCGGGCGTGTCGCCTACCAGTTTGCTTGCGATTTTGTTGGTCGCTTGCGCCAATCCAACGCTTGATGGATATGGAGCCACTGAGTCAGGGTAAGGAAACCATCAAAATCGTCGATGGCCATTTGCCCAGAAGCGAACATCGCAACGAGACGCAAGTGGCTGTCGGTATTCTGATTGATGGTAACGCAAGGTTCCTGATGACGAGCCGCCCTCCCGGCAAAGCTTATGCCGGGTATTGGGAATTTCCAGGCGGCAAATTAGAGGCGGATGAAACCGTTGAAGAAGCCTTGCGGCGAGAATTGATTGAAGAAATCGGCATTCTCATTGAAGAGGTTTTACCTTGGCGCCAAGAATTGGTCGACTACCCTCACGCATTGGTGCGACTGCACTTTTGTCGAGTGTTCGCTTGGCAAGGGGATTTGCAAATGCGAGAGTCCCAGTCTTACGCATGGACGCAGCTGCCTGTGACAGTAGCCCCCGTGCTGCCTGGTTCAATCCCTGTATTGGAATGGTTGTTTGCTGAGCCCGCCCTGTTGAGCCCGATCCGTCCCGACTGAGTCAGGCGTCTGCGTCTGGCTCGTGCCGATCCACAGGCGCTGTGGGAACTGCATATTCTTCACTGGCCCAAGCACCAAAATCGATTTGCCTGCAAACAGCACTGCAAAATGGACGATGCGGATTGTTCGGGTGATACAGCGCATCTTGTGCGCAAGTTGGACAACGAACCCAGCGCGGTGGAATGTCAGCCTGCGGACGGACTGTGTCTGTCATGGTTGGATGTTCTCAGTTGCACAGACTGAGTCGAAAGCTGACATCTTGTTGGTGTGGGGTGAGACGGTACTCGTCCGACACATTCATCCAACGAATGGCAATGTTCAAGCGGTTGGCACTGATTTCGGGGATACACCGAACATCGTCTGTCACTGAGAGGCGGAGTAACTGCACGAGGCGGCCATTGGGGATGGCATATTGCAAGGAACCACTCTCGGCGACCACCGAAAGTGACTCACCGCTTTGGCGCACCATATTTAAAACGAATGTGATGGGTTTTTGTATGGACTCAAAGTAGCCTTGGAGTGATTGCAGTTCACTTTGTCTTTTGTGCGCTGGCTGCCGTTGCCAAAACTGGTAGACCGGCAAATCAAACCCGCAAGTGCCAGCTGGGATGCTGATGCGACCCTTGACAGCGCTGAGCCAGTCAATTTCCCCGAGACCTTGACCGGGTTTACCGCCCAAAGATGTCAATCGCTCGTAGCAAGTGACCACCTCAGACAAAACCTCTTCTAGTTTGGTTTGCTCGATTTTTTCGTTGTTCCGCAACGCCATCAAACTGGTCCGATTGCGCTCCAAGTCTCTGATCAAGTCCCCTTTTATGTCCGTGCGATTGAGCATATCTTGCAACTCAAACAAAGTTTGAAGCCCAAAATGGTGGTGCAGCGGGTCATCGCTTTGGCCAAGCACAGTCAGTCGTCGCAACAACTCATCAGCACGCAGGTAAGAGCGAAATTTTTCGTTGAGTGGGAATTCAAATGCGTGCACAGGCGTTGGAAGCGGGTGGGTGACGTCAGGCAATAAAGTGCAATTGGCACTATCTTATCCCGAGATATCTAGATTGTGTAGTCACTTGCTTGGCCAATTCATTAAGGGAAATCCCGTCATTGAAGGTCACGACATCAGCCGCCCTCAGTCGCTCTTCCCGGCTAGCCTGTTTGCTGATCACGGACATCACCATCGCTTCATCCCACTGATTTCTGGCCTTCACGCGCATGATTTGTGTTTGGACCGAGCAGTCTACAACCCATATCCCTTGAACCTGTTTGCGCCAGTGAGCTGATTCAACCAGCAGTGGTACGTCGCAAATCACCCAATGGGTCGGCGCATTGACGATGGCCGCTGCGGTCAGCTGACCAATCATGGGGTGCAAAATACTTTCTAATTGGTTCTTGATGGCTGGGTCTGCAAAAACGCGAGCGCGCATCCAATCCCGATCCATCGCACCATTGGCATCGATCGCCGCATCGCCAAAAGTGGATCTGATCGCTGGGATCGCAGGACCAGATGCAGCCGTCAAAGACTTGGATATGGCATCAGCGTCGACAATCGTTGCGCCACAGGCAGCCAAGAGGCTGGCGACAGTGCTTTTGCCGCTTCCAATGCCGCCTGTGAGACCCCAGATGGTGTGTGTGTCCATGGCTATCACTGTAGCGCAAGCCTTTCGATTGGCCACACCAAATTCACCAATGCAGCGAAAACAATCATCGGTCCGAAAGGAATAGCACGAGACTCCATCCCAGAAGCCCCGACCTCCGACGGCGCTGGGAGCCACTGGCGTCCAAACCATGCCAAAGCGATGCCTAGCAAACTAGCGAGCAATAAGATAAAAAACACGGGAATGGGTCCAGATGCCGCTCCCACCGCGGCCATCAATTTGAAGTCTCCATGGGCCATACCAGTTCGCCCCGTCACTTGCTGGAAAAGCCAAGCTGGCAAAAACAACACCAAATAGCCTAGTCCAGCGCCCAAAATTGCATCACTTGATGAGATCGGTAACACACCCAAAGCTGTCGCGATCAACGTGGTCCATAGGAGGCCCAATGTCAGTGAGTCTGGCAGGAGAAAAGTGCGCCAATCGATGATGGCCAGCGTCAACAAAACAGCGCCCCAGAACGGCCAAAACCAGGTGCTGAGTTGTGAGGCTTCGTGCGTTGCGACGTACCCTGCAAACCAAGAGGCCATGGTGAACTCAACGACCAAGTACCGAAGTGGAATGGGCGAATTGCACCATTTGCATCGACCGCGCAGGATCAAATAGCTCAGCATAGGAATGTTTTGCCACCAACGCAAAGTCCGCTCGCAGTCCGGGCAATGGGATCGAGGAGTGAACAAATTGGGTGGGGCGGGCACGCTGAACGAAGTCTCTGTCGCTGCACTCGCCTCTCGCATCCAGCTGTGCTCGAGCATCCGAGGCAGTCGGTGAATGATCACGTTTGCAAAGCTACCTATGATCGCGCCGAGACAGCCCGCAAAAATCACGAGCATCATGTCTGCAGAAAGATGTGCCATCACAATAAATGACCTAATTGGAAAATCGGCATGTACAGAGCCATCACCATAGCACCAATCATGCAGCCCAATAGAGTGACCAAAATAGGCTCAATAAGGCTGGTCAAACCACTCAAGTGGCTCTGTGACTCTTGGTCGAGGAGCGCGGCCGCCTTGTGGAGTAGATCTCCCAGCCGACCTGAACGCTCCCCAATTTCGCAAAGGTGAATCAACGCGTCCGGAAACGCGCCTGTGCAAGCCATTGCTGTTGACAATTCTGTGCCCGCGCTCAATGCCTGTTGAATGGACTTGGCGTGGGTGCGGTAGCGCAGATTCGCTGTGCTTTCACCAGCCACATCGACTGCCTCGAGCAAATCGACACCGGCGTGAAGCAGCATCGATAAGGTGTTGCCAAAGCGGCTTACACACAGTTGCCGGTGAATGGGACCGATCACCGGAAGAGCGAGCCACAATCGATCTCGTGCCATCCTTGCGGCGTCAAATCTCGCTAAGGTGCGTTTGACCAGCATCCATGTCAACCCTGCAAGCGCAATAATTTCCCATCCATGGGCGATCAAATTTCGACTCATCCACAACAGACTTTGTGTGATGGCTGGCAGCGGGACATCCCAATTTTGAAACTGGAGCTCAAAAGCAGGGACCACACCAACAAGCATACCAATGAGTGCAATGAGGGCAATAGCAAGCACTGCGATCGGGTACATCAGTGCAGCGATCACGCTGGCTCTAAGCGCCTGAGATCGTTCAGCTTGTGTCGCGAGTAAGTTCAGGGTATTGGCTAGATCGCCGCTTTGCTCGGCGCCTCGAATGCCCGCCACAAATGTGGCGTCCAGCGGTGGCTTAAGGGTGCACATCGCGTGGCTGAGGCGCGCGCCAGCGCGGGTCGCTTGAACCAATGTTTCGATGTGATGCTTTAGCTGAGGATGAAGTGACGACCTCTGCGATAACTCTAAGGCTTCTGTGATTGGAATGCCTGCATCCGTTAGCGTGGCGAGTTGCCGCGTCCAAGCAGCGAATTGTTTCTGAGGGATGCGAGTTTTGAGTGTCCAAACGGGGTTGACGACTTGAATGCTGATGGCATTGAGCCCTTGCTCTTGGAGTTTTAAGCGCAGGCTTTCTTCATTGGCTGTGCTGTCACGGCCATAGCGTCTGGCGCCGAGTCGATCGAACGCTCGCCACCGGAAGGTCTGTATTTGTGTAGGCCTCACGGCGACGGCGTTTGAGTGATGACTTCCTCCCACGAGGTTAGTCCTCTTGCTGCGAGTGCCAAGCCCGCATCACGCAACGACAATGTGCCTTGCTGTCGGGCGATGGCAGTGAATCGACGCACATTGGGCTCGCGCAAAAGGGACTCATGCAATTCGGGTGTCATTTGCAGCATTTCAAATACCCCGATCCGCCCGGTATAGCCTCCTAAACAGCGTTCACAGCCCTGAGTGGCGTGCCAGTCTGCATCCGGAAATCGATCCCCAATGTGGGGAGGCGATGGTGTCCTGTTTCGACAATGGATGCAGAGCCGCCTAAGCAAGCGTTGAGCACAAACCAAGGTTAAGCTTGCGCCGACGTGAAACCCTGGAACGCCCATGTAAATCAGTCGGGCTAGCGTACTTGGTGCATCATTGGTGTGAATCGACGAGAGCACCAAATGTCCAGTCTGGGCGGCCTTGATGGCCATCTCAGCAGTGGCGTTATCTCGAATTTCACCGATCATGATTACGTCAGGATCTTGTCGCATGAGCGCACGGAGCGCTGATTCAAAGCTCAAGCCAATTCGGTCATGGATGCTGACTTGATTGGCTCCTGGAAGCTCGATTTCGCAGGGGTCTTCAATGGTGGAAATATTCAAATGCGTCGCCATTAAGTGATTGAGGCAACTGTAAAGAGTCAGTGTTTTCCCAGATCCTGTTGGACCGCTGTTGAGAATCAATCCTTGGGATTGGGCCAGTGTTTGGCGCAACATGAGCACCTGCGGTGCTGTGAACCCCAGCTGGTCTAAATCCAAAGGCATGGTAGTGCCATCGAGGATTCTGATGACTACTTTTTCTCCGTGCGTCGTAGGGAGAGTGCTGACCCTTAAGTCGACAGCGTGGTCATCTCCATTTGTTTGATGGGTGCATTGACCGTCTTGTGGCAATCTGCGTTCGGAAATATCCAGTTTGGCCAAAATTTTCAGCCGCGACACCACCCCATCGGCGCATTCTGCAGGTGGTGGGGGTGCTTCATACAGGCGCCCGTCTTTGCGCTCCCGAACGCGGATGCCTTGTGCGGATGGCTCAAGGTGAATGTCTGACGCATGGGCCTCAATGGCATGCATCAAGATGCGATCCAAGTGAACCTCGACGCGAGACGACGCTCCAATTGGCAAACGATCTTGGGGTGCAATGTGCGAGGCCATGGGCCAGTGTTCAGGCGTCTGAGCCTCGCATCAAGTCCGACCCGCCGCACAATCCTTACTACCGTGACGGATACCGCACTTATCTTGTTGAATCGCTACTTGCTGAGCATTCGCATGGTCTGCTCGAGACCTTGCAGCGTGAGGGGAAACATGCGTCCGCCCATGATCTGTTGGATGACATCAATGCTTTGTCGATACTTCCACACACCTTGAGGCTCGGGGTTGATCCAGGCGAACTTTGGGTAGGCCCGGATCAGGCGCTGCAACCATTCGGCGCCTGCCTCTTCATTGTTGTACTCAACGCTACCGCCAGGTTGCAAGATTTCGTATGGACTCATGGTGGCGTCCCCCACGAAAATCAATTTGTAGTCTTTGTTGTACTTGCGAATGATGTCCCAAGTGGGAAATTTTTCCGCATATCGCCTGCGATTGTTGCGCCACATGAAGTCATAAACGCAGTTGTGGAAGTAGTAGAACTCCAAGTGTTTGAACTCACTCTTGACTGCTGAGAACAATTCCTCTACGCGCTGGATGTGTTCGTCCATGGTTCCCCCAACATCCATGAGGAGCAGTACCTTCACATTGTTGTGGCGCTCTGGGACCATTTTGATGTCCAGAAGACCCGCGTTTGCTGCGGTTGACCGAATGGTGTCGGGCAAATCCAATTCGTCAGGGTGTCCCTCCCTTGCAAACCGCCGCAGGCGTCGCAGAGCCACCTTGATGTTGCGAGTCCCCAATTCTTGAGAGTCGTCGTAATCGCGGTAGGCTCGTTGCTCCCATACTTTCACGGCTGTGCGGTTGCCGCCTTTGCCGCCAATGCGAACGCCTTGGGGATTTTTGCCGCCATTTCCAAAGGGCGAAGTGCCGCCAGTACCCACCCAGCGGCTCCCTCCTTCATGACGCTCCTTTTGTTCTTCCAGGCGTTTTTGTAATTCTTGAAACAGCTCGTCGTAATCTAGTTTTGGAGCATTCGCAATTTGTTCCGCGCTCAGCACCTTTTCCATTTCCTTGCGAAGCCACTCAGCTGGAATGTCTTTGGTGAAGTCGGCGACGGTGTCGACACCCTTGAAATAGGTCGCAAACGCACGGTCAAATTTGTCGTAATGCTTTTCGTCTTTGACCAGGGAAATACGCGACAAATAGTAAAAGTCGTCCAAGCTGCAATGCTCTTGCTCTGGCCCCACCACGCCGACTTTGAGGGCCTCCAGTAGGGTCAAATATTCTTTGACTGAAACGGGGAGCTTGGCTGCGCGCAAGGTGTAGAAAAAAGAAATCAGCATGCTGCCACTCCAGGCCGCGGTTTATGCATTTGATATTCGAGGTGGGCTTTCACAGCAAGCCATTCAGATGCAATGATGCTGTAGACCACGGTGTCCCGAAAGCTGCCATCTGGCAGTCTTTGATGCTGTCGCAAAACCCCGTCCAATTTTGCGCCTAAACGTTCAATGGCCGCCCGACTCTGGTGGTTGAACCAATGGGTTCTAAACTCGACGGCAATGCTTTCTAGCACTTCAAAGGCATGGCGCAATAAAAGCCATTTAGCGTGCGTATTGATGGCACTTCGGTGGACGCTTGCCCGATACCACGTGCTGCCGATTTCCAAGCGCTGGTTAAGCTTGTCGATGTTCATGTAGGTCGTCATACCCACCACGTTGCCATGGGCGTCAAACACAGTGAAGGGCATCATCGTCCCGTCAGACTGCAGTCGAAGTCGACGCTCAATTTCGCTTGTCATGTTCTCAGGGGCAGGGACGCTGGTGTACCAGTGACGCCAAATTTCCCCATCTTGAACCGCCTCAGACAAACCCTCGAGGTGTTCAAGGCTCAACGGTTTCAAGGCGACGCAATCGCTGCGCAGGATGACCGGTTCAAGGCTTCGCCACATGATCAGATCCAGTTCAGCGACCGCGTTGATTCATGAACACAAGTTTTTCAAACAATGTGAGGTCTTGTTCGTTTTTGAGCAACGCTCCAATCATCGGCGGCACGCTGATGCTTTGGTCGTCTGACTGAAGAGCGCTGACGGGGATGTCCTCCGCGAGGAGCAACTTGATCCAATCCAACAATTCGCTTGTTGAGGGTTTTTTCTTCAGTCCCGGCAAGTTGCGAATGTTGAAAAAAGTCTTCATGGCGGAAGCCAAGAGATCCTTTTTTAAACCGGGAAAGTGCACCTGGACAATTTGCTCCATCGTGTCCGCTTCAGGAAACTTGATGTAATGGAAAAAGCAACGCCGCAGGAAAGCATCAGGCAATTCTTTCTCATTGTTTGATGTGATGAACACCAGAGGGCGGTGTTTGGCGCGGATCATCTGGTGAGTTTCGTAGCAGTAAAACTCCATGCGGTCTAGTTCACGCAACAAGTCGTTGGGGAATTCGATGTCCGCTTTGTCAATTTCATCAATCAGCAGGGCCACCGGCTCATCGGCATCAAAGGCCTGCCACAGCACGCCTTTCACGATGTAGTTCTGAATGTCCTTGACGCGCTCGTCTCCCAACTGGCTGTCTCGCAGGCGGCTCACGGCGTCGTACTCATAGAGGCCTTGTTGTGCCTTGGTAGTGCTCTTGATGTGCCATTGGATCAATTTGAGTCCCAGCGCCTCAGCGACCTCCTCTGCGAGCATGGTTTTCCCTGTGCCAGGCTCCCCTTTGATGAGCAGGGGGCGCTTTAGCGCAGCTGCGGCGTTCACCGCCAGTTTCAGGTCGGGCGTAGCGATGTATTGATCTGATCCTTCAAATTTCATTTTGGAGCACTTCTAGTCGAGGATGAATGGGTGTTGGGGCCGAGGTTCGAAATCCCCCTTCGCGGTGTCTATAATCGCACTTTATTTTTCCATGGACCTTAAAAGGCGTGAACGCGATCATGAGACAAGCATCGATTAAAAGCATCCTTCGTTTTGTCACAGGGGTGACCCTGGGTTTTGGCCTCGCATTTGCAAGCCAAGCTGCTGGCGACGTCAAAGCTGGCGAGAGCAAAGCAGCGATGTGTATCGGATGTCACGGTATCCCTGGCTACCAAAATTCGTTCCCCGAAATCCACAAGGTGCCCATGATTTCTGGGCAGTCCGCCAAGTACATTGAGTCAGCATTGGCGCAGTACCGCAAGGGCGACCGCAAACATCCCACTATGCGCGGCATTGGAGGCTCATTGAATGACCAAGACATCGCTGACTTGGCTGCGTTCTACTCCAGCCACAGCAATGGCGCCAAGCTGGCTGATGCGGCTCCAGCAGCCTCTGCCGAAGTGGCTGAACTGTTGAATAAAGGCGGCTGTGTGGCTTGTCACGGTGCCAATTTCAGCAAGCCGCTGGATCCAAGCTATCCTAAGATCGGCGGTCAGCACGCTGACTACTTGTATTTCGCGTTGAAAGCTTACAAAGTCGAAGGTAATCCCCAAATTGGCCGTGCGAATGCCATCATGGGTGGCGTTGCCAAGCAGTACACCAACGAGCAGTTGAAGGCGATGGCCAAGTACATTGGTGGCTTGAAGGGCGAGGTCCACACCCAGCCGCTGAACCGATTCCGCTGAACCAATATGCGCTATCAAAAAGCCGCTCTTGAGCGGCTTTTTTGCATTTTGGAGCAACCAATTCGCTAGGATTGGCCCATCAGCGTGGGCCTTGGGTCGCCAAGCGCCTCACGTGGTCGATATAGGCTTGACCGTCTGGGGGTCGCCCGCTGCGCTGGCTCTCCCATAGCATGCGACCCAGACACTCCATGACAAGGTGATGGGCTTCATGCAAGTCTTGGCGCTTGGCTGCCAGTAATTCCACGGCCTGCCTAATGCCGGGTGGCTGGTCGATGGAGCATTGCTCGCTAATGCTGAGGTGCATGGAGACGTGCAGAAAAGGATTTTCTCGTTCTTGCGAAGCCGTTCCCGCTTGTTGCAGCGCAGCGGCCTCATTGGCGAATGCCTCGCTGTATTCAGGATGCTCTTTCATCCATTCATAGGCCAGCGCTTCGATGGACTCCAGCGGCTGTGCCTTCTCCCCTTTGGCAAAGGCCTGACAAAAAAAACGACGTACATCTGCTTGATTGGGGGTGAACATGGTTAGCCACCTATAAAACCGTGTTGGCGCCACGCTTCGTATGTCACGATCGCCGCGGTATTTGAGAGATTCAGACTGCGTTGATTCGGCAGCATGGGTACCCGCAACCGCTGTTGCGGAGGAAAAGAATCGAAAATATCGGCTGGAAGCCCCTTGGTTTCTGAGCCAAATATCAAACAGTCGCCCGCTAAAAATGGTTGTTGAAAGGCGCTATGCGAGCCCTTCGTCGTCAAGGCAAATTGACGCTCCTGAGGGCAAATCGCCGCTTCTTGAAAGGCTTGCCAAGACGCGTAGCGTCGAACGGCTGCGTATTCATGGTAGTCCAGGCCTGCCCGTCGCAGTTGTTTGTCTTCCATTGAAAAACCAAGCGGCTCGATGAGATGGAGTTGCGCCCCAGTGTTCGCACACAAACGGATGATGTTGCCCGTGTTGGGTGGGATCTCGGGGTGAACCAGTACGATGTGAAACATGCCCGCGATGTTAGCGCGAGTGCGGCTCATCGCGGTGGGGTGCGAGCAAAAACGAGGGCGCTGACCTCGACTGGCCATTTGGCCTTGATGGCACGTGCCGCGGCATTCACCGTGGCGCCTGTGGTGTAGACGTCGTCAATCAATACCACCTGCAGGCTGGCATTTTTTTGAATTGCAGATTCAATCAACTTGCACCTTCTTTCGTTGAACTGAAACGCATATCGCATGTTGCGTTGTCGAGCCGCCTTACCCAGTTGATGTTGGACCTCGCTTGGTTGCGGGCGGACCAGCAAATCCGCTATTGACTGGTCGAATGCCTCAAAGGCCTCTGAGAGCATGATGCTTCGCAATAGGGCCCAAGACTGGTTGTGTCCGCGGGTTCTCAGTGTGCTGTTGTGGACCGGAATTGGCGCCCAAATTTTCGGTATCCCGAAAATGTCGCTGTCTGCCAGCCAGGCCCGAACCATCAACTTGGCCATGGTGCTCCCCCAGGCTTGACCGTGTGCGCCCTTCAGTTTGTAAATCAGTTGTGGCCAAGGGAACGCGTAATCCACGGCGGCTACACAACGGTTGAGCGAGGGCGGCTGCATCAGACATTCACCACAGATTGTTGCTGGCAGACGCAATCGTCTGGCACAGCGCTGACACCTGGTCGACATCAAAGCCCACTTGGCATCGCACTCAGCGCACCATCGAGTGCCTTGTCCCCCAGTTGGCCACAGGCCGCACATGACGCACCTGGAGGGTATGTTTAGAAGATCAAGCCCCGCTCGCCATGTGCTCATACTTAGACCTTTGTTGGGCGCCCCGTCTATACTGCGCAGCACCGAATTCTCAAAACGGCTTCGATCTTTGAGCCTCTGGTATGAACCCGTCAAACGCGCTTGTTCCTCACCTTGATCCCATTGCCTTGCGGCGCGAGCGGCGGCTTTGGTCGGACGAAGCGCCCTGGCTGCATGAGGAAGTCGGCCTTCAAATGGCAGAGCGACTGGCCTGGTTTAGTAAGGCGCCCACGACCTGGCTTGACTGGGAGCCATCCTGGGGTGGATTGAGGGCCTATCAAGCAGTGGCCAAACAATTCCCTCGTGCCAAGCGATGGGTCTATGAGCCTGAAATCGAGTTGGCCGGCAGCCGGCGAGGGTGGCGGTGGCCCTGGGCGAAGTCGGGTGCTCCATGGGACGGCAAAACTTTGGTTGACATGCTCTGGGCCAACATGGGCCTGAGGGGCGTACTTGATCCACAAGCCACTCTAAAGCAATGGTTGAGTGCCCTCAGGCCAGGCGGTTTATTGATGTTCTCAGCGTTTGGCCCACACACCCTAGAAATAGTGCGTGAGATTTATTCTGAGCAGGGGTGGGGTGAGGCGATGACGCCCCTCACGGACATGCACGATTGGGGCGACATGTTGATCGCCGCTTCATTCGCCGACCCAGTTTTGGACTCATCGTTTTTGGATCTGACTTACTCTGATACTGACGCCTTGATGGCTGATTTGCGCACTCTTGGATCCAATACACACGGTCAACGATTCGCTGGTTGCAGGCCCAGAACTTGGCTTCAAGAGTTACACGCCGCCCTGCGAACTCGCTTGCCTCGAGACGAAAGTGGCAGACTAGTGCTTCGCATCGAATTGGTGTGGGGACACGCATCTGCCCCTCAGGGAGTGGTCGCTCAGACAGGCGAAACATCGATTTCCGTCGCCCGCATGCGGGACATGCTGCGGGAGTCACACTCAAAGTGAAGCCATAGGTTTTCAAATTCCTGGCGCGACTTCAGGATATCCGATCCATAGCCTCCAACTTTTTGGGAGATTGAGGTCAATTTCGCCCATTTTTTTGTTCTAATCGGGGGTTGAGTTTTATCAATGCCTGCTTGAAGGCTTATATATAGAGAAAAGTGAGCACAACCATGACATTGGGGCAAATGAGCCAAAGCCGCTGGCGCGCTGTCAGAAACGCTCTGGCAACGGGTATCGCCAGCTTCGCTGCGCTGTTGACGACTGCCGCGTACGCAGTCAACGATCTGCCAGGCGGTCCAGCCGTCAACGGCATCAACCTCCAACCTGCGGCATCAAAAATTGCTGAAGAGTTGCATTGGTTGAACTACTTCATTTTGATCATTTGCGTGGTCATCTTTGTGTTGGTGTTTGGCGTGATGTTCTACAGCATCTTTAAGCACCGCCGCTCTGTGGGGCATGAAGCCAAAGAGTTGTCTGAACCATTGTGGGTTGAATTGGGCTGGACGATTGTTCCCTTTTTGATTGTGATCGGCATGGCATTGCCTGCGACCAAAGTTTTGGTTGCACAAAAAGACACTTCGAATGCCGACATTACGGTCAAAGTCACCGGTATGCAGTGGAAGTGGGGCTACGACTACATCAAAGGGGAAGGCGAGGGCATCGGGTTCCTTTCAACCTTGGATCCCGCGCACAGAGCCTTGGCCGACACGGGCGATCACACCAATTTGCCTGATGACTATCTGTTGAAAGTTGATAATCCTTTGGTCGTTCCGGTGGGTAAAAAAATCCGCGTGATCACCACTGCGACAGATGTGATCCACTCTTGGTATGTGCCCCGTTTTGGTATCAAGCAAGACGCGGTTCCAGGCTTCGTTCGCGACAACTGGTTCAAAGCCGAGCAAACGGGATTGTTCTCAGGTGCGTGTACTGAACTGTGCGGCAAAGAGCACGCATTCATGCCAGTGCAGGTCAAAGTGGTGACCGCAGATGAATACACGGCTTGGGTTAACGAGCAGCAAAAAGCCATGGCCGCCTTGGCAGACGATCCCAACAAGACCTGGGAGATGTCTGCGCTCGTCAAGCGTGGTGCTGAAGTCTATGCAGCCAACTGTGCAGCCTGCCACCAGGCAAACGGCAAGGGTGCAGGGCCCATCAAGCCATTGGATGGTTCTGCCATCGTGTTAAATGCTGACGCAGCTGTGATGACTGATGTGTTGTTGAAGGGGCGTGCGAATGGTGCCATGCCGGCATGGCCTTCTCTCAGCGATACCGAATTGGCAGCAGTGATGACCTACACCAAGAACACATGGTCAAATCGCACAGGCCAAACAGTGCAACCTAAGGCTGTGATGGCCTTGCGTGGCAAATAATCAAACGATGACACCCTTGCATGGGTTAAGAAAACGGAAGGAATCAAGATGAGTGCAGTTCTTGGACACCACGATGATCACGCACACGATGATCACCACCATGCTCCCACCGGTTGGCGTCGTTGGGTATTTGCGACCAATCACAAAGACATCGGTACGTTGTACTTGCTCTTCAGCTTTGCGATGTTTATGGTCGGCGGTATTTGCGCCATGGGCATCCGTGCTGAATTGTTTTATCCCGGCTTGCAGTTAGTGAACCCTGAGCTGTTCAACCAGTTCACCACGATGCACGGTCTGATCATGGTGTTTGGCGCCATCATGCCAGCGTTCGTGGGCTTCGCTAACTGGATGTTGCCCTTGCAAATCGGCGCATCTGACATGGCCTTTGCCCGCATGAATAACTTCAGCTTCTGGCTGATGATTCCGGCAGCCATCATGCTGGTTGCATCCTTTTTTATGCCTGGTGGCGCACCTGCTGCCGGCTGGACGCTGTATGCACCTTTGACGTTGCAAATGGGACCATCCATGGACGCGGGCATTTTTGCCCTACACATCCTTGGTGCGTCATCGATCATGGGGTCGATCAACATCATTGTGACTATCCTCAACATGCGTGCTCCTGGCATGACATTGATGAAGATGCCGATGTTCGCTTGGACTTGGTTGATTACTGCCTACTTGTTGATCGCTGTGATCCCAGTGCTAGCGGGTGCGATCACCATGACTTTGACCGATCGCCACTTTGGCACCTCATTCTTTAACCCCGCTGGCGGTGGTGACCCTGTGATGTATCAGCACATCTTCTGGTTCTTTGGACACCCTGAAGTCTATGTGTTGATCTTGCCCGCATTCGGTATTGTGAGCCAGATCGTGCCGACGTTCGCACGCAAGAAATTGTTTGGCTACGCTTCCATGGTTTATGCCACTGGCTCGATTGCAATCTTGTCATTCATCGTGTGGGCTCACCACATGTACACCACGGGTATGCCGGTAACGGGTCAGTTGTTCTTCATGTACGCCACGATGTTGATTGCGGTACCAACTGGCGTGAAGATTTTCAATTGGATCGCCACCATGTGGAAAGGGTCGATGACTTTCGAGACCCCCATGCTGTGGGCGATTGGCTTCATCTTCGTGTTCACGATGGGTGGTTTTACGGGTCTTGTGCTGTCTATGGCTCCATTGGATCAAGCTTTGCATGACACCTATTACGTTGTGGCGCACTTCCACTACACCATGGTGGCTGGTTCGTTGTTCGCATTGTTTGGCGGTTTCTACTTCTGGGCCCCCAAGTGGACTGGTGTGATGTACAACGAAGCCAAAGGCAAGTTCCACTTCTGGGCTTCTTTGATTTTCTTCAACGTGACGTTCTTCCCACAGCACTTCTTGGGTTTGGCTGGTATGCCTCGCCGTTATGCGGATTACCCAGCGCAATTCGCTGACTTCAATATGCTGTCATCCATTGGTGCGTTTGGATTCGGTTTGATGCAGGTTTATTTCTTTGTCTTCATCGTCATCCCCGTGATGCGCGGTCAAGGTGAGAAAGCCCCTCAGCGTCCTTGGGATTCAGCGCAAGGTTTGGAATGGGAAGTACCCTCTCCAGCACCCTTCCACACCTTTGAGAACCCACCTAAATTGGATGAAACTGCCACGCGTGTGGTGGGCTAATCAGCCATGGCACAAACGCCTGAACAACGCAGAGCCAACGTGCGCACAGCACTGATCGTGCTGTCGTGCGCGCTGGTTTGTGGATTGGGTTTCGTGGCCAAGATTGCATTGTTGGGTGGGTAAACCAATGGCTAGCCAAAAGCACAACAAGTCCATGCTGACCAAGCTCACGGTGATAACGCTGGGCATGTTTGGCTTTGGCTATGCATTGGTGCCGCTCTACAACGCCATTTGTGAGGTCACAGGGCTCAACGTGCTGGCCGCTGTGGAACAAGAGAGTTCTGGTGCAGCCAGATACAACCCTGCCAACTCTCAAGTGGATACAACGCGACAAATCACGGTTGAGTTTGATGCAAACTCTCGCGGTGTATGGCGCTTTAAGCCTCAGGTAGCAACCTTGACGTTGCATCCGGGTGAGATGGCGACGGTGATGTATGAGTTTCAAAACACCCAAACCCGTACTTTGGCAGCTCAGGCCATCCCCAGCTACGCACCGAAAGTCACTGCGCAGTATTTTCACAAGGTGGAGTGTTTCTGTTTCAATGAGTACACCCTTGCACCAGGTGAAACGAAGCAATGGCCTGTGACCTTCGTGGTTGATCCCAAGCTCCCAAAGAATGTGACGACCATCACGTTGTCTTACACCTTCTTTGAAGTGGGCAGTGGCATACCGGCGGCGCCTCAGGCTCAAGCGACCCCGACGGTTTCCTTGGAGCCTCGCGGATGAGTGCACAAAAGCTGATTAACAACAAATCTTGGTGGGCAACCATCAGCGCCGTGTTGTGGGCATTTTTAGGGGTTCGACGCAAGTCGGATTTTGAGGACGATATTGGCAAGCTGACGCCACTGCAGATCGCGATTGTGGGTGCGATTGGTGGGGTGTTGTTTGTTGTTTTTTTGATGTTGTTGGTTCAATGGGTGGTGGCTTCTTCGTAAGCCAAGTGGCGCCAATTGAATCCAAATTAATTGTTTCAAGCAGTTTCGACCAGTAGGAGTCAACATGTCGACAGCAACTCACGGGCAAACGCCTTATTACTTTGTCCCGGGACCTTCCAGTCACCCGGTCATGGCGGCGATTGGCCTGTTTTTTGTCATTTTGGGTGCAGGTCAATGGATCAACGGCCACGATTGGGGGAAGTACGCCCTTGCGTTGGGTTTGGTGTGGTGGCTCGTTATTTTGTGGCGCTGGTTTTCGGATTCGATCCGGGAGTCAGAGGGCGGCATGTACAGCGATCGCATTGATGTGTCATATCGCTGGAGCATGAGCTGGTTCATTTTTTCAGAGGTGATGTTTTTCGGTGCGTTTTTTAGTGCCTTGTGGTGGGTGCGTGCGCACTCTCTGCCCCAGTTGGCCGATCCGATCCATGACGTCTTGTGGCCCAATTTTCAAGGTGTGTGGCCGACGCTCGCTGCTGGCGCGACCGGTTCACCGGCAGATATCGTTGAGCCATTCCAGACCATGACACCATTCTGGTTGCCGACGATCAACACCGCATTGCTGTTGTCGTCTGGTGTGACTCTGACGATCGCCCACCATGCGATGCAAGCAGGTGAGCGCAGCAAGACAATCGCATTCATGTGGTTAACCGTTTTGTTGGGTGTCGTCTTTTTGTTCGTGCAAGGGTATGAGTATCACCACGCTTGGACAGAGATGGGTCTGACCATGGCGTCAGGCGTCTACGGATCTACCTTCTACATGCTCACGGGCTTCCATGGATTCCACGTGTTTGTGGGCATGTTGATGCTGCTGTTCATCACTTTGCGTTTGCAAAAGGGTCATTTCACTGCCGAGCGTCACTTTGGATTTGAAGGCGCGGCATGGTACTGGCACTTTGTGGACGTTGTGTGGCTTGGCTTGTACATTTTGGTGTACTGGCTGTAATTCCCCACGCCTACCAAGCAATCTGGCGCCCGCGGGCGCCAGATTTGTTTGAAGGACCAGCGGAAGTGAGGCTGCGGTTTATTGACCGGCGTTGAAACCTGTGGGGTGAATCCACCCCATCAAATAACTGAGCAACACAATGAGAAACAGGGCGACCGATAGGCCGATGCGAAAAGTCAACGCTCTTGCCATCCGTTTGGCGCGCAGCTGTTCGGCGTTTGCCTCTCCGTGCGAGCTGCCTCTCATCATGAAGAACAAAGCGGCCGCCAAACTGCCCAAAATGGCGATGAATGCTAGTGCAACGAGAAAGTTCATGACCGTATTATCCATCCACTTGCTCGACTCCAAGGCTCGCAGTATTGCTGAGGGTGTGGTGTGAGTGCAGCTCGTGTCTTGGTCTTCTTGGCTGCGCTGATCACCATTGTCGTCACGTCACGGCTCGGCGTCTGGCAGCTGGACCGCGCAGCTGAAAAGCAGCGCTACGTGGACGCCGTTCAAGCGCAGAGCGACGCAACGCCATTGACTGAGGCAGCCTGGATAGTTCAGCCACCAGGCCCTGATCAGCAGCATCGGCGGGTGCGGTTGTATGGGCGCTGGGAACCTGAATTCACTCGCTACTTGGACAATCGCACCATGGCTGGCGCTGTTGGATTTGTAGTGCTGACCCCCTTGCGCCTCGATAACCAAAAATGGGTTGTAGTGCAACGCGGCTGGCTACCTCGCAATCGGGCTGACCGCTTGGCTATCGCACCCTACACGACGCCCCATGAGCGGGTGATGGTTGAGGGTGTTTTATCCCTGCCACCGTCCCAGTATTTCACCTTAGGCGATGATCGGGGCGAAGGAGCAGTGTTGCAAAACCTGAACTGGACCAGTTATCAAGCGCTTCTTGGGGTTGAGATTGGCACCATGAGTATCAAGCAACTGGGTGGTGGCGCTGACGGACTGCTGCGGAAGTGGGACCCCATTGATGCGAAGATCTCGACGCATTATGGCTATGCGTTCCAGTGGTTTGCGCTCAGTGCAGCCACTTTTTTCATCTATATCTGGTACCAGGTGTGGCGCCCCAGGCGCCGACTGACCAAGGAATCAAACCATGGCTGATGATCCATTGTTCATGACCACCCACGACGTCCGGGGACTGGAGTCTGCCTCTCCAAAAGTAGGGACTGGTCGCCTCAAGCTGCTGTTCATTCTGTTGGTTTGTGCAGCTCCAGTGATTGCCTCGTATCTGACTTACTATGTGATCAAGCCGCAAAACGCCAATAGTTATGGCTCGCTGATTGCGGAGCAGCCTGATATTCCAGATATTCAAGCAGTGGACTTGGTGGGCAAGCAACACTCCATGAAGGAGCTGGAAAAGCAGTGGCTTTTGATCAGTGTAGGTCCTGCTGCATGTGATGCCGAATGTGAGTGGCGTTTGTATTTGCAACGTCAAATCCGTGAGTCTATGGGCCCAGATCGCGCGCGGATCGATTGGGTCTGGTTGATCACCGATGACACTCCGGTTCGTTCAGAATTGTTGCCCGCATTAAGCCAAGGCATTGCGTGGCGAGTGAGTGAAGATGCGCTCGCACAGTGGCTCAAGCCGGCTGATGGACAGCGTCTCCAGGATCATTTGTATGTGGTTGACCCTCTCGGCAATTGGATGATGCGATTCCCCGCCCAGCCAGATCCCGATCGCTTGCGCAAAGACATCAGGCGCTTATTGAAAGCCTCCCAGTTTTGGGACACGGAGGGGCGCCAGCAGTGACTGCCCCCCAATTGATTGATTTGGCGCCGACCCTGGAGTTAATGGGGTTGGCGATCATATTGGCGCTCGGACCTTTGGCTTGGTTGTTCTGGCGCCATCAAGGCCGGTCGCCGAAGGAATTGATGGCGCTGCTCGTTGGCGTCACACTTTTTTTGACGTTTGATTTGGTGATATTTGGGGCCTTCACACGCTTGAGCGACTCCGGTTTAGGTTGTCCGGATTGGCCAGGCTGTTATGGCACTTTATCGCCTTGGGCTGCGGCGCACCCAATTAGCCAAGCGCAGGCGGCCATGCCGACGGGACCCGTCACGCATCTCAAGGCTTGGATTGAGATGATTCACCGGTATGCAGCGATGGTGGTTGGCGTCATGATCATGATGCAAGTGCTTTTGGCCTGGCGTTGGAGAGCCCGACTGAAGGACACCTTGCCACTGGCAGTCGCGACGTTGATTTGGGTCTGTGTTCAGGGCGCGTTTGGTGCTTGGACCGTCACGCTGAAGCTGCAACCCATCGTGGTGACAGCACATTTGTTGGGTGGCATGACGCTCTTGCTGCTGTTGCGCTGGCAGCATGTGCGTCTGAATGGTGCTCAGGCAATTGCGTCCGAGGACAAAAGCCTGAAATGGTGGGCATGGCTGACCCTCATCGCGCTCTACATCCAGTTGGCTTTGGGCGCATGGGTGAGTACCAACTACGCGGTACTGGCTTGTCAAGACTTTCCTACGTGTCAGGGGACATGGTGGCCAGACATGAATTTCAAGGCTGGATTTGAGGTGTGGCGTCCACTAGGTATGGATGGCACTGGACAACCCATCGTCTTTGCTGCATTAACAGCCATTCATTACACGCATCGCTTGTTCGCCTTCGTTGTGCTGGCGTTGATCGGCTGGATAGGTTTCAAATTGCGCCGGGAGCAAAGCACCCGGATGATCGGTAACACGCTATGGGTGTTGGGCTTGTGGCAATTGTTGAGTGGCGTATCTAATGTCGTTCTTCAGTGGCCACTTGTGGCTGCCCTTGCGCACACGGCTGGAGCAGCGGCGATGGTGATCGCAATCACGGGCTGGTTGGCTCGACACTATCTCAATAAGGATTTTTTGTGAGCGCTACCAACCCCAATTTGGCGCCCTCATCTGTTTTGAGTCAGTACTACGCACTGATGAAGCCGAGGGTCATTCAACTGATCGTGTTTTGTGCCCTGATTGGTATGGTCCTCGCTGTACCCCGCGTACCTACTTCGAGTGAGTTGGCGCTGGCGGCTATCGCTTGTGTCGGGATCTGGCTGGTGTCGGGAGCAGCGGCAGCGTTCAACTGTTTGATCGAGCAGCACATTGACGCGAAGATGCGCAGGACCGCTTGGCGTCCCACTGCGAAAGGCGAACTTTCAACACGCCAAGCGCTGATCTTCTCGATGGTGTTGTGTGCTGTGGGTTCGGCCATGTTGTATGTGTGGGTGAACCCTCTAACGATGTGGCTGACTTTTGCGACATTCGTTGGTTATGCTGTGGTCTATACCGTGGTGCTGAAGCCACTGACTCCGCAGAACATTGTGATTGGCGGCGCATCTGGTGCGATGCCTCCGGTGCTTGGCTGGGCGGCGATGACGGGAGATGTTGGACCTGAAGCGTTGATGCTGTTCTTGATTATTTTCCTGTGGACTCCACCTCACTTCTGGGCGTTGGCACTCTACCGCGTCGAAGATTATCGGCAAAGCGGCCTGCCCATGTTGCCTGTGACACATGGCTCCCAATTCACAAGACTGCAAATATTGCTCTATACCGTCGTTTTGACTGCGGCTTGTTTGCTTCCGTTCGCATACGGCATGAGTGGTTGGTTTTATGCCGGGGTGGCAATCATCCTATCGCTTGGTTTCATGGGCTATGCATGGGCGCTGTGGCGCGAATACTCGGATGAGCTGTCACGCAAAACTTTTCGTTTTTCGTTGATTCATTTGTCATTGTTGTTTGCCGCGTTCTTGATTGACCATTATGTGAGGGCTTGGTTTTGAACTTTTTCAATCAATCGCGCGCCTGGCTCAAGGCTGGCGCAATGGCTTGCGCATTTGTACTCACAGCCTGCAGTCAAGCGCCTGCATTTCACGGGATCGACATCACCGGTGCAGACTATGCGAATTCATTCAGGTTGACAGATCACAATGGCCAAGTCCGTACCTTGGCAGATTTCAAAGGCAAGGCGGTTGTGATCTTCTTTGGGTATACGCAGTGCCCTGATGTGTGTCCAACGTCGATGACCGAGCTGGCAGAAACCAAACAGTTACTGGGAGCAGATGGAGATCGTTTGCAAGGTTTATTTGTCACAGTCGACCCCAAGCGAGATACGCCTGACGTGATGAAAGCGTATATGGCTGCATTCGATCCAAGTTTCTTGGCGCTGTATGCGCAAGACACACCACTTGAGCAGGTGGCTCAATCTTTTCGCATCTACTACAAGGAAGTTCCTGGTCCAACGCCCACGAGCTACACGATGGATCACTCAGCGGGTAGTTATGTCTACGATCCTGAGGGGCGCATCCGGCTTTATCACCGTTACGGCAGCGGTGCAGCGGGCCTGGCAGCAGACATAAAACAGTTGCTAGGTGGGCGGTAAATGGGTCTGATCCGAGAGACCAGACCCCTCCCCAGGGGCGAGGTTTATCAGCCTCAAGCTAGGCAGTGACTTGGTCTGCCGCAGAGGTGAATGAGTCAGCGAAAAAGCGATCCACATCCAGTCCCTTAGCCGCGAAATCTCGGCGTGCGGACTCAATGACGATAGGTGCACCACACGCGTAAACGTCATACGAGCTCAGATCTCCGTGGTCATCCAGTACTGCTTGGTGAACAAACCCTGTCCGCCCTGACCAATCGGCCTCTATTGCCGCATCTGAGACCACTGGAACATACTCCAAATGAGTGCGCGTGCTGCAATGCTTGATCAGCCAGTCATGCATGTACAAGTCTTTGGGCTGACGTCCCCCCCAATAAATGCGAGCGGGACGGGTGTCCTGTTTTAAATCCATGTGCTCTAGGATTGCTTTGATCGGTGCGAAACCTGTTCCCGAAGCTAAAAAAATCAGCGGGCGCTCGCTGTCTTCACGCAAGTAAAAGCTACCAAACGGCCCCTCCAGTCGAAGGATGGCCTTCTCCTTCAGATCATTGAATACTTGATCAGTGAACTTACCACCGGGCATGTGCCGCAGGTGAAGCTCAATACCGCCAGTTTCGGCTTGTGTATGGGCTGCATTGCCCATGGAGTAACTGCGTCGATCACCATCGCGAAGGATGAACTCAATATATTGACCTGCATGGTAGGTGAACGCTTCGGCTGCTGGCAGTTGCAACACCATGCGTATGACGTCGTCAGCGAGTTTTTCCAGCTTCGCGACACGGGCCGGCATCTTGCGGATCGGGAATGCATCTTCGCTTGTGACTTGTTTGGATTCGAGCACGACATCTGAGCGTGGTTGTGCGCGGCAGGTGAGGATCAAGCCTTGCTCGGCCTCACTTGCTGATAGGGCCTTCTCCTGGTGAGCCTCCATGTGTACTTCACCGCTGATCAAACGGCACTTACAAGAACCGCAGGCACCGTCTTTGCATCCATAGGGCAGCCCGATCCCCTGGCGAATGGCGGCAAGCAGCAAGCTTTCATCCGAATCAGCCTGAAATTGCCTTTGACTGGGTTCTACCGTGATGTTGAATGTCATACTTGGCGTTCTCTAAATTTCACAAAACCCGTATTTTCGCAAAACATTTGTGAGTTCCATGCCGATGACACCAATAGGCGCATTGCCAGCTAGATTTCGTCGCACCAGGGTGCTGATCCTTGGGCACGGGGATGTCGGTTCAAGGGTCGCAGCTTTGATCAAGAAAAGAGCGCGGGTCGTGGCAACGACCTCCAATCCTGACCGTTTTCATGAGTTGCGTGCGGCGGGTTTGACCCCTGCATGGGTGAACTTGGATCTGCCGCAAGCATTAAACCGATGGTCAGGATGGGCACAACGTGTGTTGCACACGGTGCCGCCTGCTTCGAGCGGTGACCAAGATGAACGCACGCGACGGGCAGTGAACAGCATGCGACTGCGTGGGCGTGCGCGTCAAGCAGTCTACGTTTCGACCACTGGTGTCTATGGTGATCGGCGAGGCGCTTGGGTCAGTGAAACCGATGCGCTGCAGCCCACCACGCTCCGCGCCCGACGACGCGTTGATGCAGAAAGGCGTTGGCGGGCGTTCATGCATCCGTGGACAATCCTTCGAGCGCCTGGCATCTACGCGCTAGATCGGGAGGGGGGGAATCCGATTGAGCGAATTCAACGCGGCTTGCCCGTCCCGACTGCTGCGGATGACGTGTACACGAGTCGCATCCATTCACATGATTTGGCGCGCGCGTGCATGCTGGCACTTTGGTCGCGCTCGCCCTATCGAGTCATTCATTTGGCTGACCAATCTGGGGCCAAGTTAGGCGAATATTTTGTAGCCCTAGCTCATGCAGTGGGTTTGACACCACCGGACCAAATCACATTCTCTGAGGCAGAGAGCCGTCTCAGCCCGATGGCCTTGAGCTTTTGGTTGGAGTCGCGCCGCTTGCGGACATCGCGGATGGAAAATGAGCTGAAATTACGGCTTACTTATCCAACGGTGTTCGATGCATTGGCGAAAAAAAACCTGCGCTAAGCGCAGGTTTTTAAATCAACAGGCGGTGGGGGTCAAACGAATACGCCGGCAGCGTCCTGCATCCGTTCTGAAACCTCACCCAGGTGATGGTTGCTGTCACCGAACACCATTTCCAGTTGGGTCAATGCTTTGAAGTAATGACTGGCGATGTACTCGTCAGTCACACCGATACCACCGTGCATTTGTACCGATTGCTGTCCCACAAATCGCATGCTTTGCCCCAGCTGATATTTTGCGCGAGACATTGCCATGCGCCGTTCGTCTGCCGGCGCGTTGACCTTGAGCGTGGCGTAGTAACTCATTGAGCGCGCCAACTCAAGTTGCATCTTCATGTCTGCCAAACGGTGGCGCAAGGCTTGAAATGAGCCAATTGCCACACCAAATTGCTTGCGCGTATTCAGGTACTCTGCAGTCAAGGAGAACGTCTTATCCATCACGCCCACCGCGTAGGCGCAGACCAGTGCAATTCCGACATCAACCGCATGCTCGATAGCGTCGCCCCCTTGAGCCGTGACCAAAGTTGCAGCGGCTCCCTGGAAATCGATGTCCGCCGCTGCAGAGCCATCTTGGGTGATATAGCTGCTGCGGTGCACGCCTGCTGCGTTGGCGTCGACGACAAACAGTGCCATTTGACCGTTCAGCTGCGCATTGACTAAGAAGGCTTGGGCGAACTGTCCAGCGGGTACGACATGCTTTACGCCCGTGATTTGGTGGCCACCACCGGTCGATTTGGCTTCGGCGGCGCAATGGTCCAGTCGATAGCGCCCTCCGCGCTCTTGGTGAGCCAACACCATCAAAACGCTGCCATCGGCGATGCGGGGCAACCAAGCGGTCTTGACCGCAGCATCACCGTAGGCTTGTACGATCGAAGAGCAAACCAGGGTGTGCGACAAAGGTTCCATCACAATCCCTGAACCCATCGCCTCCATCGCGACCATCGCTTCGACAGGGCCCATGTCCATACCACCGTAGTCACCGCTGACCATCAGGCCACAAAGACCGAGTTCAGCCATTTCCGCATAAGCCTTGGCGCTGAATCCGCGTTCGTTCTTGCAAATGCTGCGTCGACGATCAAAGTCATACGCCTTGTCCACCCAGCGCGTCACGGCGTCGCGCAATTGCTCTTGGTCGTCTGAAAAGTTGAAATCCATATTGTTCTCCTGGTTCAGCCCAAGGCGATCTGCGCAACGATGTTGCGTTGCACTTCATTGCTGCCACCGTAAATGGTGGTTTTGCGCATGTTGAAATAATTGGCGGCCAGGGGTGCGCAATGCATGGCGTCGCCAGGGAATCCGGTCAAACCGTGGGCCTGATCGCCTTGCCAGCCGGCATCCATGGCTTCAAAGATGAATGGCAACGACGAGGGGCCACCAGCCAGCATCATGAGTTCCGTGTAGCGCTGCTGGATTTCACTGCCTTTGATTTTCAAAAGGCCAGCAATGTCCATCGCTTTCTTGCCGCTGGTTTCAGCAGACAAGACCCGCAAGACCATCATCTCGAGGGCGACGATGTCGACTTCTAGCCGCGCAATATCGTCGCGGAAGCGCTGGTCATCCCAAACGCCCTCTTGTTTCGCGATGCGCTTGAGTCGCTCCAATTCGCGTTTGGCCCTGTTGACATCGGCGATGTTGGTTCGCTCGTGCGCGAGTAAAAACTTGGCATAGGTCCAGCCTTGGTTCTCTTCTCCCACCAGGTTTTCAGCGGGCACTTTGACGTTGTCGAAGAAAACCTCGTTGACTTCGCATTCGCCGTCCAGTAGGCGGATCGGACGCACCGTCACGCCAGGGGACTTCATGTCAATCAGCAAGAAGGAAATCCCTTTTTGTGGTTTGCACTCTGTGTCGGTGCGCACCAAGCAGAAGATCCATTCACCGTATTGACCCAGGGTGGTCCAAGTTTTTTGTCCATTGACAATGTAGTGGTCCCCGTGGCGCTCAGCTCGGGTTTTCAAGGAGGCCAAGTCTGAACCAGAGCCGGGCTCGCTGTAGCCCTGACTCCACCATACTTCGCCACTGGCGATCCCTGGCAAGAAGCGTTGCTGTTGTTCAGCGTTGCCGAATGCCATGATCACCGGCGCGACCATCACTGGCCCGAAAGGAACGATGCGAGGGGCACCAGCCAGGGCGCATTCTTCCTCGAACAAGTGGCGTTGTACGGCGTCCCAACCTGGGCCTCCAAATTCCGTGGGCCAGGCATACCCCAGCCAACCTTTTTTGCCCAAAATTTTCGCCCACGTTTGCATGTCATCGCGCGTGAGTCGCTGTGCCTGATGCACTTTGGTTGAGAGCGATTTGGGCAAATTTTCTCTGACCCAGTCGCGTACCTCATCTCGAAACTTCAATTGTTCCGGGGTAAAAGCCAAATCCATGGCGGCTCCTTGTGCTGGAAAGCGGTACCTGATCACCGCTATCGGGGTTGACTGAAAAAAGTAACAGATTGTGTTTTAGCACGGTCGTTCGTTTTTTGAAGTCGGTCAGGTGACAAAAGCGCGTTGAAATAGAGGGACATTCCACAAACTTCGGGGCCTAGTGCGCCGTGGTCGCCTCGTTACACTCTTGGGATGACTGTTTCTCGCTTTCAACCCATTGTGATCCTCATTTCTGGTTCCGGCTCCAATATGGTGGCGCTGTTGGACGCCGCTCGGCGCCTGCGCTGGTCTGAGCGCTGGTCTGCGGTGGTGGTGGGCGTGGTCAGCAATCGACCGAACGCTGCTGGGTTAGCCAAAGCAGCAGCCCAAGGCATCGCCACTGAGGTGGTCGACCACACTTGTTTTGACGGCCGTGAGGCGTTTGATCAAGCATTGATTGAGTGCATTGACGCCATGGCACCAATGGGTGCCCGGCCGCCTTTGGTCATTTTGGCTGGGTTCATGCGAATATTGACTCCAGCCTTTGCGTCGCACTTTAAAGGGCGGCTGCTCAATATCCATCCCAGCCTGCTGCCTGCCTTCCCTGGTCTACGAACGCACCAAAGAGCGATTGAAATGGGGTGCCGTTATGCTGGCGCCACGGTCCACGAGGTGACTGCTGAACTTGACCATGGAACAATTCTCGAACAGGCCGTGGTGCCTGTATTGCCGGAGGATACGCCGGACACTCTAGCGGCCCGGGTATTGACTCAGGAACACCGGATTTATCCCCGTGCGGTGGAAGCTTGGCTAGCGCGCCAAGCCAAGATTTGATCAGCGGCTGAACCGAATGGCCGCTTCAGTGGTTTCGGAGCCAAGCAGCGTGTTCCACTTTGAGGCATCGATCCATGACTACCTGTAGACCGGATGTCAAAGCAATCTCTTGGGCCTCCAAACTGAAGATGCCTTGCTGAAGCCAAAGCGATTTGGCGCCGATGGCGATCGCTTCGCGAGCAATCGGTGGGGTGTCTGATGAGGGGCGAAACACGTTCACCATATCGACAGGCTCTGGAATGCTGGTTAAGTTTGGCCAGCACCGCTGTCCCAAAACCTCCGCATAGCGCGGATTGACGGGAATGATTCGGTAGCCTGCCTGCTGCATGTATAGCGAAACAAAGTGACTTGGCCGCTCGGGCCGATCCGAGATACCGACCACTGCAATGGTGCGAGTTCGATTGAAAAGTTGCCAAACATCGGCTTGCATGAGCTTTACCCTAGGTCAATTCATCAACGTGATTGCATGATCAGGCCCGCATGTTCACGCATCGTATGAAACTTGATTTTGGGCCAGTTGGCCTCCACAGCGCGCAACGTTGCACTGTGGTCTACCAATAACGTTGGTGCGTCTACTGCATCGAGTGCAATCCGATGGGCATTGGCATCCATGAATCGTTTGAGTTCCGTTTCACCGCCATCTGCTGGATCGCAAGTAATCCAGCGTGCCAGCGTGTAGTTGCTGCCGCTGATGCGGGCTTTGACACCGTATTCCGTCTCGAGTCGTTGCGCCACGACTTCAAATTGGAGCTGGCCAATGGCGCCGAGCAGGAGCATGGTGCCAGCGATGGGGCGAAATACCTGAATCGCACCTTCCTCTCCCAGCTGCGTCAAGCCGGCACGCAATTGTTTGCTGCGCAAAGGGTCAGCGACCTCAACAGTGCGAATCATTTCAGGCGCAAAAAATGGCAGTCCGGTGTATTGCAGATTCTCACCTTCTGTCAGCGTGTCACCCAATTGCAGAACTCCGTGGTTCGGAATGCCGATGATGTCGCCTGCAAATGCTTCCTCCAGCAGTTCACGTCTCTGACTCAAGAAATTAACCACCGTGTTCGGCTTGATATCCTTTCCTGAGCGGACCACATGTAGTTTCATGCCCCGAGTGAAATGCCCACTTGCCAGACGCAAAAATGCGATGCGATCCCTGTGCGCTGGATCCATGTTGGCCTGAATTTTGAATACAACGCCCGAAAATTTGGCTTCAGTCGGCTCAACTCTGCGCTGCAGCGCCTCTCTCGAGGCTGGAGGCGGCGCCAACTCAACCAGTGCATCTAAGATTTCTTGCACACCGAAATTATTCACTGCAGAACCAAAGAAGACTGGTGTTTGCTCACCGGATAAAAACGCCTGGTGATCAAACTCAGGGGCAGCCTCATCCAACAACTCCAACTCTCCTCGCGTCTCTTCAAATTCAGCACCAAAGCGGGCGATGGCCCCTGGGTTGTCGCGCCCTGCGAGGACTTCCTCCTCACCTCCGCGCTTGTCATCGCCTGCCACGAACACACGCATGTGATCGGCGCGGCGATCGTAAACCCCGTGGAATCTCTTGCCCATGCCCACCGGCCAAGTAAACGGGACAGCAGTCATGCCAAGTTCACGCTCAACTTCGTCGACCACATCCAACGGGGCCTGAACCTCACGGTCCATTTTGTTGATGAAGGTCAGGATAGGGGTATTGCGGGCACGGCACACTTGCAACAAGCGGCGCGTTTGAGGTTCAACGCCGTTGGCTGCGTCAATCACCATGAGCGCAGCGTCCACCGCAGTCAGAACACGATAAGTGTCCTCCGAAAAGTCTTGGTGCCCAGGCGTATCCAACAAATTGATGACGCAGTCGCGGTACTCCATTTGCATCACAGAGCTTGCAACCGAAATACCTCTTTGCTTCTCAATCTCCATCCAGTCACTGGTGGCATGGCGGGCTGCTTTGCGCGCCTTGACGCTGCCAGCAATGTTGATGGCTCCTGAAAACAGCAACAATTTTTCAGTCAGCGTGGTTTTGCCTGCGTCAGGGTGGGAAATGATGGCAAAGGTGCGCCTGCGGCGCACTTGTTCAGCGAGATCGGTCATAGGGCATAGATTATCGACCATGGGACAATGTCGATATGCGCCTCACTCATTTTTTAGAACATTCGACTCGCCTCCTCCAGGAAGTATTTCAGTGGCAGGGTCCAGCGGATGCCTGCGTCTCCCAATACGGCAGGAGCCATCGCGGTTTGGGCTCTCATGACCGAGCTTTGCTGGCGGACGTGGTGTTCGCTGTGCTGCGCCATCGCCTGCGTTGGGAGGCATTGGCGAAGGAGTCGCCATGGGGTCGATGGGAAACTTTGGCCCTGCTGGGTGCGCAAGGTCAAGTGGGTGCGTGGGCAGAGGAGTTGAATGCGGAACAGGTGGCTTGGTTGTTGCGAGCGAGTGAACCGTTGCCGACTGACACCCCGTTAGATCAGCGTTGGAATTTGCCACACTGGCTGATCGAACGGTTGCAGGGGCAAGGCGTGAATATGCCGGCTCTAGCCGATGTGCTTCTCCAACCTGCGCCGGTAGACCTCAGGGTCAATGTGAACCAAGTCAAAAGAGATCCATTGCTGCGAGCGATGCAAGCGCAAGGGTGGAACGTCACGCCTACCCCTTATTCACCGTGGGGTATCCGCATGGCTCAACGCCGATCGTTGACCGCGACCGAATGGTTTGAACGGGGTGATATCGAGGTGCAGGACGAGGGCTCTCAGCTATTGGCTTGGCTCGTTGGAGCCAAGCGGGCTGAGGTGATTGCTGATTTTTGTGCGGGGGCTGGGGGTAAGACTCTGGCCATCGGGGCGATGATGCGAGGACAGGGACGCCTTTATGCCATGGACACATCGGCCCATCGTTTGGAGGCCCTGCGTCCGAGAATGGCGAGGTCGGGCCTGCAAGAGGTTTATTCGCTTGCGATTGCCGATGAAAAAGACGCCAGGCTGAAACCTCTGCACGGAAAAATGAATCGGGTCATGGTGGATGCGCCCTGTTCGGGGTTGGGCACTCTGCGTCGAAGTCCAGAGATCAAGTGGCGCACGCAACCTCAAGACATCGATCAACTTGCAAGGCAGCAGACATCGATCTTAGAAAGTGCTTCCGAACTGGTGCGCAATGGCGGCCGCCTTGTTTACGCCACTTGCAGTTTGCTGAAAGAAGAGAGCGAAGCCATCGCGGAAGTTTTCAGTGCCTCGCACAAAGACTTTGTCCCACTGTCCATGGATGAACTGCTTAAGCCACTGGTGAAAGATGATGCACATCGGGCGACGATGATCAGTGAGGGCGGCTTGCGACTTTGGCCGCATTTGCACGGAACCGATGGGTTTTATGCCGCTGTATGGGAGCGTCGCCGATGACACCCTCTCATGCATTGTTGGTTGACGGTCTCAGCGTTTGTTGATTTTGCGATGAAACCGTAAAATTGGGGATAGGTTTGAGTGATGAAAGTGATCCTCGGCAGAGAAGCCTGGGGTGAGCGTGTTTGGCGGCATTCCTGAAGCGAAAGTGTGGAAGATGGATATTTTTTTGAATTGGTTGAGTGACGGAGTATTGGATGCATCAGGTTGGCAAATGGTGGCCTTCACCTTGGTGGTGACGCACATCACTATTGCTGCTGTCACGATTTATTTGCATCGACACCAGGCTCACCGTGCGCTGGATCTGGGACCGATTCCGTCGCACTTCTTTCGTTTTTGGCTGTGGTTGACGACGGGCATGGTCACTCGCGAGTGGGTGTCAATTCATCGCAAGCATCATGCGAAGTGCGAAACAGCCGAAGACCCCCACAGTCCAGTTACCCGAGGCATCAATACGGTGATGTGGCAAGGCGCTGAGCTTTATCGCTCCGAAGCAAAAAATGCAGAAACGGTCGCCCGATTTAGCCATGGGACGCCTGACGATTGGATGGAGCGACACGTCTACAGTCGATTCACATGGCAAGGCGTAGGTTTGATGATGGTGATCGATTTGGCCCTTTTTGGCGGTCTGGGCCTAACCATTTGGGCCATCCAGATGGTGTGGATTCCTTTTTGGGCGGCCGGTGTGATCAATGGTATCGGGCATTACTGGGGCTACCGCAATTTTGAGGCTGCGGACGCGAGCACCAATGTGTCCCCATGGGGCGTTTTGATTGGTGGCGAAGAGTTGCACAACAACCATCACACTTATCCAACGTCAGCGAAGTTCTCAGTGAAACCATACGAATTCGATATTGGCTGGTATTACATCCGTGCAATGGAAATGGTGGGCTGGGCCAAGGTGCGGAAGTTGCCCCCCCATTTGCAGCTGGGCGAAACGCGAGCCGAAGCAGATGACCGGACGTTGGAGGCACTGATTCACAACCGTTATGAGGTGATGGCGCGATATGCCAAGGCGATTCAAGCCACGGTCAAGGATGAGTTTGCGCTGCGGGCTGAAGTCAGTGGGGATGTGCTGGCGCAGGTCAAGCGCTGGCTCCATCGCGACACCAGCAAAGTTCCTGCTGAGGTGAAGCCTACCTTGATTCAAGCGCTGGCCTACAGCCCGGCGCTGACCACCATGACGCACATGCGTGAAGAGTTGCGTCATCTGTGGAGTGACACGACGAAGAC
The DNA here is from genome assembly GCA_964478285.1 of uncultured Burkholderiaceae bacterium. Classification (GTDB taxonomy): domain Bacteria; phylum Pseudomonadota; class Gammaproteobacteria; order Burkholderiales; family Burkholderiaceae_C; genus RS62. The sequence continues at coordinate 93,914 of CAYZHE010000006.1, forward strand.
CCGTGAACAATTGGTCGCTCAGTTGGCTTCTTGGTGTCAGCGTGCTGAGTCGAGTGGTATTGCGGCACTCCGAGATTTTTCAGTCCGCTTGCGTGCAGCGATGGTTTGAGGTGGCGGGACGATCGCTAGCCCCTGCGACTTGAATATAAAAAAACCGCTCAGATGAGCGGTTTTTTTACGGCTGATCGCCTCGGAAACGTTGGTTCAATTACTTGAGTTTGGTTTCTTTGTAGAGCACATGCTTGCGTGCTTTGGGATCAAACTTGGTGATCTCCATTTTGCCGGGCATAGTCTTCTTGTTTTTTGAAGTGGTGTAGAAATGGCCGGTGCCTGCTGAGGACTCCAGCTTGATTTTTTCACGTCCGCCTTTGCTTGCCATGGTATTTTTCTCCTAAT
>CAYZHE010000007.1:0-76674 GCA_964478285.1 uncultured Burkholderiaceae bacterium
GCCGTGACCTCGTGGTCAACGAAGCCCGTCCTCGCGAAGAGCGTCCAGGCGGCTTTGGCGGCGGCGGTGCACGTCGCGGCGGCAATGGCGGCGGCTACGGCAACGGTGGTGGCGGCGGTGGCTACGGCCGCGGCGGTTACTAATCGCGCCTTCAAGACCTCGTTGTCTTGAGCCAAAAACCTCGCAACGCGAGGTTTTTTTTCGCCCGTCACTTTTGGACCTGGCCAAGTGACAGTCAGCGGTGGGACGCACGACATCGCTCACGCAAAGCGAGAGCGGCGCAAGATGTTGAAATGGGGAGTGGTGTGGCCTGCCCGGAGGGGTTCGAACCCCCGACCCACGGCTTAGAAGGCCGTTGCTCTATCCAACTGAGCTACGGGCAGAGCGGTTGGGTCGAATGACCCGAGGGGCTGCAGGCAGATTGCCTGCACCAATGGTGTGATGGTCGGAGCGGAGGGATTCGAACCCCCGACCCTCTGGTCCCAAACCAGATGCGCTACCAGCCTGCGCTACGCTCCGACATCAGCCCAGTATTGTAGCGCGCTTCTGGGGCATTTCTGTGGGTTTCGCAACAATTTGACTCGGCGCAGCGTCAGTTGCAGGACAATATCGCCTTCACTCAGGACGCTCATGACCCTCGCTGCCCACCAACTCGAACTGCTTGCACCCGCGCGCGACGCTGATATTGGTATCCAAGCCATCCATCACGGTGCCGATGCGGTCTACATCGGTGGTCCCTCGTTCGGGGCGCGGCATGGCGCAGGCAATTCGGTTCAGGACATTGCACGCCTGGTCCAACAGGCACACCGATTCAATGCGCGCATTTTTGTGACACTGAATACGATTTTGCGCGATGACGAGTTAGAGCCTGCGCGTCAGCTCACATGGCAGATGTACGACGCCGGCGTGGACGCGCTGATCATTCAGGACATGGGTCTGCTTGAGCTTGATTTGCCGCCGATCCAGTTGCACGCGTCGACCCAAAACGACATCCGGACACCGGAGAAGGCGCGATTTTTGCAGGATGCGGGGTTTTCGCAGATCGTCGTCGCCCGTGAACTGACTTTGCCCCAAATCCAAGCCATCCGCGATGTGCTGGATCCCGATCGATGTGCATTGGAGTTCTTCGTGCATGGGGCACTCTGTGTAGCCTACAGCGGTCAATGCTTCATCAGCCATGCGCACACCGGACGCAGCGCGAATCGGGGCGATTGTTCGCAGGCTTGTCGCTTGCCGTACAACGTGCTCGATGCCCAAGGGCGCGTCGTTGCCCACGAAAAGCACGTGCTGTCCATGAAAGACAACAACCAGTCCGACAACATGGCAGCCCTGATTGCTGCAGGGGCTCGGTCCTTCAAGATCGAGGGGCGCTACAAAGACATGGGTTATGTCAAGAACATCACTGCCCATTACCGTGTGTTGTTGGACGAATACCTCGAGGCTAATCCACAGTTCTCGAGGCCTTCAGATGGGCGTTGCGCGTTCAGCTTCACGCCAGACCCAGATCAAAATTTCAACCGCGGTTCGACCGATTATTTTGTCAATGGGCGCCAAGCAGACATTGGCGCGTTCGACACGCCCAAACACGCGGGCAACGAGATCGGCTGGGTCGTTGAGGTCGGCAAGGATCATTTCACTGCGGAGGTGAGCGACTCGCTATCGAACGGTGACGGTTTCACTTGGTTTGACTTGCAAGGCGAGCTGCACGGTGTCCCCGCCAACCGAGTCGAGTGTGTGCAGGCTGAGCCTTCAGACGCTCAGCTGTGGAGGGTTTATCCCAAAGATCCCATCGCTGAACTGACCGATTTGCGCAAAGGCACTGCGCTCAGCCGCAACAGAGATATGCGATGGATTCGTGCGCTGGAGCGAGAGTCGGCTGAACGCCGAATCCCCGTTTGGCTAAAGCTCAGCGACAGCACCAACTCAGTGACCCTGAGCGCCATGGACGAGCATGGCAACCAAGGCGTGGCGTCCATCGATCTCGAGTACATGCCACCCAAAGATCCTCAGGGTACGACCGAACACACCCAGCATGAGTTGGCCCGTTTGGGTGGCACCCTGTTCCAGGCGGAGCATTTGGCGCTCGAGTGGACTCGGCCGAGGTTCATTCCGGCATCCCAGCTCAAGGCACTGCGGCGCCAAGCAGTTGAGCAACTGGAGGTCAATCGGGCAAAAAATTACCAGCGCCCAGTGCGCGGCGTTGCCGTTGAGCCGCCTACGCCCTACCCCGATGACTCGCTCAGTTATTTGGCTAACGTGTTGAACCATCGTGCGACAGACTTTTATGCCAAGCACGGTGTCAAGGTGATCGAGTCGGCCTACGAAGCGCACGAGGAATTGGGCGATGTCTCACTGATGATCACCAAACACTGCGTGCGGTTTTCGCTCAGCCTTTGTCCCAAGCAAGCCAAAGGGGTACAGGGGGTGCAAGGAACCGTGCGCGCCGAGCCGATGACGCTGGTGAACGGTCGTGAAAAGCTGTTGCTGCGGTTTGACTGCAAGCCTTGCGAGATGCACGTGGTGGGTCGAATGAAGAACAGTGTGCTCAAGCAGGCGCTGAGCGCGGAGCAAACACAACCCATCCAGTTCTACAAAACGCGCCCGACCACCAGCGTGTGAGCTGGTGGCTAGCGGCGCGCGCCGGCGATTTACTGCGCCTTTTGTTGCGCTTCGTAAAAGCGCTCGTCAATTTGGTTGTGAGCCCGCTGGATGCGTGCCGACCAAGTGGATTTGATATAGGACAGCACGGCGACGATTTCATCGTCACTCAACACACCGGCGTAAGCGCCCATCGCTGACTGGTAGCCGTTGCCGACCATCTGTGCCGGACCCCGTTTGACGAACTCGATCAGGTAAGCCGAGGGATGGTGCCATGTGTGCCCACTGACGTCGTGCGGAGGAGCGGGCAACAGCCCATTGGGGCTGCGCATTTGCCAGTTGGGCTGGCCTTGCAGTTGGTCACCGTGGCAGACCATGCAGTGGTTGGCGTATACCTGCTTACCCAAGGCGACCACAGTCGAGTCGGTGGGTTTGAGCAGTGAGGGCACTTCTACTGCTTGGCGAAACAGCACCATGGCTGCGCCCACCAACACCACAAAAATCAATACAGCCCAGGGCCCCAAGCGCCGCATCATGCGACCGATGCCGTGTAGCCAGCCTCATCGACCACGGCAATCAAGGCCTCAGTTGAGACGTCGTCGCGCGCTTCGATGGTGGCTGAGTGATTGGGCAGGTCAACGGTGAACTGGATGACGCCTTCGGTCGCAGCGAGTGCTTTTTCGACGTGGGCTTTGCAATGGCCACAGGTCATGCCTTCAATATGGAGATTCAGAGTCTTAGACATCGTCTTGGTTTCCTTTCGGTGGTAGTGTGACATCAATTGCAGGCTTGGCAGGTATCCACGTGAGCCAAGTCTTTCAATATGGGGCAATCAGGTCGCTGGTCGCCGGCGCACTGGTGTACCAGCGTGGCGAGTGTGTCATGCAGGGATTGCAGGTCCGCGATCTTGCGCTGCACTTGGTCCAGATGCTCGAGTGCGATGCGCTTGACATCAGCACTGGCGCGCGCTGGATCTTGGTAAAGGCTGATCAAGTTGCGGCACTCTTCAATCGAAAACCCCAGCGCTCTCGCCCTCCCCAAGAAAGCGAGGCTGTGCAGACTCTTGTCATCAAAGCGGCGATAGCCGTTGGCGTCGCGCGGGATTTGAATCAAGTCAATCTCTTCGTAATAGCGAATGGTTTTCGCACTCACCCCTGTGCGTTTGGCCACATCGGAAATGTTCATCTCGACTCCTCCGTGCTCAGGGGCGGAACCCACCGCAACCGCAAGGCGTTGCTCAGCACAAACACGCTGGACAAGGCCATGGCTGCTGAGGCCAGAATCGGCGACAACATCCAACCCCAAAGCGGAAACAAAGCGCCCGCTGCCACAGGGATCAGGACGGCGTTGTAGCCAAAGGCCCAAAAGAGATTTTGGCGAATGTTGCGGAGTGTCGCTTGGCTCATGTGAATGGCGTTGACGACACCACGCACGTCGCCAGACATCAACACCACGTCAGCAGCCTCGACGGCTACGTCGGTCCCCGTTCCGATAGCGATGCCCACATCGGCGCTGGCCAAGGCGGGCGCGTCGTTGATGCCGTCTCCGACAAAAGCAATCTTGCCCCACTGCTGCTGCCACTGCCGAACCGCATGGGCTTTGTCGTGAGGCAACACATCGGCAAGGACATCATCCAAGCCCAACTGGTGTGCCAGCGCATGGGCAGCGGCGGCATGGTCGCCCGTGACCATCGCCACGCGCAGTCCCATGGCTTGCAGAGCACGCACCGCCTGCAAGGCGCCTGGCTTGACGGTGTCACTCACCGCAAAGCCAGCGCACAAGCGACCATCGATGGCAACCCAAAGGCCGCTCTGACCGCGCGCGGACCAGGCGTCGATCGACGCTTGAGCCGCGGAGACATCGACACCCAACTGGTGCATCCAACGCAAGGCACCAGCTTGCACCACGTGGCCGCTCAGGCGGCCCTCGATGCCCCAGCCTGTGACTGATTGAAAGTGATCGACCGCCAAAGGAGTCCACTGGCATTGGTTGGCGCAGTCGATGATTGCCTTGGCCAAGGGGTGCTCTGATTTTTGCTCCAAGGAGGCGGCAGCTTGCAATGCAAACTTGGCTGAGTCTGTGCCTGCACCATCGGCGTACCAAGCATCGACGACGGAGGGCTGTCCCAAGGTCAAGGTACCCGTCTTGTCAAAGGCCACCATCTGCACACTCTGCAGTGTCTGAAGCGCATCGCCTTGGCGAAACAACACACCCAGCTCAGCCGCGCGCCCCGTGCCCACCATGATCGATGTGGGCGTCGCCAGGCCCATGGCACAGGGACAGGCAATGATCAAAACCGACACCCCTGCAACCAGCGCCTGAGTCAGCGAGGGCTCTGACCCCCAGATCAACCACACCCCCACAGTCAGCACAGCTGCCGCCAGCACCGCGGGAACAAACCAGGCCGTGATGCGATCGACAATGGCTTGGATGGGCAGCTTGGCGCCCTGCGCCTGCTCCACCATGCGGATGATTTGCGCCAATGCGGTTTGGACGCCGACCTGTTGTGCCCTCACCTCGAGGCTGCCTCGACCGTTGACCGTACCTGCGGTGACGTGGTCACCCGCGACCTTCGCCTGAGGCATGGGTTCGCCGGTCAACATCGACTCATCGACATAAGAGTCGCCCTCGGTGACGAGGCCATCGACGGCGATCTTTTGACCAGGAAATACGCGCACCAAATCCCCTACCTGAATGACCTCGAGCGGGACTTCGACCCATTGACCATCTCGCAAAATCTGCGCGGTTGTCGGACGAAGTCCGATCAACTTAGAGATCGCCGCACCCGTGCGACCCTTGGCGCGCGCCTCCAGCGTGCGCCCAAGTGCGATCAGCACGACGATCATGGCGGCAGCCTCGAAGTACACGTGCCGCGCCGACTCAGGCAAAACCTCGGGCATCGCCGTGGCGACCACGGAGTACAGATACGCCGATGCCGTGCCCAGGGCGACCAAGCTGTTCATGTCTGGCGCCCCCTTGAACAGCGCCCGAAAACCCAACACATAAAAGAAACGGCCTGGTCCTGCGATGATCGCTGTCGTCAACAACCACTGAATCGGCGCACTCCAATGGGACGCCCCCATTTGATCGAGCCACGCTTGCCACGCGCTCGAGAGATGTCCGCCCATGGCAAGGAACATCACCGGCAAGCCCAAGGCTGCCGACCACCACGTGGTTCGAGCCCATGCTGCGGACTCGTCTGCTTTGCGTTCACTCAACGTGGCGTCGGTGGATTGGGTGGCATGGGCGGGGTACCCACTGTCGCTCACCACGCTGGCAAGCTGAGCCGCGTCGGTGGCACCAGCCCAGAACACAATGGTTGCCGTTTCGGTCGCCAGATTGACGGATGCGTTAACCACACCCGGCGCTTTGTTGAGCACCTTCTCGACTCGGCCGACACAAGACGCACAGGTCATGCCCTCCACGCGCAGTGTGACCTGCGACTCGTGCGCGGGGTAACCGGCCTTGTCCAGTGTCGCTCTGATCTGCTCGGGAGTCGCGGGGGCCTGAAATGACACCTGAACCGATTCGGTCGCCAAGTTGGCTTGGGCACTGGAGACGCCATCGAGCTTGGCCAACGCGCGTTCGACGCGTGCGACACAAGAGGCACAGGTCATGCCCTCAATTTGCCATTGGAGTCTCGCGGGTGAAGTGGATTGGCTCATGGGTCCCAAGCATAAACCTTCCTATTACTGGAAGGTCAAGCGCAAAAAAACCTCGGCTTAGACCGAGGTTTCAGAGGCGCGCGTATTCGGCGTGTCAGTCGAGCATCGACAGGTCACGGACCGCACCCTTGTCAGCTGAAGTGGCCAACAAGGCATATGCCTTCAATGCCGCAGACACCTTGCGGGGCCGGGGTTTGACGGGCTTCCAGCCCAGCTGGTCTTGCTCAGCGCGGCGCTTGGCCAACTCCTCATCTGAAACCAAGACCGATATGCTGCGGTTGGGGATGTCGATGCGAATCCGATCACCATTGCGCACCAAACCAATGGCGCCTCCCGCCGCCGCCTCGGGTGAACAGTGGCCGATAGATAGGCCAGAGGTACCACCTGAGAAACGACCGTCGGTCAGCAACGCGCAGGCTTTGCCCAGGCCCTTGGACTTGATGTAACTGGTGGGATAGAGCATCTCTTGCATCCCAGGACCGCCCTTGGGGCCCTCGTAACGGACGATGACGACATCGCCTGCTTTGACTTCGTCGTTGAGGATGTGCTCGACTGCTTCGTCTTGCGACTCCACGACATGGGCAGGACCTTCGAACACCAACAAGCTGTCGTCCACACCGGCCGTCTTGACCACACAGCCGTTGAGCGCGATGTTGCCGTACAGCACAGCCAGGCCACCTTCGGTCGAGAACGCGTTTTCATAGGACCGGATGCAACCGTTGGCGCGATCGGTGTCGAGGCTGGGCCAGCGTGTGTTTTGGCTGAACGCGATTTGGGTAGGGATGCCCGCGGGGCCAGCTTTGTAAAAATGCTGTACTGCTTCACTTGGGTTGCGCGCGATATCCCACTCGTTCAGTGCATCGGCCATCGTCGCGGTATGCACGGTGGGCACGTCAGTGTGCAGCTTACCGGCACGGTCCAATTCACCGAGGATGCCCATGATGCCGCCGGCACGATGCACATCTTCGATGTGGTACTTCTGGGTGTTGGGCGCCACTTTGCAGAGCTGAGGCACGGTGCGCGACAAGCGATCGATGTCCTTCATGGTGAAGTCAATCTCCGCCTCTTGTGCAATCGCGAGCAAGTGCAGGATGGTGTTGGTCGAACCGCCCATCGCGATATCCAACGACATCGCGTTCTCCAGCGCCTTGAAGCCCATGGAACGCGGCAGGATACTGGTGTCTTCTTGCTCGTAGTAGCGCTTGGCCAAGCCCACGATGCGTTGGCCGGCCTCTTTGAACAAACGCTCCCGGTCTGCATGGGTCGCTACCACAGTGCCGTTGCCGGGCAACGCCAAGCCCAGCGCCTCAGCCAAGCAGTTCATAGAATTTGCGGTGAACATTCCCGAGCAAGAGCCGCACGTTGGGCAAGCAGAGCGCTCATAGTCAGCGACCGTCTCGTCGCTGGCTTTGGAGTCGGCCGCGATCACCATGGCATCGATCAAATCAATTTTGTGACCGGCCAAACGGGTTTTACCCGCCTCCATCGGCCCCCCGGTAACAAAAATCACGGGGATGTTCAGGCGCATCGCGGCCATCAACATGCCCGGGGTAATCTTGTCGCAGTTGGAGATACAGACCATGGCGTCAGCGCAATGCGCGTTGACCATGTACTCCACCGAGTCGGCAATGACATCGCGGCTGGGCAGGGAGTACAACATGCCATCGTGTCCCATGGCGATGCCATCGTCCACCGCGATGGTGTTGAACTCTTTGGCCACGCCACCCGCCGCCTCAATTTCACGCGCCACCAATTGGCCCAAGTCTTTCAGGTGCACGTGCCCGGGTACGAACTGAGTGAAAGAGTTGGCCACTGCGATGATGGGCTTTTGGAAGTCAGCATCCTTCATGCCCGTTGCGCGCCAAAGCGCACGTGCACCAGCCATGTTGCGGCCACCAGTGGAAGTTTTAGAACGGTATTGAGGCATGACGAAACACCTGAGCGGTCGAAAGTGAGAGGATTTGGCACCCGTCATTGAACGAGTACCAAAGCGTAGACCGCCATCTTAAACGCTGGGGGTGAGTCGCTCGAAATGTGGGAGACAAATCCCTTCAATCGCCCTGGCAGGCCCTCACCCCACGGAGATCAATCGACTGGTTTGGGGCCAGGCAAGCGGGCAGCGATGCCGGCGGGCAACATGCTGTTGAGGACGCCGTCGCGCAACACGTAATGGTGGAACAAGGCTGCAACCGCGTGCACACCGGCCAGCCACAAAATGGCGTCCCCTATCCATTTGTGAATGTCACCCAACTGGTGACTCAAAGCTGCGTTCAGTGGGGCGGGCGGCATGATGTGTGTCCCGCCGAGCAACTCAATCCCGTGGCCTCCCATGCCCACCGTGATGAGCCCGGTGATTGGGACCGCCAGCAACAGCAGATACAGGGTGCCCTGAAGCGCCTTGGAGGCGAGGTGCATCCAACGTGGCATCGGCAAGTGTGGCGCCTGGGCGCGGGCGAAGAGTTTCCAAACCACCCGAATCAGCGTCAAAGCGATGACGGTCAACCCCAGCGTCTCGTGCAATTGCCGATCAAATAACCTCGCCTCACTGAAAATTTGACGGGCTGGTCCATCCATACCGGTGGCAAATGCGCCCACCACGACGATGGCACTCAACCAATGGATCGCCATGATCGAGCTGGCATATTGCTTGGAAACGGTGTTTTGGATAGACATGAGTTCTCCCTCGTTGTGCATCACAGATGCGGAGAAGCCATTGTCACCAGGCCGTGTGAACGGCGGGTAAAGTGCAAATCAACGTTTTGTGAATTTTTTGCCAGAACCTGTCACTCTCGGCGGTAGTCCGGTGTGTTGAGTCAACAGGGTTCCCCGTCTGGGCGCGCCTCCTGCGCGCTTGGGCTGCAGTTGGCTTGAGGGGATTGGCTTGGACTCAGCGCTCTGATTCCCTTGGGGTCGACCCAGACCGCGCGGATCAGCCGGCGCAGGATTCGTCGATTTGCTTGCGGGTGAACTGTTTTTGCGCCGGGGGCTGACATAGGCCACATCGCCCGCTGGCTGGTAACGCGGGATCAGATGTTGCTTGCCGTTGCCGATCAAATCGGAGCGCCCCATGCGCTGCAGGGCTTCGCGCAACAGGGGCCAGTTTTTGGGGTCGTGGTAACGCAAAAACGCTTTGTGCAAACGCCGGCGGCGCTCGCCTTTGACGACGTCCACTGCCTCACTGGCGCGACCGACTCGCTTGAGTGGGTTCTTGCCAGAGTGATACATCGCGGTGGCCGTGGCCATCGGGCTGGGGTAAAAAGTTTGAACCTGGTCGGCACGGAACCCATTGCGCTTGAGCCACAGCGCCAGGTTCATCATGTCTTCGTCGTGGGTGCCAGGGTGGGCGGCGATGAAGTACGGAATCAGGTACTGCTTCTTGCCGGCTTCAGCGGAGAACTGTTCAAACATCTGCTTGAACCGGTCGTAGGTGCCGATGCCGGGTTTCATCATCTTGCTCAGCGGCTCAGACTCGGTGTGCTCTGGGGCAATTTTGAGATAGCCGCCGACATGGTGCTGCACCAGCTCTTTGACGTACTCGGGCGAGCGCACTGCCAAGTCGTAACGCAGGCCGGAACCAATCAATATCTTTTTGACCCCTTTGATTTCACGGGCCTTGCGATACAAGCGGACCAGTGGTCCATGGTCGGTGGTCAAGTTGGAACAGATGCCCGGGAACACGCAGCTGGGTTTGCGGCACGCCGCTTCAATTTTTGGCGAGGCACAGCCCAAGCGATACATGTTGGCCGTGGGGCCACCGAGGTCACTCACGACACCGGTGAAGCCTTGGACCTTGTCGCGCATTTCCTCGATTTCTTTGAGGATGGACTCCTGAGAGCGGCTCTGGATGATGCGCCCTTCGTGCTCGGTGATCGAGCAAAAGGTGCAGCCGCCAAAACAGCCACGCATGATGTTGACCGAGAAACGGATCATCTCCCAGGCCGGGATCTTGGTCTCGCCATCGTGGCGACCGTTCTTGTCTGCATAACTCGGATGGGGGCTGCGGGCGTACGGCAGACCAAACACCCAGTCCATCTCGGCAGTGGTGAGCGGAATAGGCGGTGGGTTCAGCCACACGTCGCGTGCGGTTTTGCCCGTGCCGTGCGCTTGCACGAGGGCCCGGGCGTTGCCTGGGTTGGTCTCGAGATGCAGCACCCGGCTGGCATGGGCATACAGCACGGCGTCACTCTTAACTTGTTCGTAGGACGGCAAGCGAATCACCGTCTTGGTGCGGTCGGAGACCTTGACGCCCTTGCCGTGTAACGCCGGCATGATGCGCACGACTTGCTCACCGGCCTCGAGCGCGGGCGAGTCAGAGGGCTCGGTCGCACATGACATATCGGCTTGCGACGTCATGATGTAGGGATTCAGGTGTTCTTCCACGCGGCCCGGTGTGTCGACCTCGGTGGAGTCGATCTCGACCCATTCAGGTCGCGGCTGGCGCTGCACAAACGCAGTGCCGCGCACGTCTGTGATGTCATGCACGGACTCACCTGCCGCCAGACGATGAGCGATTTCGACCAAAGCGCGTTCGGCGTTGCCGTACAAAAGCAAGTCGCACTTGGCGTCGACCACGATGGATCGGCGCACCTTGTCTTGCCAATAGTCGTAGTGAGCGATGCGGCGCAAACTGCCCTCAATCCCGCCCATCACGATGGGCACGTCTTTGTAGGCCTCGCGGCAACGCTGCGCGTAGACCAACGCTGCTCGGTCAGGCCGGCGACCCGCTGCACCACCGGGGGTGTAGGCGTCGTCACTGCGGATTTTGCGATCCGCGGTGTAGTGGTTGATCATGGAGTCCATGTTGCCCGCCGTCACGCCCCAAAACACATTGGGCTTGCCGAGGGCTTGGAATGGCTCGGCGCTTTGCCAGTCAGGCTGAGCGATGATGCCCACCCGAAACCCTTGCGCCTCAAGCACTCGACCGATCACGGCCATGCCAAAGCTAGGGTGGTCGACATAGGCGTCGCCCGTGACCAGAATCACGTCACACGAGTCCCAGCCCAGCGCGTCCATTTCCGCCCTCGTGGTCGGCAAAAACGGCGCCACGCCATAGCGCTTCGCCCAAAAAGGACGATAGCTTTGGATGGGTTTGGCGTCACGAGGGAACGTGGAGACGTCGGACAAAAGGGTCACCTGGAACGGAAAATATAGACCGTCAAGTGTAAAGGTGCACTCGCCTTTGCGCTGGAGGCGGGCAATCACGCCACAATTGAATCATGGATACCCTGCACTCAGATCGGACACCGCAAGTGCACGCCTGTCGCCCTGGCTGCGCTGCGTGTTGCATCGCACCGTCCATCTCCACCCCTAGCCCAGGCCTTCCCCAAGGCAAACCCGCTGGCGTACCCTGCCCTCACCTCGATGCAGAGTTCCTCTGCCGTCTGTTTGGACGGCCAGAGCGACCTGGGGTGTGCGGCGCCTTGAAGCCCAGTGAAGAGATGTGCGGGGCGAACCGCGAGCACGCCTTGCAGTTTTTGACTCGGCTTGAAATCGACACCCAGCCCGGATCGTCAAACTAAATCACCCCGCGTCAACGCTCTAGCCATGCCACCGGCAGTGCTCTTGCGCGCGCCAGCGCCTGAGTCCAAAATGGGGCTTCAACCACAAGGAGATCAGTCATGGAAATCAATGTCGGTGGATTAGATCGTGTCGCGCGCATCGCGATCGGTGCTGTGTTGGTCCTGTTGGCCCTGACTGGAACCATCAGCGCCTGGGGATACTTGGGCCTGATTCCGTTTGCGACTGGATTCTTCAAGGTATGTCCAGCCTACAGTTTGCTGGGTATCAAAACTTGTCCGATGAACAGCGCTGACGGCAACAAGTGAATCCGGCGGCACCGGATGCCGCCCCAAAAAATCATCGACATGTAGGCTGGCCGGCAGCGTCTGAGGTCGCCCTGCCCCCGTCTGAACGCACTCAAGCTGGCGCGGCAGCGGCGACGGGCGCGTCTGGTTGTCCGCCGGGTGATTGACGAGTGGAGGGCTGACGCCCACGATGGCGTTTTTCTCAACTCGGAGTACCCCATGCACATTCCCAGCATTCAATCGTCCGTTAGCCCCGAAGAGTGGCAAATCCGTTGCGATCTTGCCGCGTGCTACCGACTGGTTGCAGCCTATGGCTGGAGTGACTTGGTGTTCACGCACATCAGCGCCAAATTGCCAGATTCAGTGACGGGTGGTGAGCACCATTTTTTGATCAATCCCTACGGCTTGATGTTCGACGAGATCACCGCATCGAGCTTGGTCAAGGTCGACATGGCGTGCAACAAATTGATGGAGTCGCCATTTCCGGTTAATCCCGCCGGATTTGTGATCCACAGCGCTGTGCACGAGGCTCGCCCCGAAGTGACCTGTGTCTTGCACACCCACAGCCGTGCCGGCGTTGCGGTGAGTGCACAGGCGTGTGGGGTGCTGCCCATCAGTCAGCAAAGCACCTTTGTCGTGACGTCGCTGGGTTACCACGACTATGAGGGTGTCGCATTGCGTCCCGACGAGCAACCTCGCCTGCAAGCCGATCTGGGCGACAACACGTATTTGATGCTGCGCAACCACGGGCTGCTGACGGTGGGCAAGTCGATTCCCGAGGCGTTTTTGAATATGTACACCTTCGAGAACACTTGCCGCATTCAAATTGACGCACAAGCCGGTGGCGAATTGGTGCAGGTGAATCCCGCTATTTTGAAAGGGATGGGCGAGGTCATGAAGGTCGCCACGGCTGGGCTGGGCTCCCAAGTGGCTTGGCCAGCGCTGCTGCGCAAGTTGGAGCGCATGGGCTCGGACCACGCCAGCTAAAGCCGAATCATTTGGTGAAGAGCCAGCTGCCGGCGGGGCCATACCTGCTGCGCTGGCTCTTATTTTTTTGGGTTTTTGGTGGCTGACGATTGGATCTTGGGTGACTTTGGCCGGCATTCGCCTGAGACCCAACCGGCATCAGGCGTTGGCTGGCGTCTTGCGGTGGGCCAGCGGATAGCCCTTGGCTTTATATTGTGCCCAACGCTGGCGACCTGCTTGAACTGCCGTCTCATCGGTCGCAATGACTTCGATGACTTTTTCAAAGGCCTCAAATCCGTCGGGCCAGTTTTGCGTCAAATTGACCAACCAACCGCGCGCTGGGACCGCGTGGGCACTTTGTGCCACCAGAACCAGGCTCCGATCGATCACTGCCGCGGCAGCGCCCTGGCGACCAACGGGGACCAAGGTCGCCTTGTCCAATGATGCAATGGCCTCCTCTAGCGCATCCATTTGGGTCTCTGGACAAAGCAGCACCAGAGGCTGCTTGAGCTGATTGGCCTTGCGAACCAAACGCGCTGCGTATTGCAGCGGTTGGCTCACATCAGAATGGAAGTCCAGCGCAGTCACTGTCTCATCCCATCAGCTGGCTTTGACCGCACCGCGGGAGGTCTTCTTGAGTTTGGCAGCGGTTTTGGCAGCGGGCACCTGCGACAGGACGTGTTCCACCAACAGGGGGACGGGGCGTCCGGTGGCGCCCTTTTTGGCGCCACTGTGCCACGCGGTACCCGCGATGTCCAAGTGCGCCCAGTCGTAGTCCACGAATTTCTGTAAGAACTTGGCCGCAGTCACAGAGCCAGCGTCACGCCCCGCGATGTTGGGAATGTCGGCGAAGTTGGACTTCAAGCCGTCTGCGTACTCTTCATCGAGCGGCATCCGCCAGCAGGGGTCTGACACCTTATCGCCCGCCGCCTGGAGCGACTGCGCCAGCGCATCGGAGGTGGCGTACATGCCCGTGCGCACATGACCGAGCGCGATCACACACGCGCCCGTCAATGTGGCCACATCGATGACGTGGCGGGGCTTGTAGCGCTTGGCGTAGGTCAGCGCATCACACAGGATCAAGCGACCTTCTGCGTCGGTGTTCAAAATCTCAATGGTTTGCCCACTCATGCTGGTGACCACATCCCCTGGCTTGGTCGCACGACCACTGGGCATGTTTTCACACGCAGGAATCAACGCCACCACGTTGACCTTGGGCTTGAGCACGCTGAAGGCCTTCATGGCGCCGAGCACGCTGGCAGCGCCACCCATGTCAAATTTCATTTCATCCATGCCAGGACCAGGCTTGAGTGAGATGCCACCGGTATCGAAGGTCACGCCTTTGCCCACCAGCACCACAGGCGCCTCGGTCTTGGCGGCGCCTTGGTATTCCATCACGATGAAGCGCAGGGGTTGATCCGAGCCGGCCGAAACGGACAAAAATGCGCCCATTTTCAGCTTGCGAACCTCTGCAGGCCCCATGACTTTGACCGTCATGTTCTTGGCTTTGCCCAGTGACTTGGCGACCTCGCCCAAGTGCGTGGGAGTGGCATGGTTGGCGGGTCTGTTGGCCCATTCGCGCGCCAGCGCAACTCCTTCCCACACACCCAACCCGCGCGCCAGACCCTCCTGCGCAGAGGCAGAGATCGCGCCCGTGAAGGTCAGCGAGCGCTGAGGCTGCGCCTTCGCAGTTGCAGCTTTGGTCGTCTGGTACACGTAGAACGATTCCTGAGCCGCCATCGCCAAATGCTGCCAAACCAAGGCATTCAAACCGCTCGCTTCGACGTGCACGGTGATTTGTTTGTTGCGTGGCTTATCCAGTCCGCCCAGCCCTTTGTGCAGCGCCTTTTGCCATGCCTTGGGGGTGTTGTCGCTCACCCGCACCGCCACGACGTTGCGTGCCTTCACGCCGTCAAGTCCATAGGCTTGGACCGTGTCACCCGTTTGCGCCAAATCTTTGGCTTGGATCGCGGCGCTCAGCCATTTCCCCAAAGGACCTGAATCAGACAATTTATCGGAACCCAGCAGAACGACCAAAACATCACAAGAAACTTGAGATGCGGCCGCCATTCCCATAGATTTGGTCTCAACGTTCATAATTCGCCCTTAGTTGTTCGATACATCAATGTTATTCCATTCTTCAATCCGCAAAGAACTGGGGCGCAGTTTTTGGACCTCCTGGGTGGTGCTCTTTACCATTGCCATGACGGTCCGCTTGGTGCGCACCCTGCATGACGCCAACGTTGGCCGAGTGGACCCTCAGGGCATCACCGTGGCGATGGGCTATGCCGCGCTGGGTCAGATGCCAGCCATCATCACGATTGCACTGTTCATTGCGACGGTCTCCGTGCTCTCCCGGATGTACCGGGACAGCGAAATGGACATTTGGCTGGGCAGCGGTCAAGGGCTCGCGAGGCTGGTCACACCGCTGTACCAATTTGCAATCCCTTTGCTGATCGGAATTGCAGCCTTGCAATGGTGGGTATGGCCCTGGACCAATCAACAAATTGACAGCCTGCGCCAACAGTACGAGCAACGGGCAGACATTGATCGTGTGACACCAGGCCAATTCCAAGAGTCTGGAGATGGCAAAAAAGTGTTTTTCGTGGATAGGAATATCGACGCCGATGGCGCCGCACGCAGCCTGTTTTATCTGGACCGATCCACTGGCAATGATGTGGTGATCACGTCGCGTTCCAGCCAAAGTGCGAGCGCCGGAGGGACTGGCGGGACCGCGGTCACCTTGCTCGATGGTGAGCGTGTCCAACGCCTGCCAGACCAGGCAGGCTTCAGGGTGGTCCAATTCGGTGAATTAACGATCTCCATGAACAACCAGGCTGCGCAACTGCAAGGAGCGGGT
Source organism: uncultured Burkholderiaceae bacterium (assembly GCA_964478285.1). GTDB lineage: Bacteria > Pseudomonadota > Gammaproteobacteria > Burkholderiales > Burkholderiaceae_C > RS62. Next base: position 15,894 of record CAYZHE010000007.1, read on the forward strand.
GCTCGGTCGAGTCCAACGATGGTGCTAATTCAAAGCGACGCACTTTGGGCCAAAGGTGAGCTGGCGTGGCGCGGCGGTATGGTGCTGTTGGCCGCCAACCTCGTCTTGATTGGCTTGGCCATCGCCCAAGTCAATCCGCGCATGGGCAGCGGCGCGAGCATCGCGCTGGCAGCACTGACTGCCATCGTTTACTTCAATCTCACAACCGTCTCACAGAGTTGGGTGTCAACTGGCCGGCTGAGTTTGTGGGGCGCGATTTTCGGGTTACATGGTGGCGTTTTCTTGCTGAGTGCACTGTGGTTGGTCAAGCGCCATGTCCAATGGCATTGGCGCTACTTGGTGACGCCCGCCTCTTCCACAAGGCGCGCTACATGAAGACATTCCGCGTGCTCATTCAGCGAGAGATCCTTAGAGCATCGCTCTGGACCTTGGCCGGTTTTGTATCGTTGATGACGTTTTTTGATTTGCTCGATGAGTTGAAATCGGTCGGTCAGCCGGCGATTGGCAACCCTGCGCGCCTGTACGGCCTGAGGGACATTGCCATCGACTTGGCACTGGGTCTCCCAACCCACGCCTACACCTTGATGCCCATTTGTTTGTTGATCGGTGGCGTTTTTGTGATGTCCAGGTTGGCTCAGAACTCTGAGTTCACCGTGCTGCGCATTGGCGGTTTAGGCCCAGCTCTGGCCTTGCGCTCACTGGCGATGACAGGGGTCATCATGGGCGTCGCCACCTTTTTGGTGGGTGACTACGTCGTGCCGCTCATGGAGCGCCAGCAGGCGCTGCTGAAGTCCCAGTTTCAAGGAAAAATCAGCGCAGGTCGCACCGGGGCGTGGCTCAAGGAGCGCACCGAGCAAGGCGGTGTGGCCGTCAACATTGGTGCCTTGAATGCCAGTGGCAATCCGGAATCGATTCGCATATTTGAGTTCAACGGGCAAGGTCGTTTGATCCAAGAAACCCAAGCCGCGTCAGCGGAGATCGCAGAAGACGGCGTGTGGGTGCTGCGACAAGCCAGGCGTGTGGTCTACCCCGACGACAACACAGCAGGACAAGTGCAAGACACCGTGGCAGAGCAATTGCCTTGGTCAACCGCCCTGACGACAAGCATGGTTTCGGCTGAATTGCTGCGCAACAGCCGCATGAGCACCATCGATTTGTATCGCTATGTCCGCCACTTGGAGGCCAACGATCAAAACGCGCAGCGGTTTGAAATCGACTTCTGGCGCAAGGTGTTCTACCCATTGAGCTGCATGGTCATGGTGATCATGGTGCTCCCATTTGGATACTTGCACTTTAGAAAAGGCGGTATCGCCGGGTACGTCTTCCTGGGTGTGATGACGGGCATCAGCTTTTATCTGCTCAATAATTTGTTTGGCTTCATTGGCAACTTGAACGGCTGGGTTCCGTGGCTTGCCGCGGCTTCCCCGAGTCTGATTTATTCCGCCATTTCCATGTCCGCGTTTGGCTGGTTGGTGGCCCGACAATGACCCAGACCCAGCCAACTCAGTCAGTACCCAGTGCCATCGTGATTTGGGCGCATGGATCGCGCGATCCTGTGTGGCGCGAAAACATTGAGTCCATGGCGCATCGCCTTCGCCAGGCGAGTCCGTCCACACCAGTGGCCTGTGCTTACTTGGAACTTTGCGAACCAGATTTGATTCAGGCTGCGATGCCCTTGGTCGAGCAGGGTGTCACGCATTTTCGAGTGTTGCCGCTTTTTTTCGGCATCGGCAAACACATCCGAGCCGACCTACCAGAGCGCATTCAAGGCCTCAAGGCAGCCTGTGAGGGCATCACGGTCGAACTGTTGCCAGCCGCGGGGGATGATCCTGGGGTTCAGCAGGCGGTGGTCCAGCTTGCCCTGCAATCCACTGCATAATTCGAGGCATTAACTCTCTGGGGATAGCCCGGTGAATCTGCACCAATTCAAATTCGTTCAAGAGGCGGTCAGGCGCAACCTGAACCTTACCGAAACCGCCAAGGCCTTGCACACCTCACAACCGGGAGTCTCCAAAGCCATCATCGAACTCGAAGATGAGTTGGGCGTCGAGATATTTGCCCGCCATGGCAAGCGCTTGAAGCGCATCACAGAGCCAGGGGCCGAAGTCCTGCGAAGCATTGAACTGATCATGCGGGAGGTCCAAAACCTCAAACGGGTCGGACAGCAATATGCCAACAACGACAGTGGCACGGTATCGATCGCAACGACCCACACCCAAGCGCGGTATGTGTTGCCCCGTCCTGTGACCAAGCTTCGGCAGATTTATCCCAAGGTCAACGTCAGCCTGCACCAGGGCTCGCCCTCACAGGTTGCCAAGATGTTGCTGGACGATGTCGCGGACATCGGCATCGCCACCGAAAGTCTGGCGGACTATGAAGGCCTGATCTCCCTGCCTTGCTACGAATGGCAGCATGTGCTGGTGATGCCTTTGGGTCATCCCCTCCTAGACTTAGAGCGCATCCGCTTGCAGGACCTCGCTGAGTACCCTTTGGTGACCTACCACCCATCATTCACTGGGCGTACTCGCATCGACATGGCTTTTGCCGCGCAAGGCCTCAAGTCCAATATTGCACTAGAAGCCATCGACTCTGACGTGATCAAGACTTACGTCAAGCTCGGGATGGGTGTCGGCATCGTCGCTCAAATGGCGGTTGAGGGAGAAGCCCAAGATCCAGACTTGGCAGTGCGACCCGCAGGACATCTGTTTGGTACCAACATCGCCCGAGTGGCATTCAAAAGGGGCGCCTACTTGCGCGAAGTGGTGCTGCGACTGGCGGAGTTGCTCAGCGAACGTTTGAACAAAGACCTCATCCGAAAAGCCATGCAAAACGTTGGCGAAAATTACGGCATATGACGACGATGCAAGCTCACACTCCGGCGATTCCGAGCCGCTTACCCAATGTCGGCACGACGATATTTACCGTGATGTCTGCTCTCGCAACCGAGTGCAACGCAGTCAATTTGGGACAAGGCTTCCCCGATTTCGAGGGCGATCCTCGCCTACCCCAAGCAGTCTCCGACGCCATGTCGAAGGGACTGAATCAATACCCACCGATGAGTGGGATTGCACCGTTGCGCCAAGCGATCAGTGAGAAGATTTCTAAGCTTTACGGGCGTACCTACGATGCAGCGTCGGAGATCACCATCACTGCTGGCGCAACGCAGGCCATCCTGACTGCGATCCTGAGCGTTGTGCACCCGGGGGATGAAGTCATCGTGTTGGAGCCCTGCTATGACAGCTACGTGCCCAACATTGAGCTCGCAGGGGGAGTCGTTGTGCGTGTGCCCCTGACCCCTGGCACCTTCCGACCAGACTTTGGTTTGATTGAGGCAGCCATGAGCCCCCGCACGCGTGCCATCATCGTCAACACCCCGCATAACCCGAGTGCGACCGTGTGGACCGATGCCGAAATGGCGCAACTGCAAGATCTGCTTGATGGAACCGATGTCGTGGTCATCAGTGACGAGGTCTATGAACACATGGTTTTTGATGGTGCTGTCCACCAGAGTGCGGCTCGGTTCCCCGCCTTGGCGGCGCGCAGCTTCATCGTGAGCAGCTTTGGAAAAACCTACCATGTGACGGGCTGGAAAGTCGGCTATGTCGCCGCACCGGCGCCGCTGTCTGCTGAGTTCAGAAAAGTGCATCAATTCAACGTGTTCACTGTCAACACGCCAGTGCAACACGGGCTCGCCGCCTACATGCAAGATCCCCAACCTTATTTAGGCTTGCCAAGCTTCTATCAATCCAAGCGGGACTATTTCGCTAAGGGGCTCTCACAAACTCGTTTTGAGTTGCTGCCCAGCCAAGGTACCTACTTTCAATGCGCCAGATATGACCAGCTTTCTGTGCCTGAAAAATCACTCAATGAAGCGGATTTTTGCCAATGGTTGACCAGAGAAGTTGGTGTGGCGGCGATCCCCCTGTCCGCGTTTTATGGCGGCGGGTTCGATCAAGGCGTGATTCGGTTTTGTTTTGCTAAAAAAGACGACACCCTGGCCTTGGGTCTGGAGCGCCTCGCCCGCCTGTGAAGCCGTGCTGCAGCAGCAACGAACAACGCCGCCTGCCTGTTCCAGCCTCAGCGCTGCAACGCGTGCCAGGCTTTTTCCAATCGTTTGATGCTCACCGGTTGAGGCGTGCGCAAGGTCTGGGCGAACAGCCCAACGCGCAGCTCTTCCAGCAGCCAGCGGAACTGCTCCAGCGCATCGTCCGACTGCCCTTTTCGCTGACTCACCAAACGGTAAAACGGCGTCTCTAGTGCGTTGACTTCGCGCTGCAGCTGCTGATCCCGCGCTGGATCCTTTCGCATTTTTTCGATGCGCATCTGCATCGCCTGCAAGTAACGCGGGAAATGTTGCAGTTGAACGTATGGCGTATTGACCACAAATTTGGCGTGCATCAACCGCGCCAGTTGCCCTTGTATATCGCGTGCAACTTCAGGCGCACTCTTGAGCTCTTTCAGACGGCGACTGATCTGCGCAAACTCCTGCAAGATTTGCGCGCTCAGACGTGTCACCTCTTGCGCGATCAAACCCAAACGACCGCGACCCTCCGTGACCCGCCGTTCGAAGGACGCGCTATCGGTTGGCCAAGGGGCCATCAAAAAAGCGCGCTCCAACGCGACATCCAAAATTTGCGCCTTGAGTTCGTCTAGGGTCCCCAGCGGCATAAATGCGACCCCCATGCTTTGCTGGTCGGCCATGCCTTTTGAAAGCAATTTCATCGCGTCTTTGACAGCCAAAGCAAACAGGCGGCGGAGGCCTTGAAGGTGTTTGCCTTGCGCCTCCTCTGGCAAGTCAAATACCTGAATGTTGACCCCATCGCCAGCGTCCACCAGCGCAGGGAAGCCAATCAGTGTCTGCCCCTTTTGACGGATCTCCATCAACTCAGGCAACTCACCAAACGTCCACGCCGTGTACAAGTCTTGGCCGCTCACTGAAGGCGTGGGATGAGTGCTTTGACCCTGGGTGCGGACGCGGTCAGAAGCTTGCTGCGTCGCAGCAGGCGCTGGCGTTCTCATCGCACCTGATTGTGCGCTAGTTGGTGGGGATGTCGGAGCGGGCGATTGGATCTTGAGCGCGGCAAGCGCTTGGAAAGCCCCGCGCGCTTGACCACCCCACTCCGCCTTGAGCGCGGATAGGCTTCTTCCCATACCCAGTTGACGGCCGTGTTCATCCACCACCCGGATGTTCATCTGCAAGTGGGCAGGCAATTGGTCAGGCTTGAAATCAATTGTTTTCAGGTCCAACTCAGTCTTCGCTTTGATCAAAGGCATGAGGGCTTGCATCAACCCCTCATGCGCGAACCGATGAGGCTCGAGCAGGAACGCTGTGAATTCTGCAGCGGTGTGTGGCAACGGGACCATGCGCGCACGCGGGCGCTGCGGCAAGGTCTTCAACAAGGCATGGACCTTTTCACCCAGCAGACCTGGCACCAGCCATTCGCACGTTTCTGCTTTGACTTGGTTGAGGACAAACAAAGGGACACTGACCGTCACGCCATCGCGGACATGGCCAGGTTCATGCAGATACTGGGCTTCGCAGTCCACGCCGCCAAGCTTGAGATGCGACGGAAACCGCTGCGCAGTGACCCCAGCGGCCTCGTGCCGCATCAGATCCTCTCGGGTCAAACGCAGCAACTGAGTGTTTTGCTGCGACTCTCTTTTCCACCAGTTTTCTAGGCTGCGCTGATCGCATATATCAGCCGGGATCTGCGCGTCGTAAAACGCTGCAATCAACTCATCGTCGACCATCACGTCCTGCCGGCGCGACTTGTGCTCAAGCTCTAACACCTCCCGCACCATTCGCTTGTTCGCTGACATGAACGGCAGACGAGTCTCGAGCTCTTCGGCGACCAAGGCCTCGCGGATGAATATCTCTCGCGCCAACGGCAAATCAATGTGGCTAAAGTCGACTCGCCGCTGGTTGTAGACCACCAAGCCATAAAGCGTGGCGCGCTCATCAGCAACCACCCGGCCTGCCTTTTTTTCCCAGCGGGGGTTGAGCACTTGTTTCTTCAACAAATGCTGTCCCACATGTTCTAACCATGCGGGTTCAATCGCAGCCAAGCCCCGACCAAACAAGCGCGTGGTTTCGATCAATTCGGCCGCAACCAACCAGCGGCCCGGTTTTTTGTTCAAGTGCGCTCCGGGGTGCTTCCAAAACTTGATCCCCCGCGCACCGAGATACCAGTCTTCGGTGTCGCTCTTACAGCCGACATTGCCCAAGAGACCGGTGAGCAAAGCCATGTGCAACTGGTCATACGTCGCTGGCTCGGTGTTGGGCTTCCAGCCATGCTCTGCGACCACCGTGTGCAATTGGGTGTGAACGTCCCGCCACTCTCGCAAACGGCGCACGTTGATGAAATGATCCCGCAGGAGCTGCTCATGTTGACGATTGGAAAGCTTGTGGGCGTCACTCCCCTGCGCAGATGGCCCACCTCGAGACTGATGCACCCAGTCCCACAAACGCAAAATACCTGAAAACTCACTCTTGGGGTCGTCGAATGGCTTGTGCGCTTGATCGGCTTGCGCCTGCTTGTCTAGCGGGCGTTCACGAACATCCTGTACGCTGAGCGCAGCCGCGATGACCAAGACTTCCTTCAGGGCCCCATGGTCTTTGGCAGCCAGCAGCATCCGCCCCACGCGCGGATCAAGCGGCCAACGCGACAGGGTCTTGCCCAGTGGGGTCAGTTCTTGATCTTCACCCATTGCGCCTAGCTCGACCAGCAGTTGATAACCGTCTGCGATCGCGCGCTGCTTGGGGGGATCAATGAACGCAAAATCTTGCACCGCGCCTAGGCCGAGGTCCTTCATGCGCAGAATCACGCCAGCCAGCGAACTGCGCAAGATTTCAGGATCCGTGAAGCGGGGACGCTGGGCAAATCCTGCCTCGTCATAGAGACGGATTGCAATGCCGTTAGAGACCCGCCCGCAACGCCCCGAGCGCTGCTGGGCAGCGGCCTGACTGATCGGCTCAATTTGCAATTGCTCGACTTTTTGTCGGTAGCTGTAACGCTTCACGCGCGCCAAGCCCGAATCAATCACGTACCGGATCCCTGGTACGGTCAATGAGGTTTCAGCGACGTTGGTGGCCAACACAATCCGCCGCTTGGCATGGGTCTTGAAAATCTGGTCCTGCTCGCTCTGACTCAATCGCGCAAACAGGGGCAGAACTTCGCTGTCTCTCAGGAGTGGTTGATGGCTCAGGTGTTTGGTGAGGTGGTGCGCGGCTTCGCGGATTTCGCGCTCGCCCGGCAAGAACACCAAAATGTCGCCGTCATGGGCGCCCCCACGCCACAGTTCGTCCACCGCGTCTGCAATCGCGGCGTTCAAATCAAAATCCTTCGACTCGAGGAACGGCCGCCAACGCACTTCGACGTCAAAGGTACGTCCACTGACCATGAGCACCGGTGCAGGCCCCCGCCGCCCAGCGAAATAATGAGCAAATCGATCCGCGTCGATCGTTGCCGACGTGATGATGACCTTGAGATCGGGTCGGCGCGGCAGCAGTTGACGCAAATAGCCCAACAAAAAATCAATGTTTAAGCTTCTCTCATGCGCCTCGTCGATGATCAGCGTGTCATAGGATTTGAGCAGCGGGTCGCGTTGGGTTTCGGCGAGCAATATGCCGTCTGTCATGAGCTTGACTGAGGCGTGGTTACTCAACCGATCCTGAAACCTGATCTTGTAGCCAACCACGTCACCGAGCTCGGTTTGGAGCTCTTGTGCGATGCGCTTGGCCACGCTGGTTGCTGCAACCCGGCGCGGTTGCGTGTGACCGATCAAGCCACCGCCGTTGGCTTTACCGCGGCCCAACGCCAATGCCATTTTGGGCAACTGAGTCGTTTTCCCAGAGCCCGTTTCGCCACAGATCACCACCACTTGGTGCGCTTGAATCGCAGCCATGATGTCATCTCTGCGCTCACTGACTGGCAATTCAGGCGGGAATTCCAGCTGATAGGCGGGCTGTGTTTGGGGAGTAATCGTCACGCGGTCAACAACAAGTTCTAAATCAAGGGCACAAATGCGTCAAAATGTGCATTATCCCAACCTCTGTGTGCCCGCCGACCTATGTCCGTAGTATTTGATTTCACTTTCGTGCCGTGGTTTCGATCTGTGGCGCCCTACATCCACATGCACCGGGGGAAAACGGTGGTGGTGGGCGTGACCGGTGAAGCGATCGCCGCAGGCAAGCTGCCTTTGATCGCACAAGACCTGGCGCTGATCAAGAGTATGGGCTTGCGCATCGTGTTGGTGCACGGTTTCAGGCCTCAAGTGAACGAGCAATTGATGGCCAGAGGGCATCCAGCCGAGTTTTCGCATGGGATGCGCGTGACCGACAGTGTGGCGCTGGACTGTGCCCAAGAGGCCGCGGGCCAACTCCGTTTTGAGATCGAGGCGGCGTTCAGCCAGGGTTTACCCAACACACCCATGGCCGGCGCAACCGTGCGCGTGATGAGCGGCAACTTCATCACGGCTCGCCCCGTTGGCGTCATTGACGGCAAGGATTTCTTGCACTCAGGCCTGGTGCGCAAAGTGGATGCGGTTGGGATTGCCTCAGCCCTGGATATGGGCGCGTTGGTTTTGTTGTCACCATTTGGCTTTTCACCAACAGGTGAAGCCTTCAACCTGTCGATGGAAGATGTGGCAACGTCCTGCGCCATCGCGCTGCAGGCTGAAAAACTCTTGTTGCTGACCGAATTTGATGGTGTCCACCAAGATCCGTTGGATACGAGCACTCCGATCGATACCGAACTGCCATTGAAGCAGGCCAAGCAAACGCTGATTGAGCTTCCCAAGCACGAGAACACGCCTGACCTGGCGTTTTACTTGAAGCACTGCATTCGGGCGTGTGAGGGTGGCGTGGAGCGCAGCCATATCTTGCCATTCTCTGAAGACGGCGCGATTTTGCAAGAAATCTACACCCACGACGGCATAGGAACCATGGTCGTCGATGAAAAGCTAGAAAGTCTTCGCGAAGCAACGATGGATGATGTGTCGGCAATCTTGGCTTTGATTGAGCCTTTTGAGCAAGACGGCACGATGGTGAAGCGAGATCGCAATGAAATCGAACGCGATGCGGGCAACTACACCATCATTGAGCACGACGGCGTCATCTTTGGATGTGCAGCCTTGTATCCCTATCCAGAAGAGCGTTCTGGCGAGATGGCTGCACTGACTGTGTCCCCACACAGCCAAGCGCAAGGGGATGGCGAGCGCCTGCTCAAACGGATTGAGCAACGTGCCCGCGCGATGGGTTTGAAACAAATTTTTGTGCTGACGACCAGAACCATGCACTGGTTTATCAAGCGAGGTTTTGTCGAAACCAGCACAGATGCCCTGCCGTCAGCCCGTCGCAACAAGTACAACTGGGACAGGCGCAGCAAAGTGTTGATCAAAAAGTTGTGACGTTTCGTCGGCGGTTTTGGCGCCATTCACGCACCAAAACCACCGCAATCAATCCGAAATTCAAAAACGACCAATTGGCGATGGTCAGTCCCAGAAACGTCCAATCAACCGCAGCGCAGTCCCCGCTTCCCTTGAAGAGCATGGGGATCACTCGTTGAAGTGGAAACGCTTCGATCATGCCGTAGAAGTCTCGGCCACAAGACAAAATTTCAGGCGGGTACCACTGTAGCCAACTCTGGCGCGCTGCTGTGAATGCGCCGCCCAGGGCAGCCAACAACCCAATCAACTGAAATACCATGGCCACGCCCCCGTCCCGAAACAGCGATGCCAACGCCAGCAAAATCACCAGCAGCACCAACGCATAGCGCTGAACAATACACATCGGACAGGGTACGAGCCCCTCGATGTGTTGCAAATAAAGACCGTAGCCGAGCAAACAAGCACACCACAAGGCCGCCAGCGCCATAGGGCTACGCCAGCGAGGAGTCAAAGCGTGTTCAGTGAAAATGTTCGACATTGACTGGCCCTGTCATTGGTGTTGCGGATCGCTGGCACAGGTCGGGAGCCGATGGCTTCGCTCACCGAGACTCTGCCCTCGAATCGCCGAGGATTTTCAGAGATTGTTACAGTTCAGGGTGAGCGGCGCACCACTGCACTGCAACCCAACAATTGAAAAGGATAACCGATGGCTCGCATGATTCAATGCATCAAACTAGGCACCGAAGCGGAAGGGCTCGACTTTGCACCGTATCCCGGCGAACTTGGCAAGCGCATCTACCTGAGTGTCAGCAAGCAAGCCTGGGCTGATTGGCTGAAACATCAGACCATGTTGGTCAACGAAAACCGCTTGAACCTGGCAGACCAGCGGGCTCGCCAGTACCTGGCCCGGCAAATGGAAAACCACTTCTTTGGCGATGGTGCCGACGCCGCCCAAGGCTACGTGCCACCGACGGAATAACGCGTTCCCCCAACGTGCTTCGGCTATCCGCTGCCTTGTCCCGGGCGCAACTGCGCGCCAGCGCAACGCACCTTTTGTTGATTGGCAACGCAGCGCAACACACCACAGATATTGCACGCCACTGGCCTGCAGGTGCGCCACACCTGAGGCTGGTGACACTGAACGCGGTGGGCGTACCCCATTGCCCTCCACCCTTTCATGGCCAGTCCGTCCCTCTGCGCGACAACGTCTCCTGGGTGGATTGGGGCAACCTCCCGAGCAGCGGTCACTTGTCGGGTATTGGGCGGTTTCACGGCGTGTGGATCAATCAGCCCGAGTGGATACAGTCCGACGCACTGGCGCAGGCCTTGCGGCGACACGTGTGGCGCGACAGTTGGTTGATCGTCGAATCGGATGAAGGCAAACCCTGCCGCGAGATATTGCGTCGCGATCGCCTTGTGTGGGAGGCACATGGGTGGATCGTCTCTGTGTCCAGCAACTCAGAGGTTGAGGTTGATGCGCTGCATTGCCCGCGCTGGCCAACGCCGTCTGCGCCTTCGCTCACGCCCTCCAGCGCTGTTGTCGTTGGCGCAGGCTTGGCAGGCGCGTCTGCTGTCTATCACTTGACCCAGCGAGGCTGGCAAATCGAGTGGCTGGATGCCCATCCCGATTGGGCGCGCGGTGCCTCTGCACTGCCAGTCGGCCTCCTGAGTCCGCACCCCACCGCCAGCCCAACGCCGATGAGTGAACTCTCCCAAATTGGGCTCAGGTGCACCCGCAAACATTTGGATCGCCTGCTGCCAAATGGCCCAGGTTGGCAGCGCACACCTGTTGTCCGAGTCGACGATGAGGGACAGCCTAGTCACCCCGAAGAAGCGTGGATGATCGAACCCAAGGCCTTGGTCGACGCCTGGGGAAAAGCTGCGATGCGCAGCGGTCGCGTCGCATTTCGTGGTCAGACGCGCGTGGCGCAGTTGCAGCGCGTGAATGACAAATGGATGGCTCTGGATGTCAGTGGCGCAGTGCTCGCACAGGCCGAGATCGTCGTCGTAGCCAACGCCTGGGGAGCCCAAGCCTTGGTTGGCGAGACCATGCAATCCTTGCGTGGGGTGGCAGGTCAAATGAGCTGGGCTTCACTCGGCGCGGACGACGCCCCCCTGGCGCCTGAAGTGCGGCGCTCGCATGGGGTAGTGAGCCCTGGGTTTCAAAGCAGCCAGGGCCGCATCTGGGCCGTGGGGTCCACCTACCGCCGGGGCGTGACTGCACCGTTGGCGACGGAGAGTGACCACGATGCCAATCGCGATTGCCTCGCACGTTTGTGTCCCGAGGGCTTGAATCGGTTCGATGCACAAAGGGCGAACGGTGAACTGAATGCCTATGTGGGCGTGCGCTGTGCCAGTCCGGACCGCATGCCATTGATCGGAGCAATTCCCGCCATCGATTTGCCGCGGCCACGGCGCGGTGGACTAGAGGCCATGCCGCGTCAGCCTGGCTTGTACGCCTTCACCGCGCTGGGTTCACGCGGGCTGACCTTGGCAGCATGGGGCGGAGAGACACTGGCAGATCTGGTCCAAGCCATGCCATTGGCGACGGAACGTTCGTGGATTCAAGCCTGCGACCCAGCGCGCACAGGCTTGCACTCAAAGGCGCTTTGAGTCACAACTGCAGTGGTCGCAGTTGCCACACATCGGCAACAAACCCTGCTGTGCGCGTCGATATCTGCGCCACAGATACACCACCGCCGCACCGGTCATGGCCAACACCAGGAACAATTGAAGATCCATTTTTTATCCTAACCAAGTCGCACTCAAACGGTAGGTGACCCAGGACGCCACATAGGCCAAACCAAACAGGTAGGCGGCCATCAGAAGCGGCAGTCGCCATCCGCCCACCTCTTTTCGAACCACAGCCAATGTCGCCAAACACTGCGGCGCGTAGACGTACCAAATCAACAGTGACAAGGCAGTGGGCAACGACCAATCGGCGGCGATCATCGGGGCCAAGGCGACACTGACATCATTGCCCACCTGCGACAGCGCATAGACCGTACCAAGCGCACTAACGGCGACCTCCCGAGCGGCGAGTCCCGGAATCAATGCCACTGAAATCTGCCAGTTGAAGCCAATGGGCTCGAACACATGTGCCAGCCCCCGGCCAATTTGGCCCGCAAAACTGTACTCAATCGGTGCTCCCGCGAAGCCAGCCGGTGGGTGGGGGAAAGTCGATAGAAACCACAAGATAACCGTCAATGCCAAAATGATTCCCCCCACGTTGCGCAGAAAGATAGATGCCCTCTGCCACAACCCCAAAGCCACATCCCGCAGCCGCGGCCAGTGGTAATCGGGCAACTCCATCATCAACTGCGCTTGCGACGCCTGCAGAGAAAACTTTTTGGCGATCCATGCAACCATCACCGCAGACACCACGCCCAGCAGGTACAAGCCAAACAGCACCAGCCCAGGCAAATTCATGCCCATGATTGATTGATTGGGAATAAACGCGCCAATCAGCAGTGCATAGACAGGCAATCGTGCTGAGCAAGTCATCAGCGGCGCGATCAAAATCGTGACCCAACGGTCGCGGCGATCGGCGATGGTGCGGCTGGCCATGACGCCCGGGATCGCGCAGGCAAAGCTGGAAAGCAGCGGGATGAATGAGCGCCCGGACAAGCCCACACTCGCCATCAACCGGTCCAACAACAGCGCCGCGCGGGGCAGATAACCGGACTCCTCAAGCACCAGGATGAAGAAAAACAAAATCAAAATTTGCGGCAAAAACACCACCACGCCGCCCAAGCCCGCCAAGATGCCATCAATCAATAGACTTTTGATCAGTCCATCCGGCAACGCCGCCCCCAGCGCCTCAGCGACCGCCGCAACACCAGCCTCAATGGCATCCATCGGGGCTGCCGCCCATGCAAACACCGCTTGAAAGATCAAGAACAAGACCAACGCCAAAACGCCACTGCCCAAGAGCGGATGCAACAACCACCCATCGAGCTTCTGGCTGAGCGGATGCGCTTGAGGCGCTTGATCAATGCCCGCCATTTGCAGCCATGCCCGTGCTTGGGCATCTTCAGCGGTGGGACCTGTTTCGAGCCCACGCACCTGAGGCTGAGTCGAAGATTCAACCTCCCAGACACAGCTCTCATCTAACAGCGACAGCAATGCGTCGGCACCATGCGGAGCGATTCCTGTGGCTTCCACGACTGGCACTGCCACCGCGCGTGCGAGTTGATCCACATCGATGTGCTGACCTTGTGCACGCACGCGATCCATCATGTTGAGCACCAAGACCGTGGGTACACCCATTCGCTTGACCCCTACGAGTAGCCGCAACCCGCGCCGCAGACGGGTGGCATCGACCACCACCACCACCAAATCAGGCGCAGGTTCTTGCAGGCTTCGTCCCGAGACGACTTCGCACGCGACCATCTCGTCTTCACTGTTGGCCACCAAGCCATAGGTACCAGGCAAATCCACCACACTGATCGCGTGACCGGCGGGCGTGCGGCTCAAGCCCCGCTTCAGCTCAACGGTCACGCCAGCGTAGTTGGCGACCTTTTGGCGGCTACCCGTCAGGCGATTGAACAACACCGACTTGCCGCAATTGGGATTGCCCAACAACGCGACGCGCTTGGGCGCCATTCGAGTGATGTCGATGGTTTGAATGGCGTTCATACGGCGGTGCCTTCCACCCCTATCTGCGCTGCCTCGTTGTCCCGCAGCGCAAACGTGGCATTGCCGATCTGAACCACCAGCGCCCCTCTCTGCCACCAGCTGCGCCGCAACACCCGCACCGGCTCCGCAGGCAAAAACCCCAACGCCGCGAGGCGCGGATTGCACACGCCTTGCCGATCAATGCGGTACCAAACGTCGGACGGAATTTGGTTGAGTTGGAGCATATTTGGCTTCAAATCTAAATGAGAATGATTCTCATTATAGATGAAACCAAGACTCAGCGCTTTGACCTAACTCAAACAAGCGCCATGGCATCGCCACGACTCTGGCTGCCCAAACTAGCTGGCAGGCTCGATATTCCATGCTTTGCGCAACGCCGCTGCAGCGTCTTGGTGGCATTGCAAAGCCTCTGGAATGGCGCGACCCCATTGAATGAAACCGTGCACCACACCCGGATAAATCTCTAAATCGACCGGCACGTGGGCCATGCGCAGGGCGTCGGCGTAAGCCACGCCCTCGTCCACCAAGGGATCGATCTCTGCCAAACCGAGCCATGCAGGAGCGACGCCGGCATGGTCATCAGCCAGCAGCGGCGCAAAGCGCCAGTCACTGCGCTGACTGCGCAGGGGAATGTACTGCTCAAAGAAATAGGAGATCACTGACTCCCCCAGCACCAGCCCATGCGCCAATTTTCGATGCGAGTCCGTATCCTGATGTGCCGTCGTACCGGGATAAAAAAGCAACTGCAAACTCAGCGGCCACTGTTGATCGCGCGCATACAGCGCCGAAACCGCCGCTAAGGTTCCTCCGGCACTATCCCCTCCCACGGCCAAGCGCGAGGGATCCAGACCGAGCGCAGCGGCGTGTGATCGAACATACGCCAAAGCGTCCCAAGCGTCATGCACCGCAGTCGGGAATCGATGCTCAGGGGCCAAGCGGTAATCCACTGAAATCACTGCGCAATGGGTCAATTCAGCGAGGCGCCGACACAGGGGCTCATGTGTGGCTGTGCTGCCGATCGTGAAGCCACCACCGTGAAAATACAGCAGCACTGGCAATGGCTCCATGCTCGGCGCCCACAATCTGGCGTGAATGAGGGCGCCATCCCGCGTGGGAATATCCAAACGCTCATCCCTCTGCATCGCCACTTTTCGAATGTCCAGAATGCCAGCCGCTTTTTCGTAAAACGCGCGCGCCGCGTGGGGCGGTAGCGCGTGCATGGGCGCATGGGACGCCCTTTGCATGTGCTCCAAGATTTGGCGCGTTTGCGGGCTCAAACGATGCAAAAATTCGGCAGGTCCACTCATGCAGTGATGATAAGCGGGCGTCACGCAAGCGCCAGTCACCGGCGCTGCCCCACGTTAAATTGGCGACATCAAGACTGTCCATCTGAGCACACCCCGGAGTATTTCCATGAGCGCCATCCGCTATATCACCCAAATTCAATTTGACTTCGGCGCCATTCGCACCCTCGCTGATGAATGCGTGCGTTGTGGCATCCAACGCCCTTTGATCGTCACCGATCCGGGCGTCAAGGCTGCGGGCATTGTGCAGAAAGCGTTGGATGTATTGAAAGACTTTGATGTCGCTGTGTTTGACCAGACTCCCTCCAATCCGACCGAGCAAGCCGTACGCGCCGCGCAAGCGATGTATGTGGCACACCGCGCAGACGGACTGATTGCCTTGGGTGGAGGCTCATCAATCGACTGCGCCAAAGGACTCGCCATCGCCGCAACCCATGAGGGTCCACTCAAAACTTATGCCACGATCGAAGGCGGGTCGCCCAAAATCACCGATCGAGTGGCGCCACTGATCGCCATCCCCACCACCGCGGGAACCGGCAGCGAAGTGGCCAGAGGGGCGATTGTGATTGTGGAAGACGGCAGAAAGTTGGGCTTTCACAGCTGGCACTTGGTGCCGGCAGCGGCCATTTGTGACCCAGAACTCACCATTGGCTTGCCCCCGATGCTGACAGCTGCAACGGGTATGGATGCGGTAGCCCACTGCATGGAGACCTTCATGGCCGCGCCCTTCAATCCGCCCGCCGACGGGATAGCTCTGGATGGGCTCGCGCGCGCATGGGCGAACATAGAGCAAGCCACCCGCGATGGCACCAATTTAGAGGCGAGGCGGCAAATGATGAGTGCGTCCATGCAGGGCGCATTGGCGTTTCAAAAAGGGCTGGGCTGTGTTCACTCCCTCAGTCACAGCTTGGGAGGCGTCAATCCGCGCCTGCACCATGGCACCTTGAATGCCATGTTCCTCCCCGCAGTGATCCGATTCAACGCAGACGTCGACTCGCTTCAGTCAGAGCGCAAGCTAGACCGCATGGCACACGCCATGGGCCTCACCTCGGGCACAGATGTCGCGGATGCAATCAAGGAGATGAACGCCCGATTGGGTTTGCCCACCGGACTGTCGGCGATGGGCGTTGAGCCCGGCTGGTATGAGCGCATCATCAAAGGCGCGTTGGCCGATCATTGCCACGCCACCAACCCTCGATTGGCCAGCGCCGAGGAGTACTTGGCGATGCTGGAGGCAAGTGCCTGAGCTGGCGCGGGTATTGGCTAGCTTTAATTGAGACTATTTTGGAGTACTTTAGATCTATAAACTCTGACGAATTGAATTCAAAAAAAATACTTTTCGTCAGGAGTCAAGATGTCGGGGAAATTTGAGTTAACCAAAAATCGCCATGGCCTGTTTGTCCTAAGCCTCAAGGCTGCGAATGGACAAGTGGTGATGACGAGCCAAACTCTGCACAACAAAGATGATGCGCAAGCCCTGCTTGAACAACTGCGCAAGTGCAGCCTCAAAGACGAATGCTATGACCGACGCTTGGCTCCCGGGGGCCAGCCCTACTTCTCGCTCTTAGGTGAAGACGGCGAACGCTTGGGCAAGAGCACGCACTACTCTTCTATCGCAGCAATGGAAAAAGGCATCGCATCGGTGAAACGAAATGCGTCGGCCTCGCGCATGTTAGATCTATCAGACTATTTCTGAACCCCCCAAGATTGCGATCTCAGGACAACACCTGAACCGCATCCATATCGGGCTTAGCCAACCACGATTGCCATTCATCCGCCAACTGCTGGCTCTGAGCGACCGCTTGACCCCAGGCAGCGACCCGTCCCTCAAAGTGATCCGCATAAGTCACGAAATCGTGGCGATCCGGCAGCTTACCGCCAGGCAGGCGCGCAACCCAATCTGGATCGGGTGCGAGAACAATCGTTTGATCTAAAGCTGCCGTCGCTGAGTGCCGACTTTTCCAAGTTTTATCGAGCCAACCCGGTATCACATGCCGCTGAAAATGCGGATACAACACGACCTCCTCATCCGCCAACTGATAACCCCAATGGAGGTGGTAATCGGTAAGTCCACCATCCCAATACGCACCCTCGGGTAGTTGCGGGATATCGATCACTGGCTCCATCGCAAAAGGAATCGAGCAGCTCGCACGCACCGCCTCCATGAAATTGTCCTCGCTCAACTGCCAGTGGCGCGTCGGAAATCCATCTGGCCGCAATGGCAACTCAGGATTGGTCTGGCACGACAAAATGCCACGCTCCAGCCACCCACCCAAGTACCGCCGCTCCACTGCATTGGCCAAAAAGGCAGCGGCAAAACCGAGGGACGTGCCGATGGAGTGGTGGGACTTGAGCAGCGCGCGGCCGCGCGAAACCACCACATGCAAATGGCGATGGGGATGGCTCAGCACCTCAGCCACTCGCCCTTCATAAAAGGCCCGCAAACTGTCTGCAAAAGACGCGCTGACTTGGCGCGCACTGGGCTTGCGCTGACCGGGCGGCGGCTCAAAATGCTGGTGGATGTAATCGTGCTCCAGTCGCTGAATGGCTGGCAGCGGGTCGCGCAGACAAACAGTGGCCATTCGCCACGCGCCGATTGAGGCGCCGACCAAGTGCAGTGGTGCGCTGCTGTCTTTGAGCCACTCACCAAACAGGTACTGATCGAGGCGCAGCAACATCAAGCCTTTGGGGCCGCCTGCAGCGGCAGGGATGACGCGAACTTGCTCGGGGCTGAGCCCACCCCGTTCACGGATGACCGCCAGTGCCTTGGCACCCGCGTAGATGCGCAGCGCTTTCATCGATTAAAGTCCCTTGAGTTTGGCAAAAGCGCTGGCCATCGCAGATCCGCTTGCCGCGTCGTCATGGCCACGCTTGGCGTGCTGCACATGACCTCGAGCGGGCTTCTCTCGCATGGAAGGCGAGCGGTGCGCCGATGCATCCACATCCAACTTCATCGTGAGGCTGATGCGTTTTCGCGGGGCATCCACCTCCAACACTTTGACCTTGACGATTTGACCCGCTTTGACTACCTCATGGGCATCCTGCACAAACCGATTGCTCAATTGGCTTAGGTGCACGAGGCCATCTTGGTGCACACCGATATCGACAAAAGCGCCAAACGCTGCGACGTTCGAAACAGTCCCTTCAAGAACCATTCCGACCTGCAAATCACTGATGTCCTGAACGCCTTCATTGAAGCGAGCAACCACGAAATCAGGTCGAGGATCGCGCCCCGGTTTTTCCAACTCTTTGAGAATATCGCTGACCGTGACCGCGCCAAACTCAGGCGTAACGAACGCCTCCGGCTTGATCGACTTCAGTGCAGCGCCCTGCCCCATGATTTGATCAATCGGTCGTTGAACCGCGGCCAAAATCCGCTCCACTACGGGATAGGTCTCAGGATGGACTCCCGTCATATCCAAAGGATTGTCACCGCCTCGGATGCGCAGAAATCCAGCGCACTGCTCAAACGTTTTAGGTCCCAATCCAGTGACATCGAGCAATTGTTGGCGGGTTTTGAAAGCGCCGTGTTGGTCACGCCAGCGCACGACAGAAGCGGCCACCGACGAAGACAAACCAGACACCCGGGTAAGCAAGGGCGCACTGGCGGTATTCAGGTCGACACCGACGCCGTTCACACAATCCTCGACGACTGCGTCCAATTGCTTGGACAGCTCGGTCTGGTTCACGTCGTGCTGGTACTGCCCGACGCCGATCGACTTGGGATCAATTTTGACCAACTCCGCCAGCGGATCCTGTACCCGGCGCGCGATCGATACCGCACCACGCAAACTCACATCCACATTCGGTAACTCTGCGCTGGCGTATGCGCTGGCACTGTAGATCGATGCTCCGGCCTCACTCACCACCAATTTTTGCAACGCATACCCCGAGGCCGCCTGGTGGATGCGCTTGATGACATCCGCCGCCAATTGATCAGTCTCACGGCTAGCCGTACCGTTGCCAATCGCGATCAATGCCACGTTGTGCTTCGCCACGAGCTGACATAAGGCGTGCACAGAACCCTCCCAATCTTTTCGGGGTTCGTGGGGATAAACAGTTGCGGTGTCGACCAGCTTCCCAGTAGCATCGACCACCGCGACTTTGACACCGGTTCTGATGCCAGGATCTAATCCCATGACGGCTTTGGCTCCCGCCGGTGCCGCCAACAACAAGTCTCTCAAGTTGTCACCAAATACCTTGATGGCCACCGCCTCCGCCGACTCTCGCAAGCGACCAAACAAATCGCGCTCCAATGACAGGGACAACTTGACCCGCCAAGTCCACGCCACGGCCTTCCGAATCAAATCATCCGCTGGGCGCTGGCTGTGGCTCCAACCTAGCTTGCGAGCGATATGCCCTTCGGCCATGCTAGGCACCCCCAGCTGTGGCTCTTCATCGAGCGCCAACTTCACATTCAATACATCTTGCGCTCGACCTCTGAATATCGCGAGCGCGCGGTGGGATGGCACCCGTGCGATCGGCTCTTCGTAGTCAAAGTAGTCGGCAAATTTGCTGACATCGGCATGGTGTTCGTCCTTGCCAGATGCCAATCGACTTTGGAAAAGTCCACACTCCCACAGCCACTCGCGCATGACTTGAACGAGCTTCGGGTCTTCGGCCCAGCGCTCCGCCAAAATATCTCGCACACCATCCAACACCAGTGCGACGGTGGTGAAATCAACACCTTCGTCCGTCACCTTTGGTAAAACGAAGGCCTCAG
Organism: uncultured Burkholderiaceae bacterium; assembly: GCA_964478285.1. Taxonomy (GTDB): domain Bacteria; phylum Pseudomonadota; class Gammaproteobacteria; order Burkholderiales; family Burkholderiaceae_C; genus RS62. Next base: position 35,946 of record CAYZHE010000007.1, read on the forward strand.
CAGCCACCATTGGATCGATGCTGGGGTCAGCCCACAGCTGATCAGCCAAAGGTTCGATGCCTGCTTCAATGGCCACTTGGCCCTTGGTGCGGCGCTTCGGTTTGTAGGGCAAATACAAGTCCTCAAGCTCTTGCTTGGTGGCTGCGCTGTGGATCGCCTGCGCCAATGCAGCTGTCAACTTTCCCTGTTCACCGATGCTGCTCAGGATGGCCTCGCGCCGCTGGGCGAGTTCGCGCAAATAAGTCAATCGCGCTTCTAGTTCACGCAACTGAATGTCATCCAATCCACCGGTCACCTCTTTGCGATACCGCGCAATGAAGGGCACAGTGCTGCCGCCATCCAACAAATCCACAGCCGCCTGCACTTGCCGCGCAGCCACTTTGAGCTCTTGCGCAATTTGCGCAACGATCACATCACTCATACTCACCCACAAATCAAAAAGCGGCGATCTCGCCACGACCATCCGGCATTATGCAAGACGCGTCGCAGGGAAATTTGCACAGCCAGAGCGCGCATGGGCTTGCGGCAGATAAGTAAGCGCAAACAGAGAGGGCTCATGTGACAAAGCCCCGCTAGCGGGGCTTTGTGCGACAGCGCATCAATACTCAAATTGCACGCAATGCGGCCTTTAGCTGCTCCCCCACTTCGGGCCGCTTGGCGAATGGATCGGGTGGATTTTCGCCAGCCACAATCGCATCGAACCGACTTTGAGCGTTGCCCAACGCGTGCGGGTGGCTGTAGATGTAGAACCGGTTTTCAGCCATGCCATCAAATACGAACCGAGCGACGTCGGCTGCCGTGACTTTGCCACTGGTAACCGCTTTCTCAGTCATGGCCTCGCCAATGAGTTGACTTTGAGTTTTGGCCTGTGCCGCCACCGAGTCTGGCTGATTGCGCTCCGATTTGTGGATGTTTGTGGCAACAAAATAAGGACACAACACCGAGGCACTCACTTGATCAGTGACCAGACGCAAATCGTTGAACAGCGTCTCCGTCAAACTGACCACCGCATGCTTGGACACGTTGTAGATGCCCATATTCGGTGGCGTCAACAACCCAGCCATGCTTGCCGTGTTGACGATGTGCCCTCGATAGTCAGGATCAGATTTGGCGGCTTCCAGCATCATGGGCGTGAACAAACGGACCCCATGAACCACGCCCCAAACGTTGACGCCGAGCACCCAATCCCAGTCGGCAACGGTGTTCTCCCAAATCAGACCGCCTGAGCCCACGCCGGCGTTGTTGAACACAAAGTGAGGCGCACCAAACGCAGCTTTGACCTCTGCTGCAAGCGACTCCATTGCCGATGCATCTGCCACATTGACTTGCTTGGCTATGACGCGAGCGCCTAAAGACTCACATTCTTTCTGGCTCGCGGCGAGCGCATCTGCCTGGACATCCACGAGGACCAAATTCATGCCACCTCGCGCCCCAATGCGCGCGCACTCTAAGCCAAAGCCGGATCCAGCTCCGGTAAGAACGGCGGTTTTGCCTTGCAGATCTTTCAACATCGCTTTCCCTTCACATGCGGCGCATCGCGTCCACGGTTGTCAAACCAATTTGACCAATTGTTTGCCAAAGTTCTTGCCTTTGAGCAAGCCCAAGAAAGCCTCTGGTGCAGACTCAAGGCCTTGGGCCACCGTCTCGCGAGGACGCAGCTTGCCTTGTGCAACCAAGCCACCCAACTCCGCCAAGGCCTGCGGCCACAACTCCATGTGCTCACTGACGATGAAGCCCTCGATCTTCAAACGATTGATCAAAATCAACGCCGGATTGGCCATCGGCAGAGGTGCGCCGTCATAGCCGGCAATCATCCCGCACACGGCGATGCGCGCAAATTCGTTGGTGCGCAGCAGCACCGCATCCAGCACCATGCCACCCACGTTTTCAAAGTGACCATCGATGCCGTTCGGACAGGCTTGCTTGAGTGCTTTTGAAAGTGAAATGTAATCGCTGTGCTCGCGGTAGTCGATGCAGTCATCGAAACCCAACTCATTCACGACATAAGCACACTTCTCAGGTCCCCCCGCAATCCCCACAACACGACAGCCTCGTGCTTTGGCTAGAGCGCCGTACGCGCTTCCAACCGCGCCACTCGCAGCGCTCACGGTCACCGTGTCCCCGGCTTTGGGCGCGATGATTTGGGTCAAGCCATACCAAGCGGTGACACCGGGCATACCCACTGCACCCAGGTAATAACTCAAAGGTACGTGGGTCGTATCGACCCGGCGCAACATACCGGGGATTTCAGCATCGACGACGCTGTACTCTTGCCACCCCCCCATGCCGACAACGGTATCTCCGACGTTGAACTTTGGATTCTCACTGGCTACCACTTCGCCGACCGTGCCGCCAATCATCACTTCATTCAGGGGTTGGGGTTGGGCGTAACTCTTGCTCTCATTCATGCGTCCACGCATGTAAGGGTCAAGACTCAGGTAGTGATTGCGCACCAAAACTTGACCGGGTTTGAGCGCAGGTGTCTCGACCTCACGCAGTGCAAAGTGTTCGGTCTTGGCCTCTGCTGCTGGACGGGCAGCCAAGACGATTTGGCGATTGGTTGGCATTGTAGTTCTCCGGTTAAATTTGTTTGTGTTTGAATGCTTTGGGCAAGCGGCTGAACACCTTGAAGGTGCCAGTGGCATGACAACAAGGACGCCCCTGGGCATCGATGATCGTGGCTTCTGCAAAAGCCAATGCGCTGGTGCGATGGAGGATGCGCCCTTTGGCGGTCACTTCTCCCACGGCTCCTCGCATAAAACTGGTTTTCATCTCAATGGTGGCACACCCAACATCATCAGACTCCGCACTGCGAATCGCGTGAGCCATCGTCACATCCAGCAAGGTCATCAACGCGCCACCATGCACGACATCAAATGAGTTTTCGTGCTCGCGACCCGGGCGCAGCCGGATGTGGGCTTCACCGTCCTTGAAATGCATCAACTCAAAACCCAGATGTTGGGCGAATGGGACGATGCGAGGCCACTCCAGTGGCTGTTCAACGGCGGACATCAGCCAGCCGTCACGGCGCTCACGCCACCATCGACTGCCATCCACTGGCCTGTGATGTGTTTGCCTGCCGCGCTCGCGTACATCAGCGTCAGGCCTTTCAAGTCCTCATCGTCGCCAAGCCTGCGCAAGGGCGAACCTTTCGCCAAGCGCTCCTCGCCCAACTGATCGATCAGGCCATTGGCCATTTTGGTGCGAAAGAAGCCAGGGCAAATGGCATTGACCCGAATGCCATATGCGCCCCACTCGGCAGCCAAGGTTTGGGTGAACGTGATCACGGCCCCTTTGGACGTGTTGTACGCAATGGTCTTCATGCCTTCGGGGTTGCCGCCCAAGCCCGCAATCGATGAGATGTTGATGATGCTGCCACTCTTGCGCGGAATCATGGAGCCATTGGCAATCGCCTTGCTCAATAAAAAGTAACCGCGAACATTCAAGTTCATCACCTTGTCCCAAGCCTCTGTCGGATGTTCCTCCGCAGGCGCACCCCATGACGCTCCCGCGTTGTTGATCAGAATATCGACATGACCGAGGCGTTGGATAGTCTCGGTGGCCAAACGATTGATGTCGGCCTCCTGGGCGCAATCTGCCGCAATCCAACTTGCATCAATGCCCTGCTTATGCAACGTCGAGCAACCGTGCTCGAGTTCGTCAGGCTTGCGCGCCGACAACAGCACGCGCGCACCTGCTTCGCCCAGCGCTTGTGCCATTTGGAGGCCCAAACCCCGCGAGCCGCCTGTGATCAGAGCGGTCTTGCCCTTGAGTGAAAACAAATCTAAAACATGGTGCGCCATCAAAATTCTCCAAAAATCAGTTCAAGTGCCTGCCGTGCAAGCCATCAAAACATTGTGTCTAGACCCGGCAGCGACCCCTGTCTCAAGCGGGATAAGCTCAGTCGACTTACGCCAATCCATCGTCTCTGTCGCACCTCAATCGATGTAATCCATGCACATGCGACCGGACACTGCAGCTCTCAAAAAAGGCGCCAGAGCCACGTGCGTGGGGTGGGCTTGATAGGCCTTCAAAGCCGCTTCGTCGCTGAACTCGCTGTAAAGCATGAGGTCAGCAGTACATCCCGGCATACTGGCCATGCGGGCCTCAAATCGACCTTGCCCCGGCACCAAACCAATACATTGATCAAGCAAGCCTTTGGCCTTGAGCACGTTTTCAGCCTTGGTGCTGCCGTCGTATTCCTCTTTGAATGTCCACATGATGATGTGCTTGAGCATGATAGATGTCTCCTGTGTGTGGGCTTCAGAACGCGTCTTCAGGCATTTCCGCCGCCGTTTGATCGCGGTTGCGCGCAACGATCAGCCAAGCCTCAATTTTGGGCAGCTCATAGCGGAAGAAGAAGTCGCAGGCTCGCAGCCGTCCCTCGTTGGCAGCCGAGTGGCTAGAGTCACCTTGCGCGCAAACCGCAAGCGCTACATCCAACCAGGTCCATGCCAACACCATGTGTCCGAAGGCCTGCATATAAGGCACCGCGTTGGCCAATGCAGCATTGGCGTCCACTTCGCCCTCAAACGCCCAAATCGCTTCGGTCACCATCGACACCTCAGCCAGTGCAGCCTCCAGCGCATTCGCGTGGTCACGCAGGCGAGGAACGATCGATGCCTCGCCAACTGACTGCATGATTTTTTCGCCAAGCAAGCGCAAAGCAGCGCCTTCCATCATGCGCACCTTGCGCCCCAAAAGGTCAATGGCTTGAATGCCATGGGTACCCTCGTGGATCATGTTGAGCCGATTGTCACGCCAATACTGTTCAACCGGAAAATCGCGGGTGTAGCCATAGCCACCATGGACTTGAATCGCGAGCGAGTTCGCCTCCAGACACCACTCGGAGGGCCAGCTCTTAGCGATCGGCGTCAAGATCTCAAGCAACAGCTTTGCCTCTGCCTTCACCGCCGGCGTTCCTGTGCGGGTCTCGTCCACCATCTGCGCACATCGCAGCAACAGCGCCAACGCACCCTCGCCATAGCTCTTTTGGGCCAGCAACATCCGTTTGATGTCAGGGTGCCGAATCAGGTTGACTTGGGAGGACGCTGGATCCTTGCCAGCTGCACCTTGTAAACGGCCTTGCGGACGTTGCCGCGCATAAGCCAAACTGGCGTCGTAGCCTGCCAAGCCCAGCATGGTCGCGGCCATACCAACGCCGATGCGAGCCTCGTTCATCATGTGGAACATACAAAAGAGCCCATGACCCGGTTCCCCAACGCGATAGCCGATCGCGCCAGCCTTGCCATTCACCGGAAACTTGCCTTCACCAAAATTGAGCAGCGTGTTGGTTGTTCCTCGCCAACCGCATTTGTGATTCAACCCAGCCAGCGCGACGTCGTTGCGCTCACCGGTTAGCTCACCTTGGGCGTTGACCATTTTTTTCGGCACGACGAACAAAGAGATGCCCTTGACGCCTGGCACCAGTTGTCCGTTTTCGTCAGGGATCTTGGCAAGCACCAAATGCACGATGTTGCCGCTGAGTTCGTGCTCTCCGGCAGAGATCCACATTTTGTTGCCACGCAATCGGTAGCGTGGTCCAAGTGGGTCTGACTCAAAATCGTCGCCATCAGGCGTGGCGCGGGTAACGATGTCGGACAAGCTCGAGCCCGCTTGGGGCTCAGACAAACACATCGTTCCTGACCATTCCCCGCTGAACTCTCGACGCGCAAACACTTCACGTTGCAACGGCGTGCCATGGACCATCAACAAATTGGCATTGCCGGTGGTCAAGAGTCCAGACCCGATACTGACTGAAGCGTGCGAGAAAAACGCATTCGCCGCTGCCTCGACCACGTAAGGCAACTGCATACCGCCCCATTCATAGTCTTGCGCAGCGCTCAACATACCGCTCTCAGCGTAGGCGCGTTGGGCGTCATGCGTGGCTTGCGGCAGGATGACTTTTTCGCCGTCGAAGTGGGGCTCCTCCACGTCCACCAGCCGATTGAAGGGCGCGTATTTCTCGCGTGCGATGCGCTCGCACGTATCAAGCACGGCGTCAAACGTTTCACGACTGTGATCGCTGAAACGTTCCCGCTGCGTCAAGGTCTCGACCTTGAGCCAATCGTGCAACAAAAAATCCATGGTGCTGCGCAAACTCATGCTGTCCTGTCCTCGCTATTTGGCCGTCTCGGCCACCTCGCAAAAAAGGGATGGGTGAAACCCAAGGGTTTTCACAGCCATCCCTCTCGTGAAAGCCTGTTCACACGCAGGAAAAGGTTCCCTGTGTGCGACGGCGATCACAACACTTCAAATACACCGGCGGCGCCCATGCCACCGCCGATACACATGGTGACGCAGACGCGCTTAGCTCCTCGGCGCTTGCCTTCGATCAGCGCATGACCAACCAAACGCTGACCAGACACGCCGTAAGGGTGGCCCAATGCAATCGCGCCGCCATTGACATTGAGCTTGTCAGCTGGAATACCCAGCTTGTCACGGCAGTACAGCACCTGCACAGCAAAGGCCTCATTCAATTCCCACAAGTCGATGTCCGCCACGGTGAGGCCCAAACGCTTGAGCACCTTGGGTACCGCGAACACCGGTCCGATGCCCATTTCATCGGGTTCACAACCCGCCACGGCAAAGCCTAAGAACCGGCCCAGAGGCTTCAGCCCGCGTTGGTTGGCGATTTCCTCGTTCATCACAACGCAAGCCCCGGCGCCATCAGAGAACTGGCTCGCGTTACCGGCAGAAACCACGCCGCCCGGCAGGGCTGGACGAATCCCACTGATGCCCTCTTTGGTGGTGCCTTCGCGGGTCCCTTCATCACGACTCACGGTGACTTTTTTCGTCATCAAACCCAGTTTGGGGTCTGCGACGCCCATGGTGACTTCGATGGGCGCAATTTCAGCATCGAACAAACCGGCTTCTTGGGCAGCACAGGCCCTTTGCTGGCTTACTGCGCCGTACTCATCCATCACGTCACGCGAAATTCCATAGCGCTTGGCGACTTGCTCGGCGGTTTGCAACATGCTCCAGTAAATCTCTGGCTTGACGGCTTCGAGATTGGGGTCCTTGATCATGTGCAGGTTCATTTCTTGCTGCACGCAAGAGATGCTCTCGACACCACCAGCCACATACACATCACCCTCGCCGGCGATCACGCGTTGTGCCGCCATAGCAATGGTCTGCAATCCGGAGGAGCAGAAACGATTCACCGTCATGCCTGACGTCGTGATCGGGCAACCTGCTGCGAGCGCGATCTGGCGGGCGATGTTCATGCCGGTCGCGCCCTCAGGGTTGGCGCAGCCCATGATGACATCGTCGACCTCGGCGGCATCGATGCCAGCGCGTGCAATCGCGTGCTTCACGGCGTGGCCACCCAGCGTCGCTCCGTGGGTCATGTTGAAAGCACCCTTCCAGCTCTTGGCCAGCGGCGTGCGTGCGGTAGAAACAATAACGGCAGAAGTCATTTGAGATCTCCAATGTGGCGCGCCGCAGTGGCGCGCCGAGAATGATGTAGGGTTTAGAGCTGACCGGTGAAGTTTTTGCCTTCAGCAACCAATCGAGCCAACAAGGGTGCAGGTTGCCAGAACTTGGCGTCATCGGCGGGGTTCTGCGCAAACCGATTCATGGCCTGGGTCACATTGAACAGGCCCACCTCGTCGGCATAACGCATCGGACCACCACGCCAGAATGGGAAGCCATAGCCAGTCAGATAAACCATGTCGATGTCGCTGGCCTTGCTTGCAATGCCCTCTTCCAAAATGTGTGCAGCCTCGTTCACGAGGGCATACACCAGGCGTTGAACGATTTCATCGTCGCTGATTTTGCGCTGAGGCGCACCGACTTCCTTGCGGTGCTTCTCGAGCATTTCGGCTACCACAGGACTCGGGATGGGCTTGCGCTGGCCAGGTGCGTAGTCGTACCATCCTGCCCCGGTTTTTTGTCCAAAGCGACCCAGTTCGCACAAACGATCAGCAGAGGCGCTGTAGGTGACCTCTGGCTTTTCAACATAGCGGCGCTTGCGGATCGCCCAGCCGATGTCGTTGCCCGCCAAATCGCCCATGCGGAAGGGACCCATAGCGAAACCAAATTTCTCGATCGCACGGTCAATTTGCTCAGGGCTTGCGCCCTCGTCGAGCATGAATCCGGCCTGGCGGCTGTACTGTTCGATCATCCGGTTGCCGATGAAACCATCGCACACACCGGAGACGACGGTGGTCTTTTTGATCTTTTTGCCAATCGCCATTACCGTCGCCATGACGTCCTTGGCGGTCTTCGCACCGCGCACAACTTCAAGCAGTTTCATCACGTTGGCAGGGCTGAAGAAGTGCATCCCGACGACGTCTTCGGGTCGCTTGGTAAAACTGGCGATCTTGTTGACATCCAAGGTGGACGTGTTGGACGCCAGAATCGCACCGGGCTTCATGACTGCATCCAACTGCTTGAACACCGCCTCCTTCACGCCGATTTCTTCGAATACAGCCTCGATCACCAAATCGGCATCTTTCAAGTCTTCGTAGTTCAGCGTGGTGGACAGCAACGCCATGGTGGCGTCGTATTTCTCTTGCTTGAGCTTGCCCTTTTTGACGCGCGCTTCATAGTTCTTGCGAATCGTCGCGATGCCACGATCCAACGCCTCTTGCTTCATCTCCAAAATCGTGACTGGGATGCCGGCGTTCAAGAAGTTCATGGAGATGCCGCCGCCCATCGTGCCAGCGCCGATGACAGCCACTTTTTTGATCTCTCGCTTGGGCGTGTCGCTGGGCACATCGGCGATTTTGCTGGTCGCGCGGTCGGCCATGAAAATATGGCGAAGCGAGCGGCTTTCAGGCGTCATCATCAAATTCACGAAGATCTCCCGCTCATTGCGGATGCCATCTTCGAATTTCATTTTGGTACCAGCCTCGATCGCATCGACGCATTTCACCGGTGCGGGCAAGTTTTTGGCCATGCCTTTAACCATGTTGCGCGCGAACTGAAAATAGGCATCGCCCTTGGGGTGCTTGTTGGGCAGGTTGCGCACCAGAGGCATGGGGCGAACCTCAGCGACTTTTTTGGCGAATGCCACCGCTTCGTCCATCAACGCTTCAGCGCTCAATGTGACTTTGTCAAACAGCTTTTGACCAGGGATCGCCGCGAGCATTTCACTGTTCATCGGCTCACCGCTCACGATCATCGACAGAGCGGCCTCCACACCAATCACGCGAGGCAAACGCTGAGTGCCGCCTGCACCTGGAATCAAACCCAGCTTCACTTCAGGCAGAGCCACTTTGCAGCCGGGCGCAGCGACGCGGTAGTGGCACCCGAGTGCCAGCTCCAAGCCGCCTCCCATGGCCACGCTGTGCATCGCAGCAACAACGGGCTTGCTCGAGTTTTCTACCGCGACGATGACCGACAACAAGTTAGGGTCTTGGTAGGCCTTGGGGCTGCCGAATTCTTTGATGTCTGCGCCGCCAGAGAAGGCCTTGCCCGCACCGGTCAACACGATGGACTTGACGGCGGCATTGGCGTTGGCTTGCTCCAGCCCTGACACGATGCCAAGGCGAGTTGACAAACCCAAGCCGTTCACAGGCGGGTTGTCTAAGGTAATCACGGCGACGTCGCCGCGCACTTCGTATTGAGCTGTCATTGGGCCTCCAAATGCACAAATGCGGGATGTAAACACAGATTCGTATAAAAACGAACGCGCGTTCGATAATATGCCAAAACCGCCGCCAAACTTTTGAACCCTTTGTCACAGCAGGGACAAAATTCGCGCTTTCTTGCCCACAAACGCACGCCCCCTGTGCCCGCGCTGACGCGACCAAACCACTCGCTCTTCACGTCTGCGTGCACTGCCCAGTCCCAATCAAGGCGCACCAACGGGCTGCGTATTTCCCGCTGGACTGCGGGGCGATCCCGGGCGGAGGACAATGCAAGCATGAATGCTCCCTTGCCCCACCTCACAGCGCCGCCATGGGGACAAACCTATTGCAGCGCTCACCCGGCTTTTGGTGCGGTAGTGGAGCCCAGTCCAGTGCCCCAGCCCAGCTGGATCTTTCGCAACGATGGGCTGGCGAACGCCATAGCCCTCCCTCAAGATTGGTGGACATCAGAGGCGGCACTCACACTGTTATCAGGCAATGGCTTCGACCCGAGCAACCCACCTCACGCGTGCGTGTACAGCGGGCACCAGTTTGGCCATTGGTCGGGACAGTTGGGGGACGGCCGCGCGCTGCTCCTAGGGGACTGGGGCTCGGGTGTGAGCAGACAAGAGATTCAACTCAAGGGCGCCGGATTGACCCCGTATTCCCGCATGGGCGATGGCCGTGCTGTGCTGAGATCCAGCTTGCGCGAATACTGGGCCAGCGAAGCCATGCACGCTCTCGGCGTACCCACCACCCGCGCACTCGCGCTGGTCGAATCACCGCAGCCCGTGCGGCGAGAGCGGATGGAAACCGCAGCCATCTTGACTCGCACGGCGCCGAGTTTCATCCGGTTTGGACATTTCGAACACTTTGCACACCACGGATTGCCGGATGCACTGGGCGCACTGATCGACCACGTATGCACCGACATCTGGCCGGACATTGGTCAGGAGCATCAGGGTGACGAACGCGTCGGCGCCCTCTTGCACCGGGCGGTGATTCGATCCGCCGATTTGGTGGCGGCCTGGCAGTGCATGGGCTTTTGCCACGGTGTACTGAACACCGACAACATGAGCCTGCTGGGGATCACCCTAGATTACGGGCCATTCCAATGGTTGGACGCCCACGTTCCTGACCACATTTGCAATCACTCGGATAGCTTTGGTCGTTACGCATTTGACCAGCAGCCCTCCATCGTTTACTGGAACCTCCAAGCCCTGACCGTGGCATTGCGCCCCGCCGTGAGCTCTGAGTCTGTCCTGGTTGACGCGTTGAGCGCCTTTGGCCCACGTTACGCCGAGTCGTGGCGTGCAGGCATGGCCAAAAAGCTGGCCTTGACTGATGCTGCTGCGCACGACGCCGAACGCACCGAGCTGATCCGTGGCTGGATTGACTTGCTGGCCAGCCAGCGAGCCGACCACACCCGCGTCCACAGACGGCTGGCCGAGGTGCTGTCCAGAGCGCCGGGTTGGGGCGCCTTGCAGGTCACTCCGCTTGCGCTCAGACAAGAGCTTGGCGAGACCCCGGCACTCGACGCCTGGTGGATCAATGCCCGCACCCTCTGGCAGCAGCTGGCCGACCATCCGCAAACACTCGGATCGCCATTGCTGCGCATCAACCCCAAGTACGTGTTGAGAAATCACATGGCACAAGAGGCCATTGATGCCGCCGAGCGGGGTGACCTTCGCCCAGCACAGCGTTTGTTAGAGGTGATTACGCACCCTTTTGACGAACACCCTAGCCATGAAAACTGGGCCTATGAAGTGCCCTCTTGGGCGCAGACTCTGGCCGTCAGTTGTTCCTCCTGAGAGCCAGCGGTCGCACCAAAGGATATAGTTCCACCATGCACATCAACAGCCTTGATCACCTCGTGCTCACCGTGCGCGATCTAGATGCGACGGTCGACTTTTACTGTCGTGTCTTGGGCATGGAAAAAGTCATTTTCGGCAACCAACGCTTGGCCTTGTCATTTGGCAACCAAAAGATCAACCTGCATCAGGCCGGCAAAGAGTTTGAGCCCAAGGCTCAGACTCCCACGCCGGGCAGTGCGGACCTGTGTTTCTTGACCGACGTGCCCATGCCCGATGTCATGGCCCATCTGCACCATTGTCAAATTGCCATCACCGAGGGACCAGTGCAGCGCACAGGCGCACAAGGACCCATTTGGTCGGTTTACGTTCGAGATCCCGACCTCAACTTGATTGAAATCTCCAACCGCATGACCCAACACACCAAAACCGACGCCGAGTGGCGCGCATTGCTGGAGCAAAAAGGTGCCGAGCCCCGCGCCTTTGAAATCACACGCCGCGCCGCAACAGAACGGCCTTTCACCGGCAAATACGAACAAGTTTGGCAAGACGGAACGTACCACTGCATTTGTTGCGGAGCCAAGTTGTTCGAGTCCGATACCAAGTTTGACGCAGGTTGCGGCTGGCCGAGCTTTGACCGCGCCGTGCCTGGCGCCATCAAAGAAATCACTGACCGCAGCCACGGCATGGTCCGCGTGGAAACGCGGTGTCAAGCCTGTGACGCTCACCTGGGACATGTGTTTCCCGATGGTCCACCCACCACGGGACTGCGCTATTGCATCAACTCGGCATCGATCGAGCTAGAGCCCAATGACGACTGAGACCGCCTCGTGGGTATCGTCCTGTTCCCAGCTCTCGTGATCGATCGCTGAGCCTGCCCCAGAGCCGCCCACTCAGGCCCCCTCTCCCACCCAACCATTGGCTAGATGGTCCACCCCCATAATCTGCACCCATGCGCATCCTGATCGACTTTTTCCCCATTGCCCTGTTCGTCGCGGTATACAAGGGGGTAGACATTTACGCAGCTACCGCCACCCTGATGGCTGCGACTGTTTTGCAAATGTTTTTGATCTACAAGATCGAAGGCAAGCTGTCCACAATGCACCGGGCCACGCTGCTCTTGATCCTGGCGTTTGGTGGCCTCACCTTGGTCCTGCAGAACGAAACCTTCATCAAATGGAAGCCCACCGTGTTGTATGCCGGTATGGCGGCCTTGTTGGCTGGTGCGACATGGATTGGCACCCACAATCCGCTGCAGCGTCTGCTCGGAAGTCAGCTCAAACTCCCCGCGCCGGTCTGGTCAAACCTGACATGGGCTTGGACGGGCTATTTCGCCTTCATGAGTGCCATCAACGCCTACGTCGCGCACTATTTCACGACCGACGAATGGGTGGACTTCAAGATTTGGGGCTACGTGTTCCCGTTGGTTTTCATCTTGGGGCAAGCCGTTTACATCGCTCGCCACATCAATCAAGGGGATGGTTCCCATGGCGATTGAGTGCAGCGCAGCAGCGATCGGAGACCGGTTGCGTGAGCGGTTTCAACCCTCCATGCTCGAAGTCACAGACGAAAGCGCGGCCCACGCAGGGCACACCGGAGCCAATGACTCCGGCGTTGGAACCCACTTTCGGGTGCGCATCACGGCCCGTGCATTCGCAGGCTTGAATCGAGTCAAGCAACACCAGCTTCTGTATGATGCGCTGGACGATTTTTTTGCTGCGGGACTGCACGCGCTGGCATTGCACACACAAGCCGAATAGCGCAGTGTTATTGCCCCTTCAGCCCTGCCGGAACCTTTTTCGCAGCAACAGACTCCAACCGATTTCATTTCCACTTTTTGAGATTCAGACCCATATGAAACACACCCTCGCCGCCATCGGTTTGGTTTTCGCGACCGCAGCCTCCGCGCAAAACATTGCCGTCGTCAACGGCAAAAGCATTCCAACCAGCCGCATGGCTGCGCTCGAAGCCCAAGTTGCGGCCAGTGGTCAACCCATGACCGATGAGATCAAGGCGCGCATCAAAGATGAGTTGATCAACCGAGAGATCTTCATGCAAGAAGCCCTCGCGCGCGGCCTGAACAAATCCGACGCCTACAAAGAGCAAATGGAGTTGGCCCGCTCCAGCATCTTGATCCGTGCGCTCATCACCGACGAGCAAGCCAAGAGCCCCATCACCGACGCCGTGGTGAAAGCCGAATACGACCGCATCACCGGTGAGATGAACGCCAAGGAATACAACGCTGCACACATCCTGGTGAAAGATGAGAAAGAAGCCGCCGACCTCATCAAACAAATCAAGGCAGGCGCTGATTTCGCCGCGTTAGCCAAGAAGCACTCCCAAGACCCCGGCTCTGGCGCCGCGGGTGGTGACCTTGATTGGGCTGGCGCGGATGCGTATGTGCCGGAGTTCTCCCAAGCCATGGTCGCCCTCAACAAAGGCGAAATCACCCAAACCCCTGTCAAAAGCCAATTTGGCTGGCACGTGATTCGCCTGATCGATGTCCGTCAGGCTGCCCTGCCCCCGTATGACCAGGTCAAAGCCGCCATCGAGAAAAACCTGCGCGAACGCCAGTTCTCAGACTTGCAAGTCAAATTGCGCGCTGCCGCTCGCATCCAGTAAGCGTCTCCGTGATCATGAAAAAAGCACCCTTGGGGTGCTTTTTTTTCGACTCCCTGCGTGAGAGGCGACTGTGCTGACTCCGATGACTACCCAAGACCTAGGCCCCGTAGACCTCGGGCCATGGGCGCTTAGCCCAAAGTCATGGCTCGCGCCGTGCCGCTTCAACCAGCAATTGGGCCAGGGGCTCTGCGGCGTTGACCATGGGGTCGTGCCCGATGTCCATGGCGACGTAGCGCCACGTGAGGTCGGCTTTGACCCTGGCGCGGCTGACGTTCAGTAGCGCCAACTGCGGGTTGGTGCAATCGATATAGGTTCGCGGCATGGCGTGCAAGGCTGCGTCATCGACGCTCACCTTGGACTGAAAAACGCCAAAGGGCTGGGGGGTCTGTCGGCGGTTGACCCAATCGCGGTCTGCGCCGTCTAGACCAAACACGCTGGCATCTGGTGGCGGCAAAAACACGCCGCCCCCCTCGGTCATGCCTTGTTGGACCCGTTGGTCAGCCAACTCTGGCACCATCAAGTCGTACCAGCTTTCGCCGTTGCGCGGGGTGTGCGCGTCAAGGAACACGAGCTGTTCGACCAAATCTGCTCGCCCTTGTTTTTGCAGGGCGCCGATGACGCCGGTGATGACCATGCCACCGTAGCTGTGGCCCACCAATACGATGCGCGACAACTCCTCGGCATCGATCACGCCCAGCACGTCTCGGACGTGCGTCTCGAGGTTAATCTGTGCACTGAGCAAATGTCTGCGCTCGCCGACCCCCGTGAGGGTGACCGCGTGGCTGTCAAAGCCAGCAGATTGCAAATGAGGGCGCACCCGGCGCCAACACCAGGCGCCGTGCCAGGAGCCGTGGACCAATAAAAAAGTGCGTGAGGCTGCGTGGTTCATGCGCAGATGCTAAAGCACCTGCGCACCGCTCGCTGTCACCTACCCACCGCGACCTAAGCCCACTGAGTGATCAAGCCACCCAAGCGCGGGCGTTGTGCCAGAGCTTCATCCAGGGGCTGGTTTGGCTCACGTCGCCCGATGTCCAGCTCATCTGCACATTGCGGAACACCCGCTCTGGGTGCGGCATCATGGCGGTGAATCGCCCATCTGGCGTGGTCACAGCGGTCAGGCCGCCGGGACTGCCGTTGGGGTTGAGTGGGTACACCTCGGTCGCCGCGCCGTGGTGATCGACAAACCGCATACTGGCGAGGACTTGCTTGGCGTCTCCGCGCGCCGCAAAGTTGGCAAAGCCCTCGCCGTGGGCCACGGCGATCGGCATCCGACTGCCCGCCATGCCCCGGAGGAAAATGCTGGGGCTATCCAGCACCTCGACCATCGAAAAGCGCGCCTCAAAGCGTTGGCTTTGGTTGGTGGTGAACCTAGGCCAATACTCCGCTCCGGGAATCATGTCAGCGAGCTCGGCAAACATCTGGCACCCATTGCAGACGCCCAATCCAAAGGTATCTGTCCGGCCAAAAAAAGCTTCGAACTGCTCGCGCATCTGCGGATTGAACGTGATCGAACGCGCCCACCCCACGCCTGCACCCAATGTGTCTCCGTAGCTGAATCCGCCACACGCCACGATGCCTCTGAAATCAGCCAGTTGCGCGCGCCGCGCCATGAGGTCGCTCATGTGGACGTCCACGGCCTCAAAGCCTGCGGCATCAAACGCAAAGGCCATCTCGACATGGGAGTTCACGCCTTGCTCTCTGAGCACGGCGACGCGGGGACGCGCTTGTCCGATGAACGCAGGTGCTTGACCCGACTGGGGCTCAAAAGTCAGTGCGACATGCAAGCCAGGGTCTGCCATCGATCCGCCCAGCGCGTGCTCGCTGTCGGCGCAGGCCGGGTTGTCGCGGCGCTGCGCGATCTTCCAACTCACGCTGTCCCACACTTGGTACAAATCCTCGAGCTTGGCGCGGAACTGGCACTGGGTATCTCGCCACACTTGCAACTCGCCTTTGCCCATCTCTATGGCGGACGTGTTCGGGCGGGTGCTGCCGATCACATGACTGCACGCGCCCAATCCGCACTCACGCAGGGTGCGCAACGTGGCGTCGCGGTCCGATCGTTTGACCTGAATCACCACGCCCAACTCTTCGTTGAACAAGGCTTTGATGGTTTGCTCCGCGCGGCGTGCGCCGACTTGGCTGGCCCAGTTTTTGGCATCGCCGTAATCCATCCGACTGTCGCTGATGCCATCGCCTTCAGTGACCAACATATCGACGTTCAGGGCGACGCCCACACGGCCTGCAAACGCCATTTCTGCAACACAAGCCAGCAATCCACCGTCGCTCTTGTCGTGGTAGGCGAGCACCCGGTTGTCGGCTCGCAAACGGTGCATGGCCTCACACAGGCGCACCAAGTCTTGCGGATCATCTAAATCCGGAACCGAGGTGTCTGTTTGCTCTAAAACTTGGGCCAGCACGCTCGCACCCATGCGCTGTTGACCGCGCCCCAAATCGACCAAGATCAAGCTGGAGTCAGCCTCGTCGCGGTGCAACTGCGGCGTCCACGTATGGCGAACGTCGTCTAGGCTAGCGAATGCAGTCACGATTAGGCTGACGGGGGACACCACCTTGCGCGCGTTTCCCTCTGGGTCTTGCCACTGGGTGCGCATCGACAAGCTGTCCTTGCCCACCGGGATCGACACCCCAAGGGCGGGACACAACTCCAAGCCCACGGCCTTGACGGTTTCGTACAGCGCCGCGTCCTCACCGGCTTCGCCACACGCTGCCATCCAGTTGGCGGAGAGTTTGACGCGCCCTAATTCAATGGGGGCAGCGAGCAAGTTGGTGATGGCCTCAGCCACCGCCATGCGGCCCGACGCGGGTGCATCGATGGACGCAAGCGGGGTGCGCTCGCCCATGCTCATGACCTCGCCAGCCATACCGACATGGTCTGCGAGGGTCACCGCGCAGTCTGCTACGGGAACTTGCCAAGGGCCAACCATTTGGTCTCGGTGCGTGAGGCCGCCCACCGTGCGATCGCCGATTGTGATCAGGAATCGCTTGGATGCGACGGTGGGGTGTCCCAACACCGCGATCACAGACGGCTCGAGCTCGACTCCATCCAATTGAATCGGACTGAATTGGCGCGCGACACTTTGCACATCTCGCGTCATGCGCGGCGGCTTGCCCAGCAACACGTCCATGGGCATCGCCACCGGTTGATCGTCAGGACCGGCCAACGCATCCGTCACCACCAAATCACGGGCCTCGGTGGCCACGCCAACCACGGCGAACGGGCAGCGTTCGCGGGCACAAAAACTTTCAAATTGCGGCAGCGACTCAGGCGCAATGGCCAGTACATAGCGCTCTTGGCTCTCGTTGGACCAAATCTCTTTGGGCGCCAAGCCTGACTCTTCAAGCGGCACGGCACGCAAATCAAAACGGGCGCCGACGCCGGCATCGTTGGCCAGCTCAGGGAAAGCATTGGAAAGCCCACCTGCGCCGACATCGTGCACAGCCAAGATCGGGTTCTGCCCTCCCAAGGCCCAGCAATGGTCGATGACCTCTTGGGCCCGACGCTGGATCTCGGGGTTGCCGCGCTGCACGGAATCAAAGTCCAGCTCGGCCGCATTGGTACCACTGGCGAGCGAACTGGCGGCGCCACCGCCCATGCCGATGCGCATCCCCGGGCCACCCAGTTGGATCAACAGCGTACCGGGTGGGAAAGGCAATTTGTGGGTCAGACGATCGTCGATCGTACCCAGTCCCCCTGCAATCATGATCGGCTTGTGATACCCGCGATGTACAGCATCCACGTCCGAGGCCACGTGTTGTTCGTATTCGCGGAAATACCCCAGCAGGTTTGGACGACCAAATTCGTTGTTGAACGCTGCGCCACCCAGTGGCCCTTCAATCATGATGTCCAGCGCGCTGGCCATGTGCCCGGGGCGTTTGTGCCCAGCGTCTTGCGCAGCCTCGTTGAGGTCCAAACGCGAGACCGTGAAACCAGTCAATCCGGCCTTGGGCTTAGAACCACGCCCCGTCGCACCTTCATCTCTGATTTCACCCCCTGCGCCTGTAGCAGCACCCGGGAATGGGCTGATGGCTGTTGGGTGGTTGTGGGTCTCCACTTTCATCAACACGTGCTGCAACATGTCCCGTGCAGCGTAAGCCTGTGGGGTACCCTGACCGCTCGCGCTGAACTTGCGCACGGCATGGCCATGCATGATGGCGGCGTTGTCCGAGTAGGCGACGACGGTGTGCTGCGGATTGGTCTGGTGGCTGTGCCGGATCATGCCAAACAAGGTGTGCGGCTGCGGCTGGCCGTCAATCACAAACTGAGCGTTGAAAATCTTGTGGCGGCAATGCTCGCTATTCGCTTGTGCAAACATCATCAGCTCGACGTCTGTGGGGTCGCGTCTCAGTCGAGTGAACGCTTCTACCAAGTAGTCGATTTCGTCATCTGCGAGGGCTAAACCAAATCGTTGGTTGGCCTCGACCAGGGCGTCACGGCCGTGAGCCGTGACAGCGACGTGTTCAAGGGGAGTGGCAGCCAAACTCTGAAACAGTTGGCCAGCGTCCGCTCTGCTGCCCAGCACAGACTCCGTCATGCGATCGTGAATGAGTCCGGCAATGCCCTGCAATTGGGCCTCGCTCCAGGCAGATTTGCCTTTGCGCTCAAATCGCCACTCGATCAGACGTTCGACGCGATGCAGTTGAATGCCACAGTTGCGGGCGATATCGGTCGCTTTAGACGCCCAAGGTGAAATGGTTCCCAAGCGGGGCACGACCAAAAGACTGACCCCATCCGTAGGGCCAGCGTAGATATCCCAACTCTTTAATAGCTCAGCCAGACGCGCCTCTTGGCTTGCGTCTGCGGTATCCGCCAGGTGGACATACTGGGCATGAACCTGTTGAATGTGGGGATCGATCGCCTGAAGAAGCGGCAGCAATTGCGCGCGTTTGAAACCTGAAAGAGCGTTTCCGCCATCAAAAAAGCACAGGTGCTGGGTCACAATCGGTGGCCTTCGAGGGGTGTGGCGCCCACCATGCATGGGCTGGTGGCGATGCCGTTGGGGGAAACCCGCAATTTTAGCGGCTGAGCCAATTGCAATTGCATACAGCTGCCCAAGCGTTGGGGCGCCAACCCTTGCCGAAACCCAAAACCCGCGGGTTGACCCCGTTTTCATGGACTCGCCCCCAGCCACCCCTGCGAGCAGGTGGGATAATTGGGGCTTATGAATATCACGTACAAATCCGAAGCGGACATCGCCGCCATGCGCGTCGCAGGTCGTTTGACCTCTGAAGTGCTCGACTACATCACGCCGTTTGTCGTCCCCGGTGTCACCACAGATGAACTCGACAAGCTGTGTCACGACTACATCGTGGATGTACAAAAGGCGATACCCGCGCCGCTCAACTACGCACCGGGCGGGCACGACCCCTATCCCAAGTCCATTTGCACCTCGATCAATCAGCAGGTGTGTCACGGCATTCCCGGTCCCAAGGCACTCAAAAAAGGCGACATCGTCAACATCGACGTCACCGTGATCAAAGACGGATGGCACGGCGACAGCAGCCGCATGTTTGTCGTCGGTGAAGGCTCGATCGCAGCCAACCGCTTGTGCTCCATCACCTATGAGGCCATGTGGAAAGGCATTGAAATGGTTAAGCCAGGCGTGCGTCTAGGCGACATCGGGCAGGCCATTCAACGTTTTGCTGAATCGCATGGTTATTCGGTTGTTCGTGAATTTTGTGGTCACGGCATTGGCCGCGGCTTCCATGAAGATCCACAAATCCTCCACTACGGGCGGGCAGGCACAGGCATGGAGTTGGTGACCGGTATGGTCTTCACCATCGAGCCCATGATCAATGCTGGCAAAAAAGACATCAAAGAATTGGGGGACGGCTGGACCATCGTGACCCGTGACCGATCGCTTTCGGCTCAATGGGAACACACCATCGCTGTAACGCCAACGGGATACGAGGTCTTGACCGTCTCGGCAGGCACGCCAGCACCCCCTGCATTTGTCAAACCACTGGCTTGACGTGACCCAGATGCACGCTGCGCTGAGGGGCCTCAAGCAACGCCATGCCGAGGCGAAAGCACAGCTTTTAGCGCCTCTGCTAGAGCCAGACTTCAAGTCACGCAGCGTTGGGGCGTTGCTGCGTGCACACGCCAAGCTCACCGATGACACCCTGCTCCAACTTTGGGAGCTGATCGATGTGCCAGAGGACCACGCCTTGATTGCGGTGGGTGGATATGGTCGGGGTGAACTGTTTCCATACTCTGACATCGATGTGCTGGTGATGCAGCCAGAGTCACCGGAGCGCTGCAGTGCGGGGCAACAGAAAGTCGAGACCTTCATCACCGCGTGCTGGGATCTGGGCTTAGAAATTGGCTCATCGGTACGCAACGTGGCAGATTGCGTGAGCGAAGCGCTAGGCGATGTGACCGTCCAAACTGCGCTGTTGGAATCAAGGCGCATCTGCGGTGCACAAGGGCTACTGCGGCTCATGCGCCAATCGCTCGATGAGGCCATGGATGCCAAAGCGTTCCTCCAGCGCAAGACGGCGGAGATGCGCCAGCGGCATCAAAAATTTGACAACTCTCCCTACTCGCTCGAGCCCAACTGCAAAGAATCCCCCGGCGGATTGCGTGATCTGCAGGTGTTGATGTGGGTTGCACGCGGCGCGGGCTTGGGCGACTCTTGGAAATCGCTGCAACAAAACGGCATCATCACCGAGTTTGAGCTCAAGCAGATCAAGGCGAATGAGGCGCTATTAAGTCTGGTTCGCGCTCGCGTACACATGGTCGCCAAGCGCCGGGAAGATCGACTGGTATTCGATGTCCAAAGCGCGGTCGCTGAACTCTTTGGCTTCAAGGCAACCGGCGACGAAGCCCGCAAAGCACGGCGCGCCAGTGAGTTGTTGATGAAGCGTTACTACTGGGCAGCCAAGGCCGTGACACAGCTGCGCCAAATCGTGCTGCTGAATATTTCGGACCACATCGACGCAGCACGCGGCGTTGCGCCGACGCCCTTGCGGCCAATCAATGAGCGCTTTTATGACAAGGGTGGCTTGATCGAGGTTGCGGACGAAGCGCTTTACCTGAGAGAGCCACAGGCGATCCTCGAGACGTTCAACATTTACCAAACCGAAGTCTCCATCACAGGGCTGTCGGCGCGAACTTTGCGCGCTCTTTACGCAGCCCGTCCCATCATGAATGGCGCGTTTCGCTCGGATCCGGCGAACCGGGACATGTTCATGCGCATCTTGAAGTCACCGGAGGGCATCACCCACGCGATGCGTCTGATGAACCAAACGTCGGTGTTGGGTCGATACCTCTGGGTATTTCGCGGCATCGTCGGGCAGATGCAGCATGACCTCTTCCACGTCTACACCGTGGATTTGCACATCCTCATGGTCTTAAGAAACATTCGGCGATTTTTCATCGCAGACCATGCGCATGAATATCCGTTTTGTGCTCAATTGGCCAGCGAGTGGGACAAACCGTGGGTGCTGTATGTCGCGGCCTTGTTTCATGACATTGCAAAGGGGCGCGGTGGCGATCACTCAGTATTGGGTGCCAAAGAGGTGCGTCAATTCTGCAAAACGCACCGCATCGCGTCTGAGGATCGCGATCTGATTGAGTTTTTGGTGAGCGAGCACTTGACCATGAGTCAAGTCGCGCAAAAGCAAGACATCAGCGATCCAGACGTCATTGCTTCGTTTGCAAAGCGAGTGCAAAACGAGCGTTACCTCATCGGCTTGTACTTGCTTACCGTGGCCGATATTCGTGGCACCTCTCCCAAAGTCTGGAATGCTTGGAAGGCCAGACTGCTGGAGGATCTGTTTAACCAAACGCAGCGGATGTTGGGGGGGGGTGCCCCCGCGCCGGATGCGCGACTGGAGTCGACCAAGCGCGATGCAGTGGCGATTTTGGCGTTACACGGGATGCCACCAGGCAGCCATGACGCACTGTGGCGAACGCTGGATGTGGGCTACTTTATGCGCCACGACGCCGACGAAATCGCCTGGCACACACGTCTGATTTTGGGCCGCCCCTGGGATGCCAAGCAGCCAGAGCGCCCCATCGTCCGCGCTAGATTGGCAGAAGGCGGTCGTGGCGTGCAAGTCATGGTCTATACCGCTGATGAACCCGACCTTTTCGCACGCATCTGTGGCTACTTCGACCAGCACAGCTACTCGATCATGGATGCCAAGATTCATACCACCCGCGACGGCCTGGCCCTGGACACCTTTGAGTTGTTAACCCTAGAAAATGACATTGACCAGCGGGAAATGATGGGTTTGATCGAGGGAGGCTTGGCCCACGAGTTGGTCCAGCGGGCGGCGTTGCGCGAGCCCACCGTGGGCCGTGTGTCTCGACGCGTGAAGAACTTTCCAATGCCTGCCCACGTCTCTCTGCAACCCGATGAGCGGGCTCAGCGTTGGTTGTTGACCGTCACGGCGAGTGATCGCACTGGTTTGCTTTACAGCCTCGCTCGAGTTCTAGCCCGACACAAAATCAGTTTGGACCTTGCCAAGGTCATGACCTTGGGCGAACGGGTGGAAGACGTTTTTTTGATCAGCGGTGAAGCCCTCAGCGAGAGCGAGGGACGCATCGCTTTGGAGACCGCACTCATCACGGCGATCGAGGGTTGATCAGGCTGCGCTGCCGCGGCTCACGGAATTGTCCCCCTGAAAACGTCTCAAGAAATCGCCCCCACCATGCCGTTCGGTGGTAAAAATAGGTCTTAGAAATTCACTCGCAACTGGAGATCCCTCTATGCCTTCTGCCGCTGTCTTGTCCATTGCCGTCCTGGCCGTAGCATCCATCAGCCGATTGGCATTGGCGCAAACCCCCGAGATTTTCAAGGGCGCTGATTTGGCTAACGGAGAGGCATTGATCGCGCAACACAAATGCGTGCAGTGCCACACCAGCAAGGTCGGCGGTGATGGCTCAGCAATCTATAAGCCTGCCGGCCGCATCAACACGGCGGGCTATCTGCGGGGCATGGTGACTCAGTGCAACGCGACACTCAACCTACAAATGTTCGATGAGGACATCACTGATGTCGCAGCAGTTTTAAACCGCGACCATTACCACTTCAAAAAGTAAGTGGCAGCGGGTCGACCCAAGCGTCGGCCCGAGCACGCGTGGACTCTACTTTCTGGGCGTTCAGTAGATCGTTGCGCGCGATCCGCGCACGCGCTTCCTCTGGAGTGATGCGCCAGACTCGGCAATGCCTGGCCTCTAGCTGGTGCATGGCCTGATCCAAATCGGTCGCCAAAAACCAAACCTCATCTAGCACCTCTCGAACCCGCCAGCCATCTTCCCGTCCGAGGAGCAGATATAAGCCCTCAAGAATCACCAAACGTGTGTCAGCTACAACAATCTGACCATTGGGAACGGGGTCGCCTGCCTCGTGATCGAACGTCGGCCATCCCGTCTCTGAAGGCACCCCATCCACCGTGGAACGCCGAAGAGACTCAAGACTCTGCGCCAAACCTTCTGCGTCAAACGTCCAGTAGGAGCCCCGGCGCGCGTGCGCCTCTTGCGGGTTGGCCATGAGATCAAGTTGCGCGCGCGTGAGGTGAAAGCCATCCATGCTGACCGCTTGCGCGACGGGATGTTGAAACTCGCGGTTGATGATCTTGGCCCACAACTCTGCTTGTGTGCTCTTGCCTGCACCAGGGAGCCCAACCAATCCAATCAAGCGCCGAGGCGAACCTTGGGCGGGAATGGCTTGAACCAGGGCTGCAATCGGATCGGTGATGTGACGCATTTCAGAAGTCAATCTTTCGGAGTGCCGCTGGCTTTTCTGCATTGCGTTCAGCGTTGAAGCAGCGCCAACATTGCTGCCTCATCCAATACTGGCACACCCAGAGCCAAGGCCTTTTCAAGCTTGCTTCCGGCTTCGGCGCCAGCCACGACAAAATCCGTTTTCTTACTGACGCTTCCCGCCACTTTGGCGCCAGCCGCCTCCAACAGTTCTTTGGCGTCATCGCGGCCGAGCGTGGGTAACGTGCCAGTGAGCACTACCGTTTTTCCAGCCAGATCTCCAGTGGGTGCAGCGGCTGGTTCGCCCTCTTCCCAATGCACGCCAGCGGCACGCAGCGCCATGACCATCTCACGGTTGTGGGGTTGGGAAAAAAATGTCTGGATACTGGTTGCCACTGTTGGTCCGACATCACGCACAGCCAGCAATTCGTCAGCGTTGGCGTTCATCACACCATCCAAGTTGCCAAAGTGGCGCGCGAGGTCTTTGGCCGTGGCCTCGCCCACGTGTCGAATGCCCAAGGCATACAAAAAACGAGGCAGAGTGGTTGACTTCGATGCTTCTAGTCCATCCAATAAATTCTGCGCCGACTTCACACCCATGCGCTCCAAGTTTGCGAGGCGCTCCTTGTCCATTCGGTAGAGATCAGGCAAGTGTTCAATCATGCCTTCATCTACCAACTGATCGATCAATTTATCGCCCAAGCCCTCGATGTCCATCGCCTTGCGGGATGCGAAGTGCCAAACCGCTTGCTTGCGCTGAGCGCCGCAGTACAAGCCCCCCGTGCAGCGAAAATCGGCTTCGCCCTCTTCTCGGACGGCCAAGCTGCCGCAGACAGGACATTGCGAGGGCATGGAGAAGGGTGCAGGATCACCTGCGCGGCGCTCCAGCAACACACTCACCACCTCTGGGATGACATCGCCCGCGCGGCGCACGACCACCGTATCGCCAATGCGCACGTCCTTGCGCCGAACTTCGTCTTCATTGTGGAGCGTGGCGTTGGTGATCGTTACCCCACCAACAAAGACAGGCACAAGCTTTGCAACTGGCGTGAGCTTGCCTGTGCGCCCCACTTGTACATCGATATCCAAAACAGTTGTCAGCTGCTCTTGCGCCGGAAACTTGTGAGCCACCGCCCATCGCGGTTCGCGAGAGACAAAGCCCAGTCGGCGTTGCAATGCGAGTGAATTGACCTTGTAGACCACGCCATCAATGTCGAATGGCAAATCGTCCCGGGCTGCGGCGACAGACTCGTGATAGGCCACCAGGCCTTCGCCACCGTGCACCACTTGAGACCACTCGGAAACGGGCAAGCCCCATCCTTTGAAGCGCTGCAAAATTGCAGCGTGCGTTAACGAGCCCAGCGTGTCTGTCAGGTCTTGGCCGGCATCGCCTTTGCACTGCGCCATCGCGTAAGCAAAAAAACTCAAAGGCCGCTGTGCCGCCAGCTTGCTATCCAATTGGCGCACCGCGCCTGCGGCCGCGTTTCGTGGGTTAACAAAGGTCTTGTCGCTTCGCGCACGCTGGCGCTCATTCAATGCTTCGAAATCAGCCCGCGCCATGTACACTTCGCCGCGCACCTCGAGCAACGCTGGCACACCTTCGCCCTGAAGTCGCAGCGGAATTTGACCAATCGTTTTGATGTTGGCCGTCACGTCCTCACCCTGAGTGCCATCGCCTCGCGTGGCGGCTCGCACCAAGATGCCATGCTCGTAACGCAAGCTCATGGCCAGCCCGTCAAACTTCAGTTCAGCTACATACTCAACCGCTGGTGCGGTGTCGCTCAATTCGAGCTCCTTGCGCATTCGGCGATCAAAATCGAATGCCCCCTCCGCTGTTGTATCCGTCTCTGTGCGGATACTGAGCATGGGCACGTCATGGACCACGGTTTGAAACGCATCCAAAACAGCGCCACCCACCCTCTGCGTGGGTGAGTCCGCACTGATGAGGTCTGGGTACTGGGCTTCAATGGATTGCAGCGTCTGGAACAGGCGGTCGTATTCTGCATCCGGTATCAGTGGCGCATCCAAAACGTGATACCGATGGCCGTGGTGGTGCAGTTGTTGGCGCAGCTCATGGACCTGCACTTGCGCGGCTCGGTAGGCACTGTCGTGTGCGCCCGCAGCAGGCGCATCTCCAAACAAGTCACCAGTGGTCATGAGAACAGGCGGCGCGCCAAATCCGAGCCTGCGCTCAACTCGCGCTGGTCCATCGCATCGTACAAGTCATTCAACTCATGCGCGATCTGAGCCAACGTCGCACTGGGTAGAGGCTGACCGACTTCATCGACCACGTCGGCATCCAACACTTTGGCCAACTCGCCGGCAATTTGGCACATGCGATCAAAAGCCTGCTCTTGTCTGGACACATGGGGCACATCCAGCACCATGCGAATCTCGCGCAGTGCGCTGTCTTGACTGTCATTCAGCGCGATTTGTGTGTCAACTCGCAGGGTGACTACGGGCGGCAAATTTTCTCGAGTAGCAGGCAACACCAAGCTGCCGGGCAATGCCCCTGCCACCAATCCCAGGCCTAGCGCGTGGTGTTGAATAAAGCCAAGGCTCCATGCTGCTCCGCGCGCACGCAACGAAATCCCCAACTGCGCGTCGTGCTGGCTGGCAAATTGATCGAGCTCTTTGGCACGCGCGACTTCGGACAGCATATCTGGAAACTCAGGCGCGCCACCCAAGGCATCAGCCATGTCTTGGACCTTGGCAACAAATTCAGAAAATTCGATGTTGTTGATAGGGCCAGAGCGATTTGCCAACTGCAATGCGACCTGCAAACCTTGATAGCGATGACCTGCCTCTGGCCAGCTCCACTCGCCTGAGTCGTCAAGTCCCTCAATCACCAAGGTCTTGCTACCGACCCGCCGCGTCGGTGGTGCCGCGGCCAGGACAGCCTCGCCAGAAACATCTCCAGTCAGAGCAATGGGCACGACCGAGTCAATCAAGGGGTCAATAGCCAAGTGAGTGACGTTGGGCAACTTCGGCAAGGCAAAAGCACCCTCTTCCAATCCCATCAGTGGCTCGACTGAGTCACCGCCATTGCTGACCAAGACGCCACTGTCTAGACTAGGTTCGATGGCAGCTGGACTGGGTGAAGTGTTCAGAGGCGTGGCGTGGCGGGGTTGGGCGCGTCGTGTCGCCCACCAGTTATAGAGCACCACCCCGATGAGGACGCAACCACCCAGAATGACCAAGCTCCACTGCATATTACTCATGCCCTGTAATCTCCTGATTTCTAACGTGTATGAGTTCCTTGCGCTTGGTGCGCACGCTTATTCGGATTCAGCCAAGTTGACGGCGACATCCATGTCCACCGCGACAATCCGCGAGACGCCCTGCTCTTGCATCGTCACACCAATCAACTGCTGCGCCATCTCCATCGCAATCTTGTTGTGGCTGATGAACAGGAACTGGGTATCTTGACTCATGCGGGAGACCAGCTTGGCATAGCGCTCTGTGTTGGCATCATCTAGGGGCGCATCCACCTCGTCTAGCAAGCAGAAAGGAGCGGGGTTCAACTGGAAAATTGCAAACACCAAAGCGATCGCTGTCAGCGCCTTTTCACCGCCCGATAGCAAATGGATGGTTTGGTTTTTTTTGCCGGGCGGCTGAGCCATCACTTGCACGCCGGCATCCAGAATTTCTTCGCCAGTCATGACCAACTTGGCGTGGCCACCGCCAAACAAATCAGGGAACATACGCCCAAAATGCTCATTGACTGTGTCGAAAGTCCCTTGGAGCAAATCGCGCGTTTCCATGTCAATCTTTTGGATTGCGTCCTCTAGCGTGTTGATCGCATCATTCAAGTCAGCAGACTGTGCATCCAGGAACGTCTTGCGTTCACGGGCTTCGCTCAACTCCTCAAGCGCTGCCAAGTTGACCGCACCCAGTGATTGAATCTCGCGATTCAAACGATCAATTTCACCTTGCAGGCCCCACAGCTTGACACCATCAGCCTCGATGCTGGCAGCTACCGCGTCCAAATCTGCTTCGACTTCGGTCAGTGCTTGTTGGAACTGTTCGACGGCAAGAGCCGCGGCTTGTTCCTTCAAACGCATTTCAGTGATTTGTTGACGCTGGGGTTCCAACGCTCGTTCGACTTGTAGGCGCCGCTCGTCGCTGGCTCGCAGCTTAGCACTCAGATCCTCGTAGCTGCTGCGCTGCGCTGCCAAGGCTTGCTCCTTGTCCAGCTTGCGTGCCAGTGCATCCTGCAAGCCCCCTTGGGCCGCTGCATCGCTGAGCTGCTGCAATTCATGAGCAATTCGAGCCTGCTCTAGCTGAAGTGATTCAGTTTGCTGCGCGGCGGTATCGATAACACGCTGGAGTTCAGCCTGTCTGGCCTGCATGGTGCGCTGGGAAAAAACGGCTTCCTGTACTTGCCGCTCCAATGTACGCAGTTGCTCTCGAGCATGGTTCAACTGGCGCTCGCCCTCGATCACGCGCTCATCCAGCTGCGCGTGGCGTTCCTGGGTATCGGCCAACTGCATATCGAGCTGTTCAAATCGTGCTTCAGCTTCAATCGAACGCTCCCGCAAGGCCTCTTGCGCCGCGGCAATCTCACCCAAATCGTCACCAAGCTGCGCACTGCGTGCTTGAGTCTGCTCGACCTGTTGCTTGAGTTGAATCCACTGCACCTGCGCTTCGTGCGCCGCAGATTGCGCGTTCGTGACTTGAGCTCGCAACGCGTGCAATTGCTGCGAGGCTTCTGCGTAGGCACTTTCTGCCTTGACGCCATTGGCCTTGGCTTGTTGGACGATCAAGTCTTGCGCTTTGATGTTTTTGTCGAGATTCTCAATCTCCTGGGCGCGCGCAAACATGCCTGACTGCTCGTCGTCCTGCGCGTAGAAACTGACGCTGGTCGCGGTCACCATGTGGCCCGACTGAACGACGATGCGCTGCCCCGGCGTCAGCTGATCGCGCAGACGCATCGCTTCGTCCAAGCTGTTGGCCACATAGGTCGCCTGCAGCCAATCGTTCAGTACACCCATCAGCCCACTGTCGTGGACTCGCAAAAGCGAAATCAATGTCTTGAGACTGCCCTGTGCCGATACCGCAGCAGCTGCAGGTGGCGCATAGAAAGTCAGCTTGGTGGCTGGTGCATCAGCGGCAAAGCCTCCGACCATATCCAGACGCCCCACGCCCACTGCGGCCATCCGCTCACGCAAAGCAGACTCCAGCGCCATCTCCCAACCAGGTTCAATGTGCAAACTCTTCCACAGCGGTTGCAGATGATCCAGACCGTGCTTGGCCAGCCACGGGGCGAGCTGGTCATTGGCTTGCAGCTTGGCTTGGAGGGCAGTCAGCGCCTCGATGCGTGCACGCAAGTCAGCTTGCTTGTGTGACTCTGCCGCGATTTGGGTCTGCGCCTGCGCGCGGGCCTCATCCAGCTGAGGAACGTCCGCCTGCAGGCCCTCAAATTGCGCTTGCAGGGTCTCAAAGGCCTGCATTTGACTCTGAGCCTGCACCTCCATCTGCTCGAGCCGCTGGGTGTCCGGCGTCGATAGTGCAGCTTGGTCTGCACTCAACTTGTCGTGGCGTGCAGAGAGTTGCCGCTCTTGCTCGGACATGGCTCGCTGCTCGGCCGCAAGCACTTGGATTTGCTGCTGAACTTGATTGACGAGGTTGCGTTGCTCGTTGGCAGCCTGCTGGGCTGAGCGCAACTGGTCTTCCAGCTGTGGCAGGGCCAGTTGTTGTTCTTCTAATTGAGCCGCCAAGATCTCAGCTTGTGCAGCGGCCTCTTCGTCGCTGGTAGCCAAGCCAGCCAACTCGTCGCTGGCTTGAAGGCTGTTTTGTCGCCACTGCTCGAGCTGCTCATTGATTTGCTCCAAGCGTGCTTCTAGGCGACGTCGGCCTTCGACAACAAATCGAATTTCAGCCTCGAGCTTGCCAACTTCTGCGGAGGCTTCGTAGAGAGCCCCTTGAGCTTGGTTGACGGCGTCTCCCGCTGCGTAATGAGCTTGGCGAATGGCCTCCAAATCAGCCTCGACCTCTCGCAGCTCAGCCATGCGGCCTTCAAGCGCAGTGATAGCGCTTTCAACCTCCGCTTTGACTTTGACTTGCTCAACCTGTGCTTCGTTGCGCTTGAGCATCCAAATTTGTTGCTGCTTCAGCGTTGCTTGCGCCTGGAGTGTTTTGAATTTTTCTGCGACTTCGGCTTGGCGCTCAAGTTTGTTCAGATTGCTATTTAGTTCGCGAAGAATGTCCTCGACCCGCGTCAAATTTTCCCGCGTGTCACTGAGACGGTTGGCCGTCTCACGGCGTCGTTCTTTGTATTTTGAGACGCCCGCCGCCTCTTCAAGGAACAATCGCAGCTCTTCGGGCCGGCTCTCAATGATGCGACTAATCGTGCCTTGACCAATGATCGCGTACGCGCGTGGACCTAAGCCGGTACCCAAAAACACATCGTGTACATCCCGTCGCCGCACAGATTGGTTGTTGATGAAGTAACTGCTGTTGCCGTCGCGTGTCAAAACTCTGCGGACGGAAATTTGGGCATATTGCGCCCATTGACCACCGGCACGGTGATCATCGTTATCAAAAACCAATTCAACACTGGCACGGCTCGCGGGCTTGCGCAAATTCGTGCCATTGAAAATGACATCCTGCATGGATTCGCCACGCAACTCAGAGGCCTTGGATTCACCCAATACCCAGCGCACCGCATCCATGATGTTGGACTTGCCACAGCCATTTGGCCCGACCACACCGACAAGTTGCCCGGGCAACTCGAAGTTGGTGGGTTCCACAAACGACTTGAACCCTGAAAGTTTGATGGATTGGAGACGCACGTTCTTTTCTATTACTTTTTGACTACTTTAGACGAGCGAATTGCCCCTCTAACAGTCTCTAACTATAACGCGCTCGCGCCAAAAGTCAGCCGCAGGCTGAGGCTGCCCAAATCACCCCTTGAACAGACCTGCATAGGTGTCGCGCAGCACGTTCTTTTGAACTTTTCCCATCGTGTTCCGGGGCAACTCTTCCACCACTGCACAGTGCTTTGGCACCTTGTAATTGGCCAACTGCGCTTTCATGGCCTGCAGTACTTCGGCGGGGTCTAATTGGGCACCGGGTCTTGGCACCAAGACTGCGACACCCACCTCTCCAAAATCTGGATGCTGTACGCCGACCACTGCACTTTCTGCGATGCCAGGTAGATTGTTGAGGTACGACTCCACTTCGGCGGGATAGACGTTGTAGCCGCCGCTGATGATCAAATCCTTGTTGCGACCCACAATCGTCACATAGCCGTCGCTGTCGATTTTTCCGACATCCCCCGTCTTAAAAAACCCGTCGGCTGTGAATTCTTCTGCTGTCTTTTCTGGCATTTGCCAATAACCCAAAAAGACGTTGGGTCCCTTCACCTGAATGGCCCCAATGTCGTTGGTGGGTACAGGCTGGTTGGCATCATCCACCACCCGCAAAGTGACACCGGGCAGCGGGAAGCCAACCGTGCCACCACGGCGCTCTTTCTGACCACCGAAGCGGGCGTCTTCTGCGTAAGGATTGGACGTCAACATGACCGTCTCGCTCATGCCATAGCGCTCCAGAATGGTGTGCCCTGTGCGTTCACGCCAAAGATCGAAAGTTTCCTGGAGCAAAGGCGCCGAGCCCGAAACAAAGAGCCGCATGTGCGCCGTACTTTCGGGTGTCAGTGACGACTCGTTGAGCATCCGCACGTACAGCGTCGGCACGCCCATGAAAACCGTTCCCCGCTGCATCTGAGCGATCGCCTGCTTGGGGTCGAATTTATCCATCCAGATCATGGCGCTACCGTTGCTCAAAGCACCGTGAATCGCCACGAACAAGCCGTGCACATGGAAAATTGGCAAGGCATGGATGAGCACATCACCCTTGGTCCAACCCCAGTAGGCCTTGAGAGTCTCGGCGTTGCTGGCAATATTGCCGTGGCTCAGCATGGCCCCCTTGGATCGACCAGTGGTCCCGCTGGTGTAAATGATCACCGCCAGGTCATCGGGCGATACCTCGGCCGGTGTGTGCACGCGGGAGTGATGAGCGGCTCGATCGAGCAACGTACCGTTGCGCTGGTCACCCAGCGTCAACACACTCTGCACCCCAGCCTTGAAAGCAATTTTGCTCACCCAACCGAAGTTTTGAGGGCTACAGACCACGACGGCGGGTTGCGCGTTGTCGATGAAATACTCAATCTCGCTGCTCTGATAGGCCGTGTTCAACGGCAAGAACACATAGCCTGCCCGCAAAGTTGCGAGATACAAGATCATCGCCTCGACCGACTTGTCGACTTGCACCGCGATGCGACTGCCTTTCTCTACACCCAAACTATCTAAAAAATTCGCTAGCATGGCGGTCGCGTCATCCAAATCTCGCCACGTGTAAGTCAACTCCCCTGCCCATACGGCTGGTGCGTCCATGGTCTTGGGGAAATTTTGCCGCAAGTGCTGAAAGAAATTGTGCTTTGACATGGTCTGATCGGTTTTCAAGCTTTGAGCCATTTTTTGACATCGCGTGAATGACTCACGCGCCGTTCCACAAAATCTTGGTGACGCGTCTCGACGTCGCTCAAATCGTAGAGATAGTTCACCATCACCGAGAGTGACTGTTTGAGCCCATTTTTGGACAGATCACCCCCAACATTGATGCGCTCCAGTCGTGCCCCATTGTCCAGATGGAAGCGTGCCACTGGGTCTGCCAAACTGGCGTGCGACCCTTTCACCAAGTAGTGGGCTGTGAGTTTGCGCAGCGATTCTCTGATGCCCGGCTCGGCGGTCTGCACGGCGGCGGCCGTTAGCGGTTGGTGCGCCTCTAACCAGCGGTCGACCGCGGCCTTCGCTCGGCTGACGGCTTCAGGCCAGGCTTGAGCATCTGCTTTGGATAGCCAACGGGCGAAGCCAGGAACAGGCGACAAGGTGCAATACGTTTTCAAACTCGGTAATTCTTGGCCCAAGTGTTGGGCCACGCGCTTGATCAGAAAGTTCCCTAGCGACACACCACGCAATCCGGGTTGGCAGTTGCTGATGCTGTAAAAAATCGCGGCGGTGGGCTTACTCACGCGCAACTCTGCATCGGATGCTTGCGGCGCAATCAGAGGGGCGATCGCATCTGGGATGTGATCGGTCAACGCAACCTCCACAAAAATGAGGGGCTCCCCTGGCAGTTGTGGGTGAAAAAAAGCATAACAGCGGCGATCTGCCTCTAACCTGCGCCGCAAATGATCC
This sequence comes from uncultured Burkholderiaceae bacterium, assembly GCA_964478285.1. Lineage (GTDB taxonomy): Bacteria > Pseudomonadota > Gammaproteobacteria > Burkholderiales > Burkholderiaceae_C > RS62. The sequence goes on from CAYZHE010000007.1 coordinate 68,881, forward strand.
CAGCTGGCGATGGCATGTACGGCTTCGTGCTCAATGATTTTTTCAAGCAGCGCCGCGCTCGAATCCCAACTCACCGGTTCGAAATGCAGGAATCCAGGGTTGAACCATGAAGACAGCAAATGCAAAAAATCAGCATCTACCGCCTCGAGTCCCTCTCGCGTTTTCATGCAGTCCATCAAAGCGACACGCATATCCAGCAACGTCGCCGTACCGCCTTTGGTTCGGTTGATGCGCCGAAAAAGTTCTTGTCTGGGAGCCTCTGTGACCGAAGCCAATGCCGCCAGCGCCTGCGGCGACGGCTCGTTCAAATAGGATTTTGAAGCGGCTTCAACGGCAGCGGGGTTGGGGGCAAATTCAGTGGCAAGTGCTGCAAAAAAAGCCTCTTTCTTGTGGCTCTTGAGGCCATGCCATGCGTCGATCACCTCGGCCGCTAAGGCGTACAAATTGGCTTGACCTTTCTCCGAAATTAGCCGATGACAAGCATCGACCATGGCAGAGAACCCACCGTCTTCCTTGGCACGCCGCGCCATGGCCCATAACTTGGACAGCATGAATTAGCCCATCATGGCTTGAGGCAGCCAAGTTGCAATTTCAGGAAAAATGCAAAGCAACACAATCGACAGCACCATGCACATCATGAACGGGAAAGCACCGCGCAAAATCGTGGTCAGCTTGACGTCTGGCGTGATGCCATTGATCACAAACAAGTTCAAACCAACTGGCGGCGTGATCAACCCCAACTCCATGTTGATCGTGAGCACGACCCCAAACCAGATCGGGTCAAAGCCTGCAGCCGTGATCACAGGAAGAATGATGGGAGTGGTCATCAAAATAATGGCTGCGGGCGGCAAAAAACAGCCGGCCACCAAAAGCATCACATTGATGATGCCCAAAAGTACCCACTTGTTGACATCGAGTTCTGCCACGCTCTGCGCGATCGACTGCGTCACCATACTGGCTGACATGGCATATCCAAACAGCACCGACATCCCAATGATCATCAGCAACATGCCTGACTCTCTCAGTGCATCGCGCAAGATGTGCCAGATGTCCTTCCAGTGCCACATGCGATAAATCACGATCACCATCACCAAACACAGGGCTGCGCCCACACCAGCGGCCTCGGATGGCGTCGCAATGCCCCCGTAAAGCGCATAAATCACGCCGACAATCACCGCCAGCAAGGGCAACAAATGGGGCAACAACTCCAAACGCTGCGCCAATGTGTAGCTCTGAGCAGCCATGGATTTCATCGTTCCACGGCGCCAGCTCAAAAACAGAGCCCACGCGATAAACAAGCCGGTCAGCATCAGGCCTGGCAAGATGCCAGCAATGAAGAGGCGCCCAATCGATGTCTCGCTGGCAATGCCGTACAAAATCATGGTCACACTGGGCGGAATCAAGATGCCCAAAGTTCCTCCGGCGGCAATCGCACCCGTTGCCAAATCTGCCGAATAGCCTCGCCGGCGCATCTCTGGGATGCCCATTTTGCCGATCGCTGCACAGGTCGCAGGTGAAGAGCCTGTCAGTGCAGAGAACAGCGCACAAGCACCAATGTTGGAGATCACCAGTGAGCCTGGCACCTTGTAGAGCCAGCGTGAAAGGGCCTCGTATAAATCGCTGCCAGCTCGGCTTGACGCCACGGCAGCGCCCATGATGACAAACATCGGGATCGATGCAAGTGTGAAATCATCCAAGCCTGAGAACACCGTCTCAGGTAGGAAACCCAATGCGTTCCAGCCGTCGCTGATGAACATGAACGTCAACGCAGTTCCGCCCAACGCGAACGCGATCGGCATCCCAGTCGCTAGCAACACCAGCGCGAGCCCGAATATCAAAAACCCCGTGATTTCTGGAGACATCATGCGCCCTCCTCGGAGGGCGTCAGATGCGTCTCAGGCGTCATCCCAAACGGACTGCTGCGGTGAGTCAGCAACGCCCACAAATCAACGCCGTATTGCAAACAAAGCAGGCCCATGCCGACGGGCACGCTCAAGTACGGAATCCAGAGTCGAGCCCGCCATATCGAGGGCGTCGTCAATCCCAAATGCCAAGACTCCCACCACCAGTGGATTGAGCTGTAAAAGAACAGCACACAAAAGGACAAGCCCAGCACAGTTGCCACCACAGCCAGCGGCAAGCGCCAGCGGTGGGGCAACATCAATGGCAGCAAATCCACATTGACATGACCTCGGGTGAGCAAAATATAGGGGGCTCCCAAAAAAGTTGCCGAAATCAAGGCAAAAGTCACAAACTCTGTTTGCCAGATCGATGACTCACCCAGAACCGCCCGAACAAACACCATGTGGCACACCACGAACACAGAGATCAGCATCAATGCTGCTGAAAAATAGCCCGTGATGCGCGAGGCGCGCTCAATCCATTTGGCGAAGACAGTCAATGCTGCGCTCCTTGACTTACTTAACTGCCAAGGCTTTGTCGATCAGCGCCTGGCCACCAGGAACTTTCTCGCCGAAGGTCTTGTAAGAGGTTTTAGCAGCCACGGCACGCCACATGTTGGCTTGGGCCTCCGTCATGCTCACCACCTTCACGCCTGCCTTGGTGTAGGCATCAACCATTTTTTCGTCCAATTTTTGTGACTGCTCAGCAAAGTAGTCTTCCGCCTTTTTGGAGGCGGCCATCAGCGCCTTTTTCTGCGCGTCGTTGAGCTTCGCCATGGCCTTTTGTGAAATCAAGACAGGCTCATACATGAACCACAGGCCTTGATCGCCAGGAGCCGTCAAACACTTCAACTGTTCGTACAAACGGAAAGAGACAAAAGAGCCTGCCGACGTGTCCGTACCTTGTGCGACGCCTTGTTGCAGGGCGTTGTACACCTCGTTAGAAGGGATCGACACGATGGAGGCACCAGCACCAGCCCACATTTCAGCGAAGGTTGCACCAGCAGAACGAATCTTCAAGCCGTCGGCATCTTTGGGCTCCAAAATGCACTTGTCTTTGCCGCCAAATGCCCCCGCCAACCAAGCATCTGCCAACACTTCAACGCCACCCTTGCGGATGGTGGCGCGGATGTCATCCATGAATGGAGACGCATTGATGCGCTTGGCATGAGCGTGGCTCTTGACCAAGCCTGGCATCAAAGTCGCACCGAATTCAGGGTGGAAGCCAGAGGCATAGTCCAGTGGCAAGGACGTCATGTCGATTTGCCCACTGAGCATGGCCTTCCATTGCTCTTTGGCCTTCACCAAGCTTGAGCCTGGGAACACCTTGATCTCGAGCCCCACGTTAGCCGCAGCGACTTCGCGTGCAATCATCTGCACCATCTCGTCGCGCACGTCACCTTTGCCACCCGGGAACTGGTGGGACGCCTTCAAAACGATGTCGGCATGAGCCGACACAAACACGCCAGCACCAAGCATCAGCGCAGCCACGGTCTTCAATACGGGTTTCATTGCGGTCTCCTAGAGTTGTGTTGTATAAAACGGAATGAATGTTATATGTTTCACGCGCCATCCCCGCTAGTGGTTTACCCCACGCGAGGCCAGCTCCCTGATAGATTGCACCCCCAATGGCAAAAGTACCCAGCGTCCAGGAAAAGTCCCCCTCGCTCGTGCAGCGGGTACGAGAGCGTTTAGAGGACGATATCGTTGAGGGCCGATTGCGTCCCGGCATTCAGTTGTACGTAGATGAAATCGCCGCCCAGTTCGATGTATCGAGGACGCCCGTTCGCGAAGCCTTGCAGCAGTTGGAGGCAAGCGGTTTGGTTGAGGTCTTGCCCAAGCGAGGGACCTATGTGTCCACACTCAGCGTCTCGCGCTTGATCGAAATGTTTGAGGTCATGGCTGAATTGGAGGCCATGTGTGCTCGCTTGGCGGCGCGTCGAGCCGATGAGGCGATCCACACTGACATGGCGCTGGCCGTCAAACAGTGCGAGATCGAAGCGGAACAAGGCAATGCCAACAATTATTACCATGCGAACGAATCCTTTCACCAGCTGATCTACAAGGCCAGTGGCAATGAGTATCTGATTCAACAAACCATCGCACTCAAAAACCGGCTGAAACCCTATCGACGGCTGCAACTTCAAGTTCGCGACCGCATCGGTCAATCGGTACAAGAGCACCGGGATCTCGTTGAATCGATCCGAGCAGGACAGGCAGATCGGGCTGCCAACTTTGCTCGGCAGCACGTGTTGATTCAAGGACAACGCTTCAACGATCTGATGAGCTTGGTAAGCCAGCGCCAATTGGCAACATCCTGATCCGTCGCCCGCTGGGCTCTGCGCAGAATTCGGGATAATGCGCAGCCATGAACCCTTTGCTATCCAAGCTACAGCCCTACCCGTTTGAACGCCTCAGAGGATTGTTCTCTTCGGTCACGCCAAACCCCAGTTTCAGACCGATTTCGCTGGGCATCGGCGAACCCAAGCACCCGACGCCTGGCGTCATCACGGACACACTGAGCGCCAACTTGAGTGGTTTGGCTGCTTACCCGGCCACCGCAGGCACCCCGGCTTTTAAGCAGGCTTGTGCCGACTGGGCCCAACGCCGCTACGGCGCCAAGCTGGACCCCGCGACGCAAATTTTGCCGGTCAGCGGCACCAGAGAGGCCCTGTTCGCTTTGGCTCAAACGGTCGTGGACGCCACACGCCCGGGAGCTAAAGTCATGAGCCCCAATCCGTTTTATCAAATATATGAAGGCGCGGCGTTGCTGGCAGGTGCCGACCCCCTGTACGTGCCAAGCGTTCCGGCCAAAAATTTTGGCCTCGACTGGTCTGCAGTTACCCCAGAACAGTGGGCGCAGGTGCAGTTGGTCTATGTCTGTTCTCCTGGCAACCCCACCGGCTCGGTGATGACTCGCAGTGAATGGGCGCAGCTGTTTGAGTGGAGCGATCAGTACGGTTTTGTGATCGCCGCTGACGAGTGTTACAGCGAAATCTATTTCGGTGACGAACCGCCACTTGGTGCCTTGCAAGTGGCCAAAGAGCTCGGACGCACGGATTTCAAGCGTTTAATATTTTTGACCAGCCTCTCAAAGCGCAGCAACGCGCCTGGCTTGCGCAGCGGATTTGTGGCGGGCGACGCCGAGGTGCTCAAGCAGTTCTTGCTCTACCGGACCTACCATGGCGCCGCTTTGAGCGTCGCGGTCCAAGCCGCGAGTGCCGCAGCATGGGCGGATGAATTGCACGTCATCGAGAACCGGGAGCAGTACCGCCAGAAATTTGCGGCTGTCACGCCTCTGTTGTCATCAGTCATGGATGTGCGCTTGCCCGATGCGGGCTTTTATTTGTGGGCTGGCGTGCCCGAAAGATTTGCGGGGGATGACACTGCATTCGCTCAGGAACTTTATGCTCAATACAATGTCACTGTGTTGCCGGGTAGCTATCTCGCACGCGAGGTCAATGGCCACAACCCTGGGGCCGGCCGCGTGCGCATGGCGCTGGTAGCGGAAACCGCCGAGTGTGTAGAAGCAGCCCAACGCATTCTTTCTTTTTGTCAAACCGCTTGAGATCTGCTCAGGCACCATCTATTGAACTTCATGACACAACAACTGCAAACCATCATCGATAACGCGTGGGAAGACCGCGCCAACCTGTCTCCCAGCTCTGCGCCCAAAGAGGTCGTCGACGCGGTCGAACATGCTTTGAACGAACTGAATACCGGTCGTCTGCGCGTCGCTAGCCGCGAAGGCGTGGGCAAGTGGACTGTCCACCAGTGGCTCAAGAAGGCGGTGTTGCTGTCTTTTCGCCTGAACGACAATGCGCTCATGCACGCAGGTGAGTTGGCATTTTTTGACAAGGTGTCAACCAAGTTCAGCAAGCTGACAGATGCCCAAATGCGAGAAACGGGCGTGCGTGTGGTCCCCCCAGCCGTTGCACGCCATGGCAGCTTCATCGGCAAAGGCGCTGTACTGATGCCGTCCTATGTCAACATCGGCGCTTACGTTGACGAAGGCACGATGGTCGATACTTGGGCGACCGTGGGTTCATGCGCACAGATCGGTAAAAACGTTCACCTCTCCGGTGGTGTCGGGATCGGTGGCGTACTCGAGCCCTTGCAAGCCAACCCCACAATCATTGAAGACAACTGTTTCATCGGCGCTCGCTCCGAAGTAGTCGAAGGCGTGATCGTCGAGGAGAACTCGGTGATCTCGATGGGCGTCTACATCGGTCAATCGACCAAAATTTTTGACCGCGCCACAGGCGAAGTGTCCTACGGTCGCATTCCTGCTGGATCCGTCGTGGTATCGGGCAATTTGCCGAGTTCCGATGGCAGCTGCAGTTTGTATTGCGCAGTCATCGTGAAAAAGGTTGATGCACAGACCCGCAGCAAAACCAGCATCAACGAGCTGTTGCGTACCTGATTTTGAGCAACTCCTCCAAAGCCACCTTCGGGTGGCTTTTTTTTGTGTTCCACTAAAACCACTGTTTGGGTGCAGCCGATGCCAGACAGACTCGCCGCGGATGGGCAGGTGCCGAGCAGGAGAGATGCTTAGGCGCTCTAGAATGTGACTGAAGGCCCCTCATGCCGGTACCGCAAATGGACCACGAACAACCTGATTCTCACAACACCCCCAAAACATGTCTGATACCCTGCGTTTGACCGAAGCCTTGATTGCCAACCCATCTGTCACACCAGACGATGCGGGCTGCCTCGCTCTGATTGCCAGCCGCCTGCAAACCATTGGCTTTGCGATCGAGATGATGCCGAGTGGTGAAGGCTCCGCGCGGGTGCAAAACCTTTGGGCCAAGCGCCAAGCTGGCGAACACGCGCCCACGCTTGTATTTGCCGGGCACACGGATGTGGTCCCGACCGGACCCCTGGATGCGTGGACCAGTGACCCGTTCACGCCGACCCACCGAGACAACAAGCTCTATGGCAGAGGCGCTGCCGATATGAAAACCTCTTTGGCCGCCATGGTCGTGGCATGTGAGCGATTTGTCGCGGCGAACCCTTCGGCCGCTCTATCGCTGGCGTTTTTGCTAACCAGTGATGAAGAAGGCCCTGCGATCCATGGCACGACTGTGGTGGTCGAAGCCTTGCGCGCGCGCGGTGAGCGACTGGACTATTGCATCGTGGGAGAGCCGACCTCTGTCCAACGGGTCGGGGACATGGTCAAAAACGGACGCCGAGGCTCGATGAGTGGAAAGCTCAAAATCAAGGGTGTGCAAGGACACATTGCTTACCCACAGTTGGCCCGCAATCCGATTCACCAAGTGGCACCCGCGTTGGCTGAGCTGACGACTGAAGTCTGGGATCACGGCAATGCAGACTTCCCTCCCACAAGCTGGCAGGTCAGCAATATTCATGGTGGAACCGGTGCCAGCAATGTGATCCCAGGCGATGTGGTGATCGATTTCAACTTCCGCTTTTGCACTGAATCGACGGTGGAGTCACTGCAGTCCAGAGTGCATGGCATCCTGGACAAACACGGGCTGGAATACGATCTTCAATGGTCCATCAGTGGCCATCCATTCCGATGTGCGCCAGGGGCTTTGCTGGACGAAGTCCAAGCGGCCATTCTGGAGACGACGGGGATCACGACCGAGCTGTCCACAACAGGCGGCACCAGCGACGGTCGCTTCATCGCCACCATCTGCCCCCAAGTCATTGAACTGGGACCATGCAACGCGACCATTCACCAAATTGATGAGTGCGTTGCCATCGGCGATCTGGAGCCCCTCACAGACATTTACACGCGCACCATCGAGCGCCTGGCTGCCTTGAATCGCTGAGGACTGCAAAGTCCACAGCCCAACGCGACCGCGCAAGCCAATGCATTCTGAGGCTTCGCAGCGCATCGCCAACGGTGGGTTTGCACCTCCCTATGCAA
>CAYZHE010000007.1:76774-90621 GCA_964478285.1 uncultured Burkholderiaceae bacterium
CATTCTGAGGCTTCGCAGCGCATCGCCAACGGTGGGTTTGCACCTCCCTATGCAAGGGCCAAGCTCACTCGACGCGCGTTATGCGTTGAGGTTTGAATCCCAAATCTGCAGCCTTGCCCTTGCGCGCTCGAGCGGCCCTCGCGTTGTTGAGGCTTCGAATTTCAAGCGTTTCTGCTTTCGATTTGCCACCGCGACCGAGGCCTTCTAAGCGAACACTTCGCGTGTAGGCGGCGGCACCTGCGAGCGCATCTTTGGCTTCCAAATCAATCAAGGTCAGGCCTCGACCACCCTTTTCCATGAGTTTGAGCTCCGTGATTTCAAACGTCAAAATCCGCCCTCCCACTGAGGCACAAGCCACGTGAGTTGCGTCTGCCATGGGTGAGCTTTCGGCAGGAACCGTCGCACTGGAGCCACTGACGTGAGACGGCGCACACACGGATTCGGTGCCGCTCAGTGTGATGAATGATTTACCCGCCTTTTGTCGCGAGACCATATGCTCCACTCTTGCTAAGAATCCGTATCCCCCGGAACCGGACAACAACAAGGTCGCCTGAGCGGGTCCCGCAAAGTAGTGGGCCAATTGTGTGCCGCTTTCGAGCTCGATCAATGTGGTCACGGGCTGACCATCGCCGCGCCCGCCAGGCAGCGCAGCGACTGGCACGGAGTACACCCGCCCGTTACTGCCAAACACCAGCAAGGTGTCGACGGTGCGGCACTCAAAAGTACCGTACAACTCGTCTCCCGATTTGAATGCGAACGCGCTGGCATCGTGACCGTGCCCTGTGCGAGCCCGAACCCAGCCTTTGGATGAGACAACAACTGTGACGGGTTCATCGACGATCTTGACTTCGGCGATGGCCTTCTTTTCCTCTTGTATCAAGGTGCGACGCTCGTCCGCAAAGACCTTGGCATCGGCCTCGATCTCTTTGACCATCAGCTTTCGCAAGGCTGCAGGGCTGGCGAGAATTTCCTCAAGCTTGCCCTGCTCTTGCTGCAAATCAGCCAATTCCTGCTCAATTTTGATGGCTTCCAACCGCGCCAACTGACGCAACCGGATTTCGAGAATATCCTCTGCTTGACGCTCGCTCAGTTGAAAGCGCTCCATCAACGCCGGCTTAGGCTCGTCGCTTTGGCGGATGATGTGAATCACCTCGTCAATGTTGAGGAGTACCAGCTGACGCCCCTCCAAGATATGGATTCGATCCAATACCTTGTTTAACCGGTGCTGACTGCGTCGCGTGATGGTTTGTTGGCGGAATTCGATCCACTCCATCACCATTTGGCGCATAGACTTCTGAGTCGGCTTGCCATCAATGCCCACCATCGTTAAGTTGATGGAAGACGATGTCTCCAAGCTGGTATGCGCTAGCAAGGCGGTGATCAACTCTTGCTGTTCGATGCGGCTGGTCTTGGGCTCAAACACCAGGCGCACGCTGGCGTCTTTGCTGGACTCATCGCGCACGACATCCAAGACAGCCAACATGCTGGCCTTCAACAGCTGTTGGTCTTGGGTCAAGGACTTCTTGCCTGCCTTGATTTTGGGATTGGTGATCTCTTCGATCTCCTCCAGGACCCGCTGCGAACTCACACCTGGCGGCAACTCATGAACCACCAACTGCCACTGGCCACGCGCAAGGTCTTCGATCGACCAACGTGCACGCACCTTGATCGACCCGCGCCCCGTTCGATAAGCCTCTGCAATCGCGCTGGGCGGAGAAATAATTTGTCCACCACCCGGAAAGTCAGGTCCAGGGATCAGCGCCAACATTTCATCGTCGCTGAGGTTTGGCTTTTTAATCAACGCAACGCAGGCATCCGCGACTTCGCGCAAGTTATGGCTTGGGATCTCCGTGGCGAGGCCGACGGCGATACCACTTGCACCATTCAACAAAGTGAACGGCAGGCGCGCGGGCAACTGGTGAGGCTCTTCTGTTGAGCCGTCGTAATTGGGCACAAAATCAACGGTGCCCATATCGATCTCATCCAGCAGCAAGCCAGTGATTTTGGCCAACCGGGCTTCGGTGTATCGCATCGCTGCAGCGCCGTCCCCATCCCGAGAGCCGAAGTTGCCTTGGCCATCGATCAACGGATAGCGTTGCGAGAAGTCTTGTGCCATGCGCACCAACGCGTCATAGGCAGCTTGGTCCCCGTGCGGGTGAAAGCGACCCAACACGTCTCCCACCACACGGGCGCTCTTGACAGGCTTGGCAGCCGTGTTGCCATTGAAGCCCAGGCCCATGCGATCCATGGCGTACAGGATGCGTCGCTGCACGGGTTTTTGTCCATCGCACACATCGGGGAGCGCGCGCCCCTTGACCACGGAAAGTGCGTACTCGAGGTACGCACGCTGGGCATAGGTCGCGAGGTTCAAACCGTCGTCGGTTTCCCCATGGTTGAGTTCGATCGTAGTGTGGTCAGTCATGGGATTCCTCAGACATCAATCTCAATGGAGTCGCCGTGCAACTCCATCAATTCGCGGCGCGCAGCGGCTTCGCCCTTACCCATCAATTTGGTGATCTCAAGCTCGGTTTGTTCAAAGTCCATCACACCCAGGTGCACCGGCAGCAAACGGCGCGTATCGGGGTTGAGTGTCGTCTCCCACAACTGCTCAGCACTCATCTCTCCTAGGCCTTTGAAGCGGCTGATGCTCCACGCGTTTTCGCGCACTCCGTCTTTGCGCAATTTATCCAAAATGGCGGTTAGTTCACCTTCGTCCAGTGCGTATATCTTGGTCGCAGGCTTTTTGCCCCTCGCAGGCGCATCAACGCGAAACAAAGGTGGCCGTGCAACATAAACATGTCCTGCATCGATCAGTTTTGGGAAGTGTCTGAAAAACAAAGTCAGGAGCAAGACTTGGATGTGCGAGCCGTCGACATCCGCGTCGGACAAAATGCAAATCTTTCCGTACCTCAGCCCGCTCAAATCTGGGGTGTCGTTGGGACCGTGGGGATCGACGCCAATGGCAACGGAGATATCGTGGATTTCATTGTTGGCAAACAAGCGGTCGCGCTCGACCTCCCAGGTGTTCAGGACCTTCCCACGCAAAGGCAAAATGGCTTGACATTCCTTGTCGCGCCCCATTTTTGCGCTGCCGCCAGCCGAGTCACCCTCGACCAAGAACACCTCGTTGTGGCTGATGTCACGGGACTCGCAGTCTGTGAGCTTGCCGGGTAACACCGCCACGCCAGAGCTCTTGCGCTTTTCAATTTTTTGTCCGGCCTTTTGACGCGACTGCGCCGCCTTGATCGTCAATTCGGCCAATTTTTTGCCGTAGTCAACATGCTGGTTGAGCCAGAGTTCGAGCGCTGGTCGCACGAAACTGGATACCAAACGCACCGCATCACGGGAGTTCAAGCGCTCCTTGATCTGTCCCTGAAATTGAGGATCAAGCACCTTGGCTGACAGCACGTAGCTGGCCCGAGCAAACACGTCTTCAGGCAGCAATTTGACGCCTTTGGGCAGCAAGCTATGAAAGTCAATGAAACTCTTGACCGCCTGAAACAAACCATCGCGCAAACCGCTGTCGTGCGTGCCGCCCGATGATGTTGGGATCAAATTAACATAGCTTTCGCGCAGCACCCCGCCTTCCTCGGTGAATGCCACTGCCCAGCTTGCACCCTCACCCTCGGCAAACGTTTCATGGTGGCGATCGGCAAAGCCTTCACCCTCGAACAACGGAATCACTGGATCGGCGGCTAGCCCTTGCTGCAAATAATCGGTCAAGCCGCCTTTGTATTGCCAGCTCTGGGTTTCCTTGGTTTTTTCGATCACCAAGGACACCGTGACGCCTGGCATCAGCACGGCCTTGCTGCGCAACAAATGAACCCATTCACCCTGCGGAATCTGGGTAGCCTCAAAGTACTTGGCATCTGGCCAAACCCGCACACTGGAGCCCGTGCGGCGCTCCCCCGCCTCGAGGGGACGAATCTGCAATGGCTCGATCACGTCGCCACCGGAAAATACCAACGACGCCCGTTGCCCCTCGCGGTGGACCACGACCTCTAAGCGAGTGGACAGCGCATTGGTCACGCTGACGCCTACACCGTGCAAGCCACCGGAAAAACTGTAGGCACCGCCCGATCCTTTGTCGAATTTACCGCCAGCGTGCAAGCGCGTGAAAACGAGCTCAACCACAGGCGCTCCCTCCTCGGGATGCATTCCAAAAGGGATCCCTCGGCCATCGTCTTCGACTGTGTAGGAACCATCCACGTGATGAATGACCTTGATGCGCTTGCCAAAGCCCGCCAGGGCCTCATCTGAAGCGTTATCCAACACCTCTTGCAAAATGTGCATGGGGTTGTCGGTTCGGGTGTACATGCCCGGCCGCTGCTTGACTGGTTCCAGCCCTTTGAGGACGCGAATGGCGCTCTCGCCGTAGGCTGCGGGTGTATTGCTTGCTGAAGTAACCATGGTCACGAATTGTAGCGGTGTGATTTTAAAAAAACTGTTATTTTGTACAGTACTGGGTTTATATACAAATTCAGACAGCACCCAGATGATATCCATCGCCCGAGCTGGCATACGGGTGACCGCGAAAACCAACAAAAGACGCTAAAGTTCAGGTTATGACTGCTCCTCAATACAAACCTCTGTCCTTGCTGCAGGTCCTGATCCTGGGTGCCACCATCGTCACTCTTGCGATGGGTACCCGCCATGGATTCGGATTGTGGTTGCAACCGATCACCCAAACCAACGGCTGGGGTCGGCAAGAATTCTCGGTGGCCTTGGCGGTACAAAATATCTCGTGGGGCTTCTTCGGCATCTTTGCTGGAATGGTGGCGGACCGATTCGGTGCATTCAAAGTCATCCTTATCGGCGCAGTGTGTTACGCCGTGGGCCTCTACGGCATGGCGGTGTCCTCCACGCCGTTTGCTTTTGCCATGACAGCGGGCGTGCTCGTGGGTGCTGCGCAAGCCGGGACGACCTATGCGGTGATCTACGGCGTGATTGGTCGCAATGTTCCAGAAAACAAACGCTCTTGGGCTATGGGAGTGACCGCAGCGGCGGGATCATTTGGCCAGTTTTTGATGGTCCCAGTAGAGGGGCAATTGATTCTCCAACTGGGTTGGCAAAATGCTCTCATCGTTTTGGCGGCAGTGGTGCTGGTGATTGGCCCGCTGTCTTTTGGCCTGCGGGAACCAGGGCTTGCGGAGCGCAGGGGCGGTCAATCGGATCAAACCATCCGCCAAGCATTGCGCGAAGCCTTTCAATACCGCAGTTTTCAATGGCTGATGGCCGGGTATTTTGTCTGCGGCTTTCAGGTCGTGTTTATCGGCGTGCACATGCCCAGCTATCTCAAAGACAATGGCCTGGGACCGGAAGTCGCGAGCACGGCACTCGCCTTGATTGGACTGTTCAACGTCGTCGGCACCTATGCCGCCGGGTCGCTGGGCCAGCGTATGCCCAAGCGTTATATTTTGTCGGCCATCTATCTGGGTCGTTCTGTCGCCATCAGCCTCTTTTTGCTGTTCCCGCTGAGCGCCATGTCGGTTTATCTGTTCTCGGCTGTGATGGGTGTCCTGTGGTTGTCAACAGTGCCACCGACCAACGCAACGATAGCCCAAATTTTTGGCGTGCGTCACATGTCGATGCTGGGCGGTTTCGTGTTCTTTAGCCACCAAGTGGGTAGTTTCATGGGCGTTTGGCTAGGGGGAGTCCTTTACGACGCGACGGGTGCGTACGATATCGTCTGGTACATCTCCATCGCGCTGGGCGTATTTGCAGCGTTGGCCAATATGCCCGTCCGGGAAGCCGCCATCCAACGGAGCCCGCAAGTGGCCGTCTAGGATTTGTCATGAAACCGATCACTGCCCCCTCGAGCTACTCCAACGCGATCAAAAGATGGGCGACCTGGGTGCTGGCACTGGCCGTGCTGGCTGTGGTGTTCATCCAATACCGTGACCCCCACTTCTTGGTGGGCGTGGCGGATCAGTTGTGGAGTTGCTTTTGAATGTGCCCGCTTTGGCGCCCTCGGCCTGGGTGCAGCGCTGGTCGTCACTGATCCGGCATCACGGGCGGGTGCTCGACTTGGCGTGTGGCAGCGGTCGCCATGCGGTTTGGCTGGCCAAGCAAGGGTTCTCGGTGACTGCGGTCGATAGAGATCCTGAGGCAATTGTTAGTCTCCAAAGGCTCGCTCTGCCCAATTTGCAGGCAGAACCCATGGATCTAGAAGGGGATGGCTGGCCATTAGAGGGACGGGCATTTGATGCGGTGGTGGTCACCAACTACCTGTGGCGGCCCAAATGGCCGAACCTGATGGCCCTCTTGGCAGATGGCGGTGTGCTCATTTACGAGACGTTTTCGATCGACCATGCCACGATCGGTCGCCCTAGCCGAGGGGAATTTCTGTTGCAACGCTTGGAGCTGATCAATCTGTGCTCCGACTGCCATGTTGTGGCGTTTGAAGACGGCTTTGATCCCCAAGGGCCGCGTTTTGTGCAGCGAATCGCTGCAGTACGCCCAGAGAATTCCCACTTGGATTCGATTCCTCGATACGCCTTATCGGACTGATTCCGCCTGTATTGGCACTGCGCATGGGTAGAATGGGCGACCGACTTTCGTTTAACTCAATTTCCACGGATTTCAAATGATTACAGGCAGCATCGTCGCTTTGATAACCCCCATGCTTGAAGACGGACGGGTCGATTACGACAGCTTGCGAAAACTTGTGGATTGGCACATTGCCGAAGGTACAGCGTGCATCGGAGCGGTTGGTACAACTGGTGAATCTCCTACCGTCAATGTGGAAGAGCACATTGAGATCATCCGGGTGTGTGTCGAGCAAGCAGCGGGCCGAGTCCCTGTGATGGCCGGATGTGGTGCCAACTCAACCACAGAGGCGATTGCACTAGCCAAAGCCGCCAAATCGGTGGGCGCAGACTGCCAGCTGCAGGTCGTACCCTACTACAACAAACCCACCCAAGAAGGCCAATTCCAACACTTCAAGGCCATCGCCGAAGCGGAAGACCTCCCCATCGTTCTATACAACGTGCCGGGGCGAACCGTGGCAGACATGCACCATGACACAGTGCTGCGATTGGCTCAAGTTCCAGGTATCGTCGGCATCAAAGAGGCCACCGGCGACCTGGTGAGGGCGCAGTGGCTGATCAAGGAAGCACCCGAGGGATTTGCGATTTACTCTGGGGATGACCCCACCGCCGTTGGTCTGATGTTGCTTGGTGGGCACGGCAACATCAGCGTGACCGCCAACATCGCACCCAGGGCCATGGCTGAGCTTTGTGCGGCCGCCTTGGCAGGTGACAGCAAAACGGCAGCAGCGAAACAACAGCATTTGCTTCCTCTGCACCGAGATTTATTCATTGAAGCCAACCCCATCCCTGTCAAATGGGCAGCAGCGAGAATGGGCTTGTGTCAAGGCCATTTGCGCCTACCGCTAACACCCTTCTCGGACACCCACCACGCCAAGCTTGAAGCCAGCCTGCGTGCTTGTGGCTTGATCAAATAATTTTTCAGAATGTCATTCATGCAACCTTCATTTTCACGCCTGGTTATTGTTGGCACAGTGTGCACCGCCCTCACCGCCTGCTCAGTCATTCAGGGAGAAAAGATTGATTACAAATCTGCGCGCCCCATCTCGTCTCTAGATGTGCCACCCGATTTGACCCGACTGAGTTCTGATAGCCGCTATCAAGTGCCGAAATCTGGCTCGGCAAGCGCCTTGGATTACGGCACGAAGTCAGCATCAACAACTGCGCCAGCTTCTGCAACGAAGACCGCCATCAACGCTCTCAAGGACGTGCGGATCGAAAGTGATGGCGCCTTGCGTTGGTTGGTCACAGATCGCTCACCCGAGAGTGTTTGGACCGACCTCCAAACGTTCTGGGAGGACAGCGGCTTTGCCCTTAGCGTCAACCAACCCACCATTGGTGTGATGGAAACAGACTGGGCCGAAAACCGCGCCAAATTGCCCATGGATTTCGTCCGCAGCGCATTAGGTCGATTGGTTGAGAGCCTCTATTCGACGGGCGAACTAGACAAATTCCGCACACGCGTTGAACGCAATTCAAAAGGCGAGACTGAGATTTACATCAGCCACCGCGGCATGATTGAGGTCTACAGTTCCAACGAAAACAAATCAACCACTTGGCAGCCACGGCCCAGTGACCCTGCACTAGAGAGCGAATTTCTACGCCGGGTCATGCTGAAGCTTGGTGCGCCTGAAGCAGCAGCCAAGGCTGCAGTCGCCGGCTCAGAAAAGCGGATCAACTATGCCACTGCTGTGGACGGTGGCTTGCGAATCAACGATCCCGTTGATCGCGCTTGGCGCCGTGTCGGTCTGGCACTCGACAGGACCGGATTCACCGTCGTGAACCGCGACAGCGCGAAGAGCACTTATCAAGTTCGGTATGTGCGCGAGGAAAATCCGAATGTGGAGCAGGCAGGATTTTTTGCCAAATTGTTTAGTTTTAAGAGCGCAGCGGCCAAACAACCGATCGACATGTCTATCGCGATCACAGCCGATGGTGCCAAAAGTGCAACGCTTCGCATTCAAAGCCAAGACCAGGTTGCCGCCCAAGAAGCGCTTCAGTTGCTGACGCAAGACCTTCGGTAAAAGAAAGCGCATTCGCTTTGCGCTTTTTTGCCGTGTCGATTTCGTGCTCTCACCAAACGGCGAGGGGGGTACCCCTCTCGCCTACCTGAGCGTGCCATGCGTCTGAAAAGTTTGGGAAGTGGCAGTGGAGGCAACGCCACGTTGGTTCACGCCGATGGACGGCCGGACCAATGTCTGATGGTCGATTGCGGCATGGGCATCCGGGAGCTCGAGCGCAGGGTTGAGGCGGCAGGCAGACTGCCACAAGACATCCGCGGTATCTTTGTCACGCACGAACACGGTGACCATGCCGGCTGCGCTGAAACGTGGTCTCGCAAATACGACTGCCCAGTTTTGCTGAGCCGAGGTACATGGCATGCATTGAAAGATCCACAATTCGGCGGTGGGCTCCAATTTGTCCGCGACGGCGAAAGCTACGGATTCCACGGCCTTGAGTTGCGACCGTTCACCGTACCTCACGACGCCCGTGAGCCCTTGCAGGTGCGGATTGTGGATGCTGGCGCACATGTTGGGATCCTGACCGACTTGGGTCATGTCACCCCACACGTGATTGAATCCATTGCAGGCGTCAATGCTCTGATCCTCGAATGCAATCACGATCCGGACAAGTTGCGCACAGGCCGATACCCGCCTTCGCTCAAAAAGCGGGTCGGCGGGGACTGGGGACATTTGACCAACGCCCAAGCCAGCGAAGCGCTAGAGCGGATTTGGCACCGCTCGCTACGCCAATTGATCGCTGCGCATTTGAGCGAAGCGAACAACACGCCGGAGTTGGCACTGAACGCTCTGCGACAGGCCTTGCCTGCCGACCATGACACCGCCTTAATCGTCGCCAAGCCAGACACCGGGACGGACTGGATCGACGTGAATGTCGTGAGTCAATCTGCCTGATGAAGCCAGCCTAACTCGTGCCATTGCGCCATGACTGCCTGCGCGTCTGGCGTCATCGATTTCCACAGCGCATGGGCAAGGCAGCGATGGTCAGCCAGTTGCCGCAACATCGCTGCGTCATGCCCCTTGGCTAAAAAGCCCTCACCGTTGATGAAAATATGGTGCGCGTCATACAACATCTTTGTTTTGGCATTTAAAAATACATCTCTGTTGCGCCAGTCCTCACCATGCGCCTCAAACCAGACGTGAGGCTTGGGTTCACTGAGCCACTCGCCCAGTGCACACGCAAGTGACAAGGGCTCCTCCATCATGCGCTCGACACTTGCTTTGGCAAACATTTGCAAGGCAGTGGGAATGTGTGCTGGAGTTGAAGTCGCCGGTTGATCCGGGTCCTGGTAAAGTGGCTCGTCTTCCCAGTGTTCAGCCATTCTTAGTACCAGCTCGCGCGCCAAGTCGCCCGCCTCGGGCACCGTGAAACCAATTGAGCAAGTCATGCATTCACCGCCCTCTGCGACTCCATCGTGACCCCACAAGGGCGGCAGATACAGCATATCGCCGGGCTCCAAAACCCACTCTTGCGTTGCCTGAAAGTCAGCAATGATTTTGAGCGGCAATCCCTCAACCATTTCGAAGTTTTGGGGTGGAGCGATTTTCCAGCGCCGCCGACCATCAATTTGCAGCAAAAACACATCGTATCGGTCTTGGTGAGGGCCTACCCCGCCCCCCTCACTGGCCCAAGAAATCATGATGTCGTCCAAACGCGCATCTGGAACGAACCGAAAAGACTCCATCAACGCCTGAGCACCCGCCTGATGCAAGTTAACTCCTTGAACCAACAGCGACCAGGGAGATTTTGACTGTGTCGGCAATCGAGGAAATGGCCCGCGCTTGAGTTGCCAGCCTTGCGTCGGGTGCTGTTGCACCATGCGAGACTCCACATCCTCAGATTTTGCGAGCGAAAACAAGTCTGCCTTGCTGGGCAACATGGTCTTCGCATCAGCCGCCTGGCGAATGAGTAGCGGTTTGCGCTGCCAATATTCACGCATAAACTCGGCAGCGCTGATTCCCCCCAAAAAGGGATGCGGTGTATCCAGCGCATCGGCGCTTTTTAAGTGGGCATCAAAAATAGGTGGTGTCATGGGACAATATCGGAATGAAAGTCAATGAACAATGCGTCGTCGCACTCACTTGGGAGCTCAAGGATACCTTGGGCGAGGAGCTGGACATCTGTGAAGACCCAGTTGAATTTTTAGTGGGCGGGAAAGACCTTTTGCAAGCCATTGAGTCAGCCCTTCAAGGCCTTCAAAAGGGCGAAAGCAAGAGCATTCAATTGGAACCTGAACATGCATTTGGCGATTTCAACGAAAAACTTATTTTCGTTGAAGAGCGACGCCATTTTCCTGACAACGTTGAAGAGGGAATGCTGTTTCAGGGCTTGCCCGACGGTTGCAATGAGGCTGCTCCTTCTCATCTGCTGTACCACATCACCGATGTCTATCCAGAGCATGTGGTGCTCGATGGTAACCATCCACTCGCCGGAATCGCCTTGCGACTGACGCTCAAAGTTCAAGGCGTGCGTGAGGCCACGATAGAAGAGATAGGAAGGGGCTCCCTCGGCACTGGCTTTTTCCAAGTGCCTCAGGTTGGAGATACAGAGCCACCTCACCTTCACTGAAGAAAAGCCCGCTGAAGCGGGCTTTTCATACCATTTGCTAGCCTGTCAAGCAGGCCATCAGCCCCTGCCAGTGGAGCCATAACCGCCGGCGCCACGGGCGCTCGCTTCAAATGCATCAACCAATTCGAACGTCGCCTGAACCACAGGAACAATCATCAGTTGTGCGATGCGTTCCATGGGCTCAATGGTGTAGGGGGTGCCACTCCGGTTCCAGGCGGATACCTTGAGTTCACCTTGGTAGTCGCTGTCGATCAAGCCAACTAAATTACCGAGGACAATGCCATGTTTGTGCCCAAGCCCAGAGCGCGGCAGAATCAAAGCAGCGTAACCTGGGTCGGCCAAGTGCATGGCGAGGCCAGTACCGATCAACTGCCACTCGTTCGGATTCAAGGTGATTGGCGCATCCAGGCACGCACGCAAATCTAAGCCCGCACTACCCGCTGTCGCGTACTCGGGCATCTGTGCCCGAATGCGCTCATCCAGTACTTTGACTTCCACTTGCATGAGCATCACCAGTTGTTGCTGTCAGTCTTGGGCGCACCGTAGTCGGTGATCGGCGCTTCCAGCAAGTTTTCAACCTTCTCAGCACTCAATTTCTTGACTTGAGTGATGCCACTCGAAACCAAGCCGGGGTTGAACAAAATGACCGCTACCATAATCACCTGCAAGACGATAAAGGCAATAGAACCTTTGTAAATTTGCGCCGTGGTGACAGCCGGGATGACCTTTTTGGTGACGCTATCGGTGTAATCGTTCCGAGCCGCGACACTTCTCAGATAAAACAAGGCAAAACCAAACGGTGGCGTCAGGAAAGAGGTCTGCATGTTCATCGCCAACAAGACACCAAACCAAACCAAGTCAATACCCATTTTCTCGGCAACTGGCGCCAACATGGGGATCACGATGAATGCAATTTCAAAGAAGTCAATGAACATGCCCAACACAAACACCAACACGTTCACGAAGATCAAAAATCCCAATGGGCCACCTGGCAGTTTTGCAAACAAGTGCTCCACCCAAATGTGACCATCCGCCGCATTGAACGTGAAGCTGAACACGGTTGAGCCGACGAGAATGAACATCACGAAGATTGACAGTCGAGTCGTGTTCTCAAGCGCCTCCACCATGATGCCTTTGGTCAAGCGGCGTCGAACCACCGACATGATGAAGGCACCCAGGGCGCCCATCGCACCACCCTCGGTCGGTGTCGCGATGCCCAAAAAGATCGTACCCAGGACCAAGAAGATCAAAACCAGCGGCGGAATCAGCACGAAAGTGACCTGTTCCGTCAGGCGAGACAGCAAGCCGAGCTTCAACGCGCGGTTTGCAGTAGCCAGAGCCACCGCCAATAGCGAGGCCACGGTGGTGGACATGATGATGATTTCATCACCCGGTGCCGGTGTGACACGGTTCATCCAAGGGTTCATCACGCTCTCGTGTACTTGAGCCCAACCAAAGCCAACCAACCCGCACACAGCGAATAGAGCCAATAGAGACCAATGGCCACTGCCCCCGTCCTTTTCGGTGTAGATGCGAGCCTCCGGAGGCAGCGCGGGCACCCAATTCGGCTTAACAATCGCGATGACTGCTATGAAAGTCAGATACAGGCCAACCAGCATCAAACCGGGATAAAGCGCACCTTGATACATGTCTCCGACTGAGCGTCCTAGCTGGTCAGCCAAGACGATCAACACCAGGGATGGCGGCAAAGCCTGCGCCAGCGTGCCCGAGGCAGTGATGGTGCCAGTGGCAATCGAGCGGTTGTAACCATAGCGCAGCATGATGGGGAGCGAAATCAAACCCATCGAAATCACGGCGGCCGCCACCACGCCCGTCGTCGCCGCAAGCAAGGCGCCGACCAATATGACTGCAACTGCCAAGCCACCGCGCACAGGGCCAAAGACTTGCGCCACCGTTTCCAAGAGCTCTTCAGCCATTCGGCTGCGCTCCAAGATGATGCCCATCAAGGTGAAGAATGGGATAGCGAGCAAGGTTTCATTCGACATGATGCCCAGCATTCGCAGTGGCAATGCCTGAAACAGTGAGTCTGGAAATAGCCCGATTTCCATGCCGAGGAAACCGAACGCCAAGCCTGTGGCGGCCAGCGAAAAGGCGACAGGGAAACCGGTCAATAAGAAGACCAGCAATCCCGCGAACATCACGGGCACAAAATTTTGATGCAAGAACTCAATCATGGCTTTTCCTCAGCAACGCTAACGAATTATTGGACTGACGTTTCGTGTTCATCGTGAGACAAAACATCGGGACCATCGCCATACAAAAAATAAAGACGTTTGATCAACTCAGAAATCGCCTGCAAAGCCAAAAGCCCAAACCCTACAGGGATAAAGGCATAAATGGGCCAACGAAGCAAGCCACCGGGGTTGAATGACGTTTCTTGTGAGACATACGCGTTGACTGCCAAGGGCCAGCCCAAATCAATCATCAGGACGCAGAACGGCAAAAGAAAAATCAGAATGCCTGCCACATCAAGCCAGTTGCGACCACGAGGAGAAAAGCGGTGTGAGATGAAGTCGATGCGGACATGAACGCCACGCAAGAAACCGTAGCCGGCTCCCAACATGAACACAGCAGCGAACAAATACCATTGGATTTCGAGCAGGGCGTTGGATCCCCAACCGAAGGTGTATCGAATGAGCGCATTGCCTGCGCTGATTGCGGTCGACGCCAAAATCATCAGCAACGACA
>CAYZHE010000008.1:0-85687 GCA_964478285.1 uncultured Burkholderiaceae bacterium
GTTTGAAAACAGAAAACCCTTCGGAAAATTCCGAAAAGCCCGCGATCATATCACTTCCGATTGCTTCTTGTCGATTGGCTGTGGTTTACAACTCAAAAAGCGGGGTTAGGACGGATTTCCGTCTCAATCCAACGACAGCAACAGGTGATGCCAGAGCCGTTTCATGATCCCCGCTTCGGGGACGGCCTGAATCACTTGCAGGTCACCACTGCCCAGCACACGATCGCTGTCACCCCACAAGACCTCTACTTTGCCAACTGTGGCACCAGCCTCGAGCGGGGCTTTCAGTTGCTTTGGGTGATCAAGGCGGGTACGCAAGGGAACTGAGCCGGCTTGGGGTGCTGCCACCCACATGCCGCCTTGGACACCAAGCTCAGCAACATCCGTTGCACCAAACCAAACTTGGGGCTTCGCCAACACATCTCCGTCCTTAGGAACACGGGCCACACGGAACGCTGCATAGCCCCAGTTGAGCAGCTTTTGACTCTCGGCGGCCCGGGCCAAGGCACTGCTGGCACCAAGCACGACGCTCAGCAAACGGCGCTCTTCGCCCGGCGCACCGGGAACCGAGCGCTTGGCCGTTGCCACCAAACAATACCCCGCGGCTTGGGTATGTCCCGTTTTCAAGCCGTCCACCGTTGGGTCGCGATACAGCAGCAAGTTGCGATTCATGTCGTTGGCTTTTGGGGTGCCGGGGTAGTGGTACCGCTGAATCGCGTAATAGCCCACGTATTCGGGGAAGTCACTGTAAAGCCGCGAAGCCAAGGTTGCCAAGTCTTGGGCAGTAGTCATGTGGCCTTCAGCCGGCATTCCCTCTGGGTTGCGGTAGGTCGTGTTATTCATCCCCAAGGCTTTTGCCTGTTGGTTCATCAACTCCACAAACTGCTCAACAGTGCCTCCAACTCCCTCGGCGAGGGCTACTGTCGCATCATTTCCTGACTGGACGATCATGCCCTTGATGAGGTCTTCCACCGGAACTTGCCAATTGGGCTCAATAAACATACGTGAGCCCTGCATCTTCCACGCCCGTACAGAGATCGTTAAGGTTTGATCTAGTGCAATTCGCTTGTTTTTGAGCGCATCGAACACCAAATAGGCGGTCATCAGCTTCGTCAGCGATGCCGGCTCAACCGGTTGATCGGCGTCCCGGGAAGCCAGCACTTGATTGGCCTTCATATCGAAAAGCAAGTAGGCTTTGGCACCCACTTCTGGCGGGGAAGGCCAGCTGGCAGCATTCGCCAACCCGATGCAAAGTGAACCCAAAGCCGCCATCAGCCAACGCTTCATATCCATTCCTTAAGACAATTGTTGTGTTTCGGTTTCAACCATCAAATGGCGAACAACCAGCCCCTTGAGCAGTGGCAGCCGCCCATGAAAAAAATGTTCGCCTCCCGGCACCACCGTGACAGGAAGGCTTTGCGGGCGCGCCCAATCCAAGACCGAAGCAAGAGGCACGGTCTCATCGACTTCACCGTGAATCACCAGCGTGCGCGACTGCCAAGCCTCTGGGACTGGCGCCACCTGAAACCGACTCGCAGCGGTCCCAACCAGCACAATCGCCTTCAGATCACGGTCAGCCACAAACGCCTTTTGAGTCGCGTAGCTGGTCACTGCGGCACCAAAAGAAAAGCCTGCCAACGCCAGGGGTCCTGCGCCGGCCAACGCCTCAATCACCGCCTGCATGTCATCGCGCTCACCCACGCCATCGTCATGCCCACCGCCAGATTGCCCAACGCCGCGAAAGTTGAATCGCACCGCACGCCAGCCGGCTTGCACGAACGCCCGCGCGAGCGTTTGGACAACCTTGTTGTCCATGGTGCCACCAAACAATGGGTGAGGGTGTGCGATCACGGCGGTGCCGACTGCGGCCGCCGTTGGCTCGTCAACCGCGGCCTCGATGTGACCCACGGCACCCCCAACCAGAAGCCTTTGAGTTTTGGGGTTCATGGCGAGTTAGCGCCCCACACTATCGTCCAATTGCAAGCGCTCAACGACTTGGCCCTTCGCCAAATGTTGCTCGACAATTTCATCAATGTCGCTTTCATCGACGAAGGTATACCAAACACCCTCGGGGTACACCACAGCCACCGGGCCACCTGCGCAACGATCCAAACAGCCCGCTTTGTTAACGCGAACCTGCCCCTGACCAGCCAAGCCCATCGACTTGACCTTTGACTTGCAACGTTCGAAGCCCGCCTTGGCTGCATGGTCAGCACAACACGCCTCACCATTGGCCCGCTCGTTCAGACAAAAAAAGATGTGTTTCTGATAATACGGTTTGGTACTCATGATTTGAATTGTAGAAGCCTAGGCACGCCACTCAGGCGTGAGGCTCTTTCCAGACGCGCACCGCGACCATCAACATCGCAAGCCATGGCCACAACAATGCGACCCATGCCAACACGCCATTGACCCGCGCCGCTGGACCTTGAAGGAATGCCTGCCACTCCATGCTCCAATAGCCACTGTGAACAAAAACGTTGACGCCGATGGCGTGTGCAAGCAGCAGGACAAGGCCTGCTCGAACACCCCATCGTTGGGGTAACGCCAACAACAATCCGCCCAGTATGGCGGCCACACCCATGGCAAGCGGCGTGGATCCTTTCAACCACGTGCCTGCATGATGGATGCCATGGGTCATGCCCGAAACAAGAGTGAGCACTAACACTCCTGATGCCAACATGCCCAGTCCCAAGGCCCATTTGTTGACTTGGCCGCGGACTGCAAGGTGGATCAGCGCCATGGGCGAGAGCAAGGTCAGGGCAATGAGAGCAGACTCTTGGTGGGTGGTCAGCATCCACCGAGCGCCCCCATTGGGCAACAGGGCTGGCGGCAGTGATGACACCACTTGTGCCCATTCATCTCCGGGCCAGCGGCCCACAGCAAATGGCAGTGCACTCGGAACACACAGGGCCAACAGCCACAGCACCAGAAGTGCCCAGGCCGCTCCACCCTGAGGACGAACCCACTGTGTGCGGACGGCTTGCCAATGCCGGAGCCGAGGTGGTGCACTCATCCACCATGCCAAGGCTGCGCCACTGAGACCCCCTAGCGTGTTGAAAGCCCAGTCCACGTTGGATGAAACCCTGGCATCCAAAAAGCCTTGTAGTGCCTCGAGCACGAACGAGAATAGGGACGTTTGCACAGCGGCAACGACCACGCGCCAGAGGCGGCGTTGCCGGCGCAGGAGCGCCCATGCCCACAAAAACCCCAACGGCAAATATCCTGCCCAATTGAGCCACAGATCGCGCTGAGTCCAGTATTTCGGCCAAGGCGAAAAAAACCAAACAGAGAATTGCCATCCGGAATCGCGCCAGCCTTCAAATGGATAGAGGCTGGCATAGATGACACCCAATGCCGCGACCCATCCAAAAGGACGAGCCATTGAATCGTGTTTGGGCATCTATTTTGGCGGGCGCCCCGACAATTAGAAGGGTTTAACGACCACCAAAATCACGGCGATCAACAGGAGGACCACGGGGATTTCGTTGAACCAGCGGTACCAGACGTGCGAGCGACCGGGCTCGCCAGCCTTCCACTTTCGCAGCATCCGAGCACAAGCATGGTGATAACCCAGGATCAACACCACAATCAACAGCTTGGCATGGACCCATCCTTGTCCTTGACCGATGCCATAGGTCAACCAAAGCACAAAGCCCAACACAAGCGCCGGCACTGCCAGAATGTGCGTGAACCTCAACAGCTTTGTCGCCATCAACAGCAAGCGTTCTCGCTCAGCATCGCTGCCCTCTGGCACCATGGCCAAATTGACATAGATGCGAGGCAAATAGAAAAGACCAGCAAACCAGCTGGCCACGAACACGATATGTAAAGCTTTGATCCACAACATAACGCCAGTGTAGTCTCAGGTTGATTTCAAAGTTGTTCCCAGGGCAATCCGTCGAATCGCCATCCGCTGACGGTAGAGCGGTGAAACTGGTCATCCAGCTCACCCTCGAATCCATGCAAGACATTGATGACATGGGTAAATCCAGCGGCCTCCAGTGCCAGACCCGCATCGATCGTGCGCTTGCCGCTTCGACAAATCAACACCACAGCCCGACTGGGGTCTCGCACTTCACTCCTCACGGCCTCCACAAACTCTGCCGGACGAGGCATCAATTCAGGGTATTCATACCAAGGTATGTTCACCACTCCGGGTGGACGCCCCACATACAGGGACTCGATTTCCATGCGGACATCCAAAAAAACGGAGTGCGGATCGGACTGGATGTAAGCCCAGGCTTCAACAGGGAGCAAATGTTTCATAGGTCTATTGTCGCCGAGTCATGGGGGCAGCACCACTACAATCGCGGCATGAACTCTGCACCCCTCGCTCACGCTCTCACTTACACCCGTGGCAGCGCATTGCCTGCAATTTTGCAGCAAAGGATTGCCATCATGGATGGCGCCATGGGCACCATGATTCAACGCCTGAAGTTGTCCGAAGCACAATATCGAGGCGAGCGATTTGCAGACATACAACATGATGTCAAGGGAAACAATGAGCTGCTGAGCCTCACCCGTCCTGATGTGATTCAAGACATCCATGAGCGTTACCTTGTGGCAGGCGCAGACTTGATCGAAACCAATACTTTTGGTGCGACAAGCGTTGCCCAAGAAGACTACGATATGGCCGGTTTGGCCCGTGAAATGAATGTGCAATCGGCGCGCATCGCCAAAGCCGCGTGCGATAAGTACAGCACACCAGATCACCCACGCTTCGTGCTGGGTGCGATTGGACCAACACCCAAGACCGCCAGCATTAGCCCCGATGTCAACGATCCTGGTGCACGCAACGTGTCTTTCGACCAGTTGCGCGCCGCATACACAGAGCAAGTGGAAGGGCTCTTGGACGGCGGGGTCGATGCATTGTTGGTTGAAACCATCTTTGATACCCTCAACGCCAAAGCAGCGTTGTTCGCCATTGAGGCTGTTTTCGAGGCACGCCAAGAGCGTCTGCCATTGATCATCAGCGGCACCGTTACTGACGCATCGGGCCGCATCTTAAGCGGGCAAACGGTCTCCGCCTTTTGGGCTAGCGTGCGCCACGCGAGACCACTCGCGGTTGGCTTGAATTGCGCATTGGGTGCGGCGCTCATGCGGCCCTATATCCAAGAGCTCGCCAAATTGGCAGAAGACACCTTCATCAGCTGCTACCCCAACGCTGGACTTCCTAATCCAATGAGCGACACGGGTTTCGACGAAACACCCGACGTCACCAGCCGGCTGCTGCATGATTTTGCAGCGCAAGGTCTGGTCAATATTGTGGGAGGTTGCTGCGGTACCACACCGGAGCACATCGATGCGATTGCCAAAGCGGTCGCACCCCAAAATGCGCGCGCTGTGAGCCGCCGCTTGTTCTACGCGGCAGCGGCTTAGTGAGCAATCGACGCAAGCAATGAAATCGACGACAGCAAGACAGGCATCCTCCTGTTGCATCCCAAAAATAAGGTGCGCTATTCGCATGGAAAACAATTCGCCTCAGCCTGAAGCGCCTTGACCCAACAGGTTTTGCCATGATGTCGGACAATCCGCACCAGAACTTCAGGGAACGCAGTCACGCTTGAAAGCCCCCAACTGACCTCACCTTTGACACAATCCAATCATGAGCAGCAAGACCGCACCCATCGCCCCGTTCCCCCTTTCCAGGCCCCGTCGCCTGCGCAGAGACGCCACCACCCGTCGCTTAGTTCGTGAGCATTCACTCACCGTAGATGATCTGATATATCCAGTTTTTGTCCTCGAAGGTAGCCAGCGCAGAGAGCCCGTCGCCTCGATGCCTGGTGTGGAGCGCGTGAGCTTGGACTTGCTGCTCGATGTTGCAGCTGAGTGTGTCGCTCTCGGTGTGCCCGTCATGGCCTTATTTCCAGTCATCAGCCAGGATCTCAAAACGCCAGATGGGCGCGAAGCCGCCAACCCCAATGGCTTGATTCCTCAGGTCGTTCGGGCACTCAAGGCAGCCCACCCAGAGTTACTGATCATGACGGATGTCGCCCTTGATCCTTACACCAGCCATGGCCAAGACGGCTTGCTGGACGAAGATAACTACATTTTGAACGATGCAACCGTTGAAATTCTTGTGAAGCAAGCGCTTACACAGGCGGAAGCTGGCGTCGATATTGTCGCCCCGAGTGACATGATGGATGGCCGCATCGGCGCCATTCGGCGTGCGCTCGAAGAGGCAGGTCACATTCACACGCGGATCATGGCCTACAGCGCCAAGTACGCTTCTGCGTTTTATGGCCCTTTTCGCGATGCTGTCGGCTCTGCTCATAACTTGGGCAAGGCAGACAAAAAGGTTTATCAAATGGACGCCGGCAACTCCGATGAGGCCTTGCGCGAGGTTGCGATCGACTTGGCAGAAGGTGCTGACATGGTCATGGTCAAGCCAGGTATGCCCTACCTAGACGTGGTCCGCAGAGTCAAGGATGAATTTGCTGTTCCAACTTTCGCGTACCAAGTCAGCGGCGAATACGCCATGCTCAAAGCGGCGGCTATGCATGGCTGGCTTGACGGCAACGCGGTCATGATGGAGAGCCTTTTGAGCTTCAAGCGCGCCGGCGCGGATGGCATTTTGACGTACTTCGCATTGGACGCCGCGCGCCAATTGCGGGGGACTTGAGCTCGCTGTGGATCTCAAACCCCTGCTCACGCTAATTGCCATTGTGAACCCTATGGCGGTCGTGCCGTTTTTCATTCACTACACCCAAGGGTTTTCTGAGGCCCAAGCCAAGCGCACGATTCGGACCGCCTCCATGAGTGTGTTCATCGTCATGGCCATCTGTGCGCTGATCGGGCTGCAGATTCTTGGATTTTTTGGCATTTCTTTGGCCAGTTTCCAAGTGGGTGGCGGGATGTTGTTGCTGATGTCGGCTCTCAGCATGCTTCAGGCCAAGCCCATCGAAGGCAAGGTCAACGAGGAAGCACTCGCGGGCTCGTCGGGTCTGCATTCGGTGGGTGTGGTGCCCCTGGCCATACCGCTGCTCGCTGGACCAGCAACCATGTCCACCGTCGTGATTTATGCGGAACAATCGCAAACCCTATTGCAACATGGCTTGTTGATCGCGTACGCAGGAGTTGTTGCCGGCTTGACGTACTTTTGCATGCGCATGGCGCATCCCATTTCTCAGACGCTTGGACGCACCGGTATCAACATCATGACCCGGTTGATGGGCCTGATTTTGGCGGCGCTTGCAGTCGAGGTGATGGCCAGCGGCCTGTCTCAACTGTTCCCTGCGCTGAAAGCCTGATGGCGAAAGACAGTTTTTACACCTGCCACGCCTGCGGTGGTACCAATCCCAAATGGCTTGGCAAGTGCCCTCACTGCGACGCTTGGAACACGCTGGTTGAAACGGCGGCTCCCACCAAATCAAATAAACCATCCCGAGCACTGGCGACCACCAGTCCAGTGACAACGCTGGGTGACATCACAGCTGCCGACGTGAGCCGCCGGCCTGTGGGCATGGCCGAGCTCGACCGGGTGCTTGGCGGAGGCCTGGTGGATGGCGCTGTGGTCCTGATTGGCGGCGATCCGGGCATCGGAAAATCCACTTTGCTGCTTCAAGCGCTTGCAAGACTTGCGCAAAATGAGCCGACCCTTTACATCACTGGAGAAGAGTCGGCAGCACAGGTTGCAATGCGCGCTCAACGCTTGGGCTTAGACAACAGTCCGGTTCGGGTCATGGCAGAAATCTCACTCGAGCGGATCTTGGCCACCCTGCTTGCAGAGAATGCGCGCACTTGCGTGATCGACTCAATTCAGACCATTGCCACTGACACGCTCTCATCAGCCCCGGGTTCTGTGGCGCAGGTTCGCGAGTGCGCTGCCGCGCTCACCCGAGTCGCAAAAGACCAAGGTATCACGATGGTATTGGTGGGGCATGTGACAAAGGAAGGCGCATTGGCCGGACCACGCGTCCTCGAACACATGGTTGACACCGTGCTGTACTTTGAAGGCGACAGCCATTCCAACTACAGAATGGTGAGGGCCATCAAAAACCGCTTTGGCGCGGCCAATGAAATGGGCGTTTTTGCAATGACGGAAAAAGGCTTGAAAGGCGTTTCCAATCCTTCTGCCATTTTTCTCAGCCAACACGCCCAGCCCGTCCCTGGCGCCAGTGTCTTGGTCACCTTGGAGGGCACCCGACCGCTCCTTGTAGAGATTCAAGCGCTGGTTGATATCGGAGGCGCCTCACCGCGTCGATTGAGCGTAGGTCTTGATCGGGATCGATTAGCGATGCTCCTCGCTGTGCTGCACCGCCATGCTGGTGTGGCCTGCTCAGATCAGGATGTCTTTGTTAACGCGGTCGGAGGGGTCCGCATCGGCGAACCTGCAGCAGACTTGGCCATCGTGCTATCGATTCACAGCAGCCTGCGAGGACAGGCTCTGCCTCGCGGGCTCGTTGCCTTCGGCGAGATTGGCCTGGCAGGGGAAATTCGACCCGCACCCAGAGGACAAGAAAGACTCAAGGAAGCCGCAAAATTGGGCTTCACGCACGCGATCGTACCCAAGGCCAACTTGCCTAAACACAAAGATCCCGCTCTAGAGTGCATGCAGTTGTTTGGCGTTGAGCGGATTGAAGAGGCGATCCAACGGATCAAAGACATCGTTTAATTCAATAGCCCGGCACGCCAAATCCCATTAAACTAGAAACATGTCAAAATCATCAGCATCTTTGCTCCGGCACGTGGCATTCATCATGGATGGCAACGGTCGCTGGGCCAAGCAACGGCACTTGCCGCGGGTGGCCGGTCATGCCAAAGGTGCAATGCAAGCCAAGCAGATCATCAAGGCCTGCGCAGAAAGAAAAATAGAGTTCGTCACTCTTTACGCTTTCAGCACAGAAAACTGGGCACGCCCCGCTGATGAGGTGAGCGCGCTGATGGGGCTTTTCTTGAAGTATCTTAAGAGTGAGCTCGAAGGAATGGTGGCGCAAGGCGTCCGCCTCAAAATCATCGGAGACACGTCGGAGTTTTCCGCTGAGCTCCGCGAAGCCATCGCCCATGCAGAGGCGATGACCCAGAACGGCACACGCATTCAAGTCAATGTGGCCGCCAATTACGGCGGGCGAGCCGAGCTCGTTTCAGCAGTTCGCCAGTGGCTGTCGGACAACCCCCATGCGCCGGCACACCAATTCAGCGATGAAGCCCTGCAGCAACACCTGCTCACGGTCAACATACCCGACCCGGATTTATTGGTGCGCACAGGCGGTGAGTGTCGGCTGAGCAATTTCCTGCTCTGGCAATCAGCGTACACCGAACTGTATTTCACAGACACCTTGTGGCCTGTTTTCGACGAGGCAGCGTTGGATGCGGCCATCGCTTGGTACGAGTTGCGAGAGCGCCGCTTTGGCAAGACTTCAGAGCAAGTCGCGCAAGCCCGCTGATTTTTCGCTCTAAAGCGAAGATATTTTTATCGCATTTGTCGCCCGCGCTTGGCTCGCGACGGTCTAGGCTCATTACAATTATTTGCTCGACCTTTCTGGCGTGGGGCCTGAAAGCGATGACCAATTTAAGGACTCAACATGTCTGCAATGCCCCCTTCGATGGCTGACCGTGATGGCAAAATTTGGATGGATGGAGAACTCGTGGAATGGCGTGATGCCAAAGTTCACGTGCTCACCCACACCCTCCACTACGGCTGCGGTGCCTTTGAGGGCGTGCGCGCATACAAGACAGACAAAGGCACGGCCATCTTCCGGCTCAAAGAGCACACCGAACGCTTCTTCAACAGTGCCAAGATTTTGCGTATGCGACTGCCCTTCACTCCAGAGCAGCTCAACGCGGCACAGTGTGAAGTCATTCGCGCCAATCACCTCGAAAGCGGCTACATTCGGCCGCTCGCATGGGTGGGCTCTCAAAAGCTTGGGGTGTCTACCAAAGGCAATACCTTCCACGTGATGATTGCCGCGTGGCCTTGGGGAGCTTACTTGGGTGAGGAAGGTATGCAAAAGGGCATTCGTGTCAAAACCAGCAGCTATACCCGCCATCACGTGAACATCACGATGACGCAAGCCAAGGCAGTGAGCAACTACACCAATAGCATCTTGGCGAACCAAGAGGCCACTGACGACGGATACGACGAGGCACTGCTGCTCGATGCCAATGGGTTTGTCAGCGAGGGCGCCGGGGAAAATATTTTTGTGGTCAAGAATGGGGTGATTTACACGCCTGACCTATCTGCGGGCGCGCTGAACGGCATCACCCGCAACACGGTGTTCCACATCGCCAAGGATCTGGGTTTAGAAGTGGTTCAAAAGCGCATCACTCGAGATGAGGTCTACATCAGCGACGAAGCCTTTTTCACAGGAACTGCGGCCGAAGTGACTCCGATTCGGGAGTTGGACCGCATCGAAATTGGACCGGGACACCGTGGGCCCATCACAGAAAAAATACAGTCTGCCTTCTTTGATATCGTCAATGGGCGCGATCATCGGTATGCGGACTGGCTCACACTGGTTTGAACAAGACGAGACCTGCAATGAAGACTCCCCCAACCGTCGAAATCTCCGCGGCCGACTTAGACAACAACGGCGGTGTCTTCTGCCCAAGCCCCAAAGCAGGCATGGTGATTTGGAATTCCCACCCCAAGGTCTACATTCACGTCGCGGCGAAAGGCCACGGCCAATGTCCGTATTGCGGTACGGTGTACCGGTTGAATGACGGCAAAGTTGCTTTTTCTCACTAAATTCATCTATCATTTCCCTCGTTTAGTCTTATTCTTAAGACCATTGTTTTTTTGATGAGCAAAGGGGGCGGTAATGGCCCAAAATTCAGATTCGCCGTTGATTCAAGCGTACATGCGCTTTCTGCAGCTTAGCCAAGTGTTGGATGGATCGCAGAACAATCCCCCACTCGACGCAAACGAAAAGGTTTTGCTCGAGGCGCTGGCGGTGCGTTGGCACGCCGGCGAGCCCATGACTGTGATGCAAGCCATGGGCCTCAAAGACTTAGGTTCACCAGCCACGATGCACAGGCGCGTCGCACGCCTGCGCAAAATTGGACTCATCGAAACCTTAGAAGACCCTCAGGACACGCGCATCAAACGCTTGGCATTAACGAGTGCTGCCTTGAGCTACTTTGAAAACATGGGAGCCCAATTGCAGTTGGCGACAGACAAGTGAGTTTTGTTGCAAGGCCCACGCCATAGGAACCCAGCAGGTTCCTATTTTTTTGGGTCACGACGTCAGTCCGCGCGACACATAAAAAAGCCACCAAATCAATGGTGGCTTGTAAAAACCCTTTGAAAAAGGGTCCCCCTGATGCACCCGAATGACACGGGTGGTTACTCCTAAAGCACTCAGCTTGATGAAGCAACTAGGCGATTTTATCGTCATTAAAGAATATTTTGGTATTAATCAGAAAACTTCGTCGTCGGCTCCACTGTGAAAATTGTGCCGCCTTCTGGTTGCGCTTCACACCTCACTTGCAGCCCATGGTGACGGGCAATCACCCTCACCAAAGACAGGCCTAATCCCACTGAACCTTGCATTTCCTTGGAACCAGGCGGCCGCACAAATGGCTCGAAGATTTTTTCATGCCAACCATCGGGTATGCCCCGACCCCGGTCTGCAACCGTCAATTTCCATTGGCCGCGGGGGAGCGACTTCAAAGCGACTGCGACGTCGAGAACACCCTCCGAACTGGCTCCGTACCTTTTGGCATTCTCAAGCAAGTTGCGAATCAGACGCTGCAATAGTCTGTCGCTCCCCCGAACTTGGAGTGGCGAATCTACCTCGACGGCGAAACCAAAGCGCGACGCCTCTTCGACAACCATCGCGGCCAGGTCCACGTCATCACTGAGCACCACATCTTCCGGGTTTTGCTCGAGCCGGCTCGCCAACAAAACTTCGTCGATCAACTGATCTAGTTCTCGGATATTTTGCTCAATTTCCAAAACATCTTCGTGTAACGTGGGCTGCGCCTGCTCCAGCAATGCCAAGCGCATTCGAATGCGCGCAAGTGGGCTGCGCAACTCATGAGAGGCGTTCGCCAAAAGCTGCTTGTGGGACTTCACCAAGGCTTCGACACGCGCTGCCGCCGCATTGAAACGGCTGGCGAGGACCGCAACTTCGTCTCGACCTTCGACGGGCAACCTGACGTCAAGACGACCCTCGCCCCACAGTTGCACGCCTCGCTCCAAGCGCTCCAACCTGCGCGTCAAGCCGCGAACCACTGGAAAAGCCAACACCATAAACCCCAAGCCAAGCCCCGCAACAAGACCTGTCCAGCCCAATGTAGCCCAAGGCAACCAGTCCCATGGGCCCGCGCCCAAACGGGGGCTGGGCAACTCAACCCAAAGAATTTGCCCATCATCTGTGACCACTTGGAACTCGGATGGAGCCCCCTTTCCTTCACGGTCTGCCGCACGGGCATAGCCAATTTCTTCGCCAAAGATGTTGCGCACGACCACCTCGTGCCCTGGTCGTGCGGCGCGGTCATGCTCGACATCCAGGCGCCAGATCAGCGTCATCAGCGCCACCAAAATCGCCATAGACAGGGCCATGGCCAGCCAGATCCGCCAAAACATCCGCCCTAAAACGGGCCTTGACTTAATCTTGTTGCTTCGCAAAAACATACCCGACGCCTCGGACCGTCAAAATGCGCTTTGGCGCTTTGGTGTCGTCCTCAATCCCATGACGAATGCGCCCGATGTGAACATCAATCGAACGATCAAATGCCTCAAGCTCTTTGCCCCGCACCAACTCCATGATTTGATCTCGCGACAGCACCCGCCCCGCCCGCTGGGCCATCGCCAACAGCACATCAAACTGGTAGGAGGTGAGTTCAACTAATTCGCCTCTGACACGAACCTCGCGGGCAGCAGGGTCAATGCTCAGAGACCCAAATCTCAATGTCTCGAGGGCTTCCGTTGCGGTAGCTGCCGCATGGTGTTGTCGCCGCAAAATCGCGCGCAATCTGGCCAACATTTCCCGAGGTTCAAAAGGTTTGGGCAAATAATCGTCGGCGCCGATTTCCAAACCAACAATTCGATCCATCGGGTCACCTTTGGCCGTCAGCATCAAGATCGGCACCTGATGGGCCGGCGCCGGCAATGCGCGGATCCGTCGGCAGACCTCTAGCCCATCAATGTTAGGCAGCATGAGATCTAACAGCACTGCGTCAGGCACTTGAGTTTCGATGCGCGCTAACCCATCCTCGCCAGAGACTGCGTGCTCGCAGATGTATCCAGACCGCTCAAGATATTGCTTGACCATGTCTGCCAAGCGCAAGTCGTCGTCAATGATCAATACATGTTGCGTCATGGATGAGTATTGTGCCAAGCGCAAGCTTCCAATTTATGTCTGGCTTGCAAACCTGACTCCAGACACCCCGCGCCAAGCACTCACTCTTGGATCGCCAGACGAGTCTTCGCCAACGCAATCAAGGCGATGACGGGAAGGCCCATGAGCGCTGTCATAACAAAAAAGTTGCTATACCCCATCGCATCAACCATGCCACCTGAGTAGCCACCTAATGTCTTGGGCAAAAGCGTCATCAAAGAACTGAAAATCGCGTATTGAACCGCTGTAAACGACACTTGCGTCAAACTCGACAAAAAGGCAACGAAGGCCGCACTGGCCAATCCAGCAGCCAAGTTGTCGGCGGCAACAACCGCGTAAAGCCACTCCACTTGATGCCCAACTTGTGCCAGCACAACAAACAACAAATTGGTGAGCGCCGAGAGGATGGCGCCCCACATCAGGCTTCGCATCACGCCAAACCGGTTGGCCAAAATACCGCCTAGGAATCCGCCAGCAATTGCAACAACAACGCCAAATGTTTTGACTGCAGCCGCAATTTCTGGCTTGCTAAAACCCATGTCTTGGTAGAACACGTTAGAGATGACTCCAAGGACGATATCCGAAATCCGATACAAGCCGATCAGGGCCAACAGCAACCACGCCGTGCGAGCACCGTAGCGCTGAAAAAAATCGCTCACAGGTGCGACCCAAGTCACTTTGGCAGTCTCCACCGGCACGACGCCTGCGATCACAAGGGCGCGTCCCACCACAACAGCGGCTGCAATGGCAAGCATCATCCGAAGTGTCGCAAAAACCAGATTTAAAAATGCCCCAGCCTCCAAGCTTTTTGACCATTGCGCCAAAGGCATACCGAGCAAGTAAAAAACACCCACAAAAACCGCCACCGTCGCAGCAAAAACCAGCAACAGTCGGCCGTGATCCGAATGGTTGACCGCTAGGCGCTCCGGTGCATTTGGCTCTGCAATCATGAGGGTCGTCACCACTCCAACTCCCATCGTCGCCGCCATGCACCAATAGGTCAACTGCCAGGCGCGATAGTCATATTGAACCGCGCTAGAGCCCCAATAGGCAGCCAAAAAGAGGGCTCCAGCGCCAGCCACAATCATGCCAATCCGATAGCCTGCGATATAGCTTGAAGCCATGATGGCTTGCATGCGTGCGTCTGCGGCCTCGATTCGGTATGCATCGATCACGATGTCTTGCGTCGCGGATGAAAACCCCAACATCACCGCAAACACAGCCATCCACACCAAAGCGCCCTCTGTCGCTGCAGGGTTGACTTGCGCCATGCCGGCAATAGCTCCAATCACCAGCACTTGAGACAACAAAAGCCAGCCTCTGCGCAAACCCAGATGTTTGGTGAGGACGGGCAAAGGGAGACGGTCGACGAGCGGAGCCCAAACGAATTTGAATGAATACCCCAGCGCAGCCCAACTGAAAAAGGTCACCGTGGCTCTTTCGACCCCAGCTTCACGCAGCCACAACGACAAGGAGGAAAAAATCAACAGAATCGGAATGCCTGCAGAGAACCCCAAACAAAGCATGATCAACGTTTTGCGGTCAGCGATGATCGATAGGCTCTCGCGCCAACCAGGCCTCAACGATGTGGTGCTCATAGGACTCCTGCTTTTATCTTGGTCTTCTTTTCGCTAGGCTGCTCGTCAAGGGCTTAGGTGCCGCCGACATAGGGGTTGCTGACCCGCTCTCGCCCAAATGTGCTTTCTGGGCCGTGGCCTGGAATAAACACAGTGTCGTTGCCCAAGGGCCATAACTTTCGAGTAATGCTGTCAATCAGGGCGGCATGATCGCCGCGCGGGAAATCAGTGCGGCCGATGCTTCCGGCAAACAGCACATCGCCAACAAACGCCCGCTGCGCTGAGGCGGAGTAAAAAACAACGTGGCCCGGTGTATGTCCAGGGCAGTGGATGACGCTCAACGTCTCCATCCCCAAAGTCACACGATCGCCATCCATCAACCAACGTGTTGGTACAAATCGATCGGCCACATCAAAGCCATATTGAGCACCTTGCGTTGGGATGCCATCTATCCAAAACTGATCTTGCTTTTCAGGACCAATGATGGGCACGCCCGAGCGTTCCGACAAGGCGTGGGCTGCTGCCGCATGATCTAAATGTCCGTGGGTGATCCAGATTTGCTCAAGAGTCAAGTCAGCCCTAGCGATAAAGCCAAGGATCTGTTCGATTTCACCACCTGGGTCGATCACAGCCGCCTTGCGGGTTTGATCGCACCACACGACTGAACAGTTTTGTTGAAATGGTGTCACGGGGATGGTTTCGTATTGCAGCATCAGAAATCAATGGGGTAGTCAATGAACATCGAACACCATTCGCACTGTTCGAGGCGATCAAGGCGATGAGAGCGAAAACACCACGGGTATGCGAACTTCGTGGGGACCAGTGGATGGGCGCAAACTCACAGGATAACTCCAATTTTTAACCGCCCGCAACGCGGCCTCATCCAAGCGGTAAAACCCACTCGACCGCGCTATCGAAGCAGATTGCAACCTCGCCGCTGCATCAAAACGCAGCAACACCTCTACGATCCCTTGCTCTCCTAAGCGACGGCTCGTCGCAGGGTAGGCTGGCTTTGGATTGGCTCGCAACCACTCGGCCACGCGCTGCGCTGCGCGTCCGTTTGGACCATCATGCCTTTCTGGCATTCGGACCGCAGGCGTTGGGCTACCCAAATCTTCAGTCCGCGACACCTTTTCTATTGGCTCGACGGTAGACCTGTCATTGGGCTCGGAATTGATCGTTCCATCACTCGCCACTGGAGCGATGGATGGTTGCATGGTCTGGGGCGACAACGGTGCCTCACGCGAAGGCTCAGATGGTGGAAGCTGAACGCGACCCGGCTCCTTTTGCTGTAAATCGGCAGTGTCCTCAGTGGCCTTTGCTCTCCACCCTTCAGCGGGCGACTTGGTCTGCGCATCCTCTGGGCGGACAGGCTTGGGCTGCGCTGTGTTGGGGCTTCGCGCTTGGGCAACTGGCGACAGGCTAGCCGGTTCACTTGCCTGACTCAACGCCCGCGAGTCTTGCTTTGGGCTCGGCTCCATCGGGCGCCAATCGACCCA
The DNA here is from genome assembly GCA_964478285.1 of uncultured Burkholderiaceae bacterium. GTDB lineage: Bacteria > Pseudomonadota > Gammaproteobacteria > Burkholderiales > Burkholderiaceae_C > RS62. The sequence continues at coordinate 16,363 of CAYZHE010000008.1, forward strand.
ATGCGTGGCAGTAGGGAGCACGGCGTCGTCTCTTTGCGTCCATGCCATCCAGCCCCATACCGACAGCAACAGGACATGCACCAAAACCGCAAAACCAGCACTCCACCACCACACACTTGGCTGACCATGACGCACCCTGCCTAAAGGTTCAGTGCTGTTGAGCGCGGTCCAATTGTCCATCGGTGTGTGCTTGCGAAGGGCTTGCTCCAGCGCAAGCCTTCAAGTCAACGACCACGCATAATCAACGGTGATCGGCGCGTGATCACTGAAACGCTCTGCCTTGTAAATCTCGACTGTTCGGGCGGTCGCCGCCAATGTCGGCGTCGCCAAGTGGTAATCCAAACGCCACCCCACATTGTTAGCCCAGGCTTGGCCTCGATTGCTCCACCATGTGTAGGCGCCTTCTGTTTCGTTGGGATAAAGCGATCGATAGACATCCACCAAAGAACCATCGGCCAATATGTCGGTGACCCATTGGCGCTCTTGAGGCAGAAACCCACTGTTCTTCTGGTTGGATCGCCAGTTTTTCAAATCGATGTTTTGGTGCGCAATATTGAGGTCGCCACACAGTACCAGCTCACGGTCTCTTTTCAACGCTAGAAAATAAGGTGTAAACCCGTTCAAAAACCGATACTTCGCCTCTTGTCGCTCATCACCTGACGAGCCACTTGGAAAGTACGCACTGATGACGCTGAATTTGCGCTTTGGCGTGTCGAAGCGCAACTCAAGGCACCGACCCTCTGCATCAAACTCTCCTCCGTCGTAACCCCGCACCACGTCACTGGGTTCGTGCCTTGTATAGACGCCAACGCCCGAGTAACCCTTTTTCTCGGCGCTATAAAAGTATCCTTTGAGGCCGCCCATCATCTGAAGCTCTGGGGTCAGGTCCGTTTCCTGCGCCTTCAACTCTTGCACACACATACAATCAGGCGCAGTCTGTTCAACCCAGGTCTCCAAGCCTTTTCGTGCTGCTGACCGGATGCCATTGAGGTTGAGTGAGGTGAGTTTAAATAAAGGTGATGCCATGGCGCAGTTCAATAATAGCGAGCCAGACCGTCTGGCCCAAGATTTCGTAGCGTTCGCAGTCGACTCAGGCGTCTTGCGCTTAGGAGAGTTCACAACCAAAGCGGGACGCCAAAGCCCGTACTTTTTCAACGCCGGGTTGTTCGACACCGGCGCAAAATTGGGGGAGCTGGCCCAATTCTATGCACGGCGAATTATTGAGAGTGGTTTGCAGTTTGACATGCTTTTTGGCCCAGCCTACAAGGGAATTCCACTGGTTGCTGCGGTGGCCATTGAATTGGCGCGGTTGGGGCAAGACTACCCCTACGCCTACAACCGCAAAGAAGCCAAAGACCATGGCGAAGGCGGTAGTCTGGTTGGCGCCCCGCTAAAAGGCCGTGTGCTGATCATCGACGATGTGATGAGCGCCGGTACTGCCGCGCGCGAATCCATTGCACTCATTCAAGCAGCGGGAGCGAAGGCCTATGGCGTTGCGATTGCATTAGATCGACAGGAAATGGCGACAGAAAAGCGCGCGGACGGACAAGTCGTGGACGTTTCTCACAGCGCGGTTCAATACGTGAAGGAGCAACTGGGCATGCAAGTCTGTTCGATTGCTTCGCTGGCCGACTTGCTCGGTTACTTGAGCACGCACGCGGACGCTGATCTCGCCAAGTATTTGCCAGCGGTGCAAGCCTATCGCGATCGCTACGGCATATGACTCAGATCAAGACAAAGAAAAAGGCCTCGATGGAGGCCTTTTTCATGTCACGCAGGGTGTCATCAATCTAACTTCTGTTTAAGTAAAACGTTGACGACTTGCGGGTTCGCCTTGCCCTTAGCGAGCTTCATCACTTGGCCGACCAATGCATTGAATGCCTTGTCTTTGCCAGCCCTGTATTGCGCCACATTGTCCGGATTGGCGGCAATGACCTCGTCAATCATGGCCTCGATCGCCCCCGTATCGCTCACCTGCTTCAGCCCTTTTTCTTCAATCATGGCGTCCACCTGTGACAACGCATCACCTTGTGCACCCACCTGCCACAGGCCCTCAAACACTTGCCGTGCAGCATTGTTTGAAATCGTGTTGTCGGCAATCCGCTGAATCAACGCGGAAAGCATGGCCGCCGTGACAGGCGCATCGACGATATCCAATTCTTCCGCGTTCAGCCGCCGGGAGATTTCTCCCATCATCCAATTGCTGACCAGCTTAGGTTGACCGCTGGCCTTGGCTGCCGTCTCAAAATACACGCCCATAGATTGGCTTTGAGTCAACGTAGTGGCGTCGTATTCTGGCAAACCGTATTCTCTCACCCAGCGCTCCGCCATCGCTCTAGGCAACTCGGGCATCGAGGCCTGAATTTGCTCTACCCACTCTCGCGCAATCACCAATGGCGGCAAATCAGGGTCGGGAAAGTAGCGGTAATCAGCCGAGTCTTCCTTGGTTCGCATGGCCCGCGTCTCACCTGTATCAGGGTTGAACAGGACTGTTGCTTGTTGAATTGCGTGGCCATCTTCTATCTGATCAATTTGCCAGCGAATCTCAAATTCGATGGCTTGCTGCATATGCCGGAAACTGTTGAGATTTTTGATCTCACGGCGCGTGCCCAGCGGTTGGCCGGGTCTACGTACCGAGACGTTGGCATCGCAACGGAAATTGCCCTCCTGCATGTTGCCATCGCAAATGCCAATCCATGTCACGATTTTGTGCAGTTCTTTGGCATACGCAACCGCCTCTTCCGCTGAGCGCATATCTGGCTCTGTAACGATCTCAAGCAAAGGCGTACCAGCCCGATTCAAGTCGATGCCACTCATGCCCTCGAAGCCCTCATGCATTGACTTGCCAGCATCCTCCTCTAGATGCGCCCGAACCAGGCGCACTGTGTGGAATTGGTCTCCCACATAGAACGACACTTGGCCCCCCTGAACAACGGGAATTTCGAATTGGCTGATCTGATAGCCCTTGGGCAAATCCGGATAGAAATAATTCTTGCGCGCGAACACGCTGGTCGGGGCGACGTGGGAGCCAACCGCCAATCCAAATTGAATGGCTCGCTCAACAGCGGCCCGGTTCATGACGGGCAATGCGCCAGGCAAAGCCATATCGACCATGCACGCCTGGGTATTGGGCTCCGCGCCAAAGGCGATTGGCGCACGGCTGAAGATTTTTGATTTAGTCGAAAGCTGGGTATGGGTTTCAAACCCAATGACCACCTCGTAGCCTTGAACCAGTGGGGCGCCGCTCATGCCAGCTCTCCTTGGGGTTGTTGCAAATGCCAATCCGTAGCGCGCTGAAGTTGATGGGCTGTGTGCAACAACGTTTGTTCTGCCAAATAATTGCCAATCAGCTGCATGCCCACGGGCAAGCCTGCTGCGCTCTGCCCCACAGGCACACTCATGCCTGGCAAGCCCGACAACGAGGCAGGCAACGTGAAAATGTCAGCCAAATAGTTGGCCACTGGGTCATCGGTCTTTTCGCCCAAAGACCAAGCGACGGTCGGCGCGACCGGTCCAGCGATCACGTCGCAACTTGCAAATGCGGACTGAAAATCTTGAGCAATCAGCCTGCGAATGCGTTGGGCTTTGAGGTAATACGCATCGTAGTAACCGTGGGAAAGCACATAGGTTCCGGTCAAAATGCGGCGCTGCACTTCCGGCCCAAAACCTTCAGTGCGCGAACGAACATACATGTCCATGAGGTCGCCGTATTCCTTGGCGCGATGCCCATAACGCACGCCATCAAAACGGGATAAGTTAGAGCTCGCCTCGGCTGGGGCAATGATGTAGTAGGCAGGGATGGCCAGCTCGGTCAAAGGCAACGACACGTCCACCAACGTCGCTCCCAGCTTCTCAAGTTCAGAAAGCGCGGTCTGAATCGATTGGAGAACCTCTTCATCACCCTTGCTGGCGAAAAATTCGCGAGGCAAACCGACCCGAAGTCCCTTCAGTGGTTGTGCAGCATTGGCACCCATCCGCGGCTCATCTAGGCCTGCCATCAAGTCAGGCACAGGAATATCCAAAGAAGTGGAGTCGCGGTCTAGGTCTGGTCCCATCATGGCGTTAAGCAACAAGGCACAGTCCTCTGCAGTGCGAGCCATCGGCCCGGCCTGATCCAAGCTTGACGCATAGGCCACCATGCCGAAGCGCGAACAGCGGCCGTAGGTCGGCTTAATCCCCGTAATCCCACAAAACGCAGCGGGTTGCCGAATTGAGCCGCCCGTGTCGGTGCCGGTTGCGCCTGCGACCATGCGCGCCGCGACAGCAACTGCCGAGCCGCCAGAAGAGCCGCCGGGCACCTTGGACCCATCCCAAGGGTTGCGCGCAGGGCCATACGCAGAGTTTTCATTGGCGGAGCCCATTGCAAATTCGTCACAGTTGGTCTTGCCGAGCGTGATCGCGCCCTGTGCCGCGAGTTTGCTAACCACCGTTGCATCGAACGGGCTCTGATAGCCCTCCAACATGCGCGAACCTGCCGTGGTCGGCCATTGGCGCGTGGTAAACACGTCTTTGTGGGCAATCGGCACGCCCAACAGCGGTGCCTTCACGCCAGCAGCGATTTGGGCATCTGCCTGTCGAGCCTGCGTCAGCGTTAGCTCAGGCTCCAAGGACAAAAACGCACCATTGCCGTTGAGGGCGGCACTGCGGGCCAACAAATACTGGGCAACTTCGGTTGCCGACACCACTTTGGATGCCAGTTTGGCGGCAGTTTCCGCCACGCTCCAATTGTGAATTGGCTGAGTCATTCGATCACCTTTGGGACCAAGAACAGGCCTCGCTCTGCCGCTGGGGCGTTGTACATGTTGGCCTCTCGTGCATCAGCCTCAGTGACCACATCATCGCGCAAGCGCAGGGCGACCTCGTGGATCACGGCAGCGGGATGTGCCAAAGGCTCAACGTCCTTGGTGTCGACGCTGTTCATCTTGTCAACCAAACCAAAAAACCCATTGATTTGATCCAGCAGATGCGGCGCAGATAGGGGGTCTAATCTCAGCCTTGCCAACTGGGCAATGCGCTCCAGTTCTTGCATAGAAAGTGACATACGGTCTTCCAATACTCCGCACGATGCCCCAACATGGACCTCGTGCACGCTCTAAAAGTCTAAAGAACTCCACGAAAAGCGCCACTCAAAAGCACGCAGCGCTCCACTGTTGCGGTATTATCCCGCCTTTAAGGCGACACTCTGTGTAGACCGGTCAATTGATCAGCCCAAGTCGCAATGGTGCGGCTACACACATCGCTCAGCGACGCACATACAGCCCACTTTATGTTTGAATCATTCCGCCGCCATTTTTCGACCGACCTTGCCATCGATTTGGGGACCGCCAACACCCTGATCTATGTTCGCAACAAAGGCATCGTCCTGGATGAACCCTCTGTCGTGTCGATTCGCCACGAAGGTGGGCCTCAGGGCAAGCGCACGCTTCAGGCTGTAGGGCATGAAGCCAAGTCAATGTTGGGCAAAGTGCCCGGAAACATTGAGGCCATCCGCCCCATGAAAGACGGCGTGATCGCGGATTTCACCGTCACTGAGCAAATGCTCAAACAGTTCATCAAGATGGTGCATCCACGCTCCATCTTCCGACCCAGCCCAAGGATCATCATTTGTGTGCCCTGTGGATCAACCCAAGTCGAGCGCCGGGCCATTCGGGAATCGGCTCTCGGTGCTGGCGCGTCTGAGGTGTATTTGATCGAAGAGCCAATGGCGGCGGCGATCGGTGCTGGGCTTCCTGTTTCTGATGCTTCAGGCTCCATGGTGATCGATATCGGTGGTGGCACCACTGAAGTCGGCATCATTTCCCTAGGCGGCATGGTCTACAAGGGCAGCGTGCGAGTGGGCGGTGACCGCTTTGACGAAGCCATCATCAATTACATCCGACGCAATTACGGCATGCTGATCGGTGAACCGACCGCTGAATTGATCAAAAAGAAAATCGGCTCAGCCTACCCAGGTGGCGAGGTTCGTGAGTTAGAAGTCAAAGGTCGAAACCTCTCTGAGGGTGTACCCCGCAGCTTTGTCATTTCCTCAAATGAAGTGCTCGAAAGTCTCACCGAGCCGCTGAATCAAATCGTCTCTGCCGTCAAAAACGCGCTGGAGCAAACCCCTCCCGAATTGGGCGCAGACATTGCAGAGCGCGGCATGATGCTTACCGGTGGCGGTGCATTGCTTCACGATCTTGATCGTTTGTTGGCCGAGGAAACCGGTTTGCCAGTGTTGGTCGCTGAAGACCCACTGACCTGTGTGGTCCGCGGCTGCGGCATTGCTCTCGAGACCATGAGCGGTCTTGGCACCCTCTTTACCTCCGAATAAGTCCGAGATTTCGCAGTCTGTATGTGAGTCTCAGATCTCTGCGGCTCTACACTAGAGCCTAGCCATGTCTGCGAAGTCTTCCTACCGCTCATCGCCAGCTTTTTTCAATCAAGGGCCCACAGCGTTCTTGAGGCTGGTGATCGCCGCGGCTTTGTCTGTGACACTCATGCTCGGAGATCAGCGCTGGGACTTCGCCACGCCTGTGCGAAACACCGTCGCTACTTTGCTCTATCCGGTCCAATGGGCGCTGCTGCAGCCCGTGCATTGGCTGCGTTCGTTGGGCGATGATTTGGGTGAGTTGCGCCAAGCGCAAGCGCTCGCCCAACGCCTCACTCAAGAAAACCTCGAGCTCAACCGCTCAAACCAAACAGCTCAATACCTTGCCCTAGAGAACCGCCAGTTGCGAGCGCTGCTCGATCTTCAGCCCCAGATCACCAGCCGCACGCGTGCGACCGAAGTGCTTTATCGGGTGTCTGATCCTTATAGCCAAACGGTGATGATTGCTCATGGTGCGGCAGCAGGGGTAAAAAGTGGAGACGCGGTCATCGACCGCAACGGGGTTTGGGGGCAAGTCACTCAAGCATATCCCTTCAGTGCGGAGGTTCGCTTGATCAGCAGCCCTCAGCAAAACACCCCCGTGATCAATGCCCGCAGTGGCGCCGCTGGTGTGGTCGTTGGCTCATCCTTGCAACGCGGCGCGCTCGAATTGAGATACATACCCACGCGCGCTGACCTCGAAGTCGGCGATGTGTTGGTAACAAGCGGCTTGGATGGCGTGTATCCACCCGGCTACCCCGTGGCAACCATCACTCGAATAGAGCGTGGCGCCCAAAATTATTTTGATTTGATTCTGGCTCAGCCCATTGGGGACGTGCGCAGTTCGCGCCATCTGCTCGTGGTGCACAGCGATCAGACCAGTGCATCTGGGGCGACCGAAGGCAGCGCAGACACCACCACAGGCGCCAGCCCGGTATCTGGCTCAGGGAGCAAGCCATGATCATGCGGCGTGGTGAAGCACTCCTGTTGCCAGCGTCTGTTCCTTTTGTATGGTTCACCCTGTGCTCAACATTTTTACTCAGCATGGGCTTGAACATTTTGGTGCCAGAAGCGAGCCCGTGGCTACCCGATTTGACACTGCTGGTGGTAACGTTTTGGGCGATGCACCAACCCCGACATGTTGGGATGAGCGCCGCTTTCATTTTTGGCCTGTTGAGCGATGTACAACAATCAGCCCTGCTTGGTCAGCATGCGCTTACTTACAGTTTGGGGGCCTATTTCGCGATTCACTTGCAGCGTCGACTGGCCTACTTTAGTGCTGGTCAACAGGCGATTCAGCTGGTACCCGTGTTGGTCGGACTGAGCGCATTGCAATGGTTCATCCGCTGGCTCAGCGATTCTGTGGCGCCATCTTGGTCGATGTTTTTGGCTCCCGTGTTTGAAGTTGTGCTTTGGCCAGTTCTTGACTGGGTGCTGCTGGCACCGCAACGCCGCCCCCCCGATCAAGACGATCACAGACCGCTTTGATGTCACATGGTTACGCTGAGAAACATCGAGCTTGAGATTCTGCGATTTCATCGCCGTCTCGCCGCTGCCGCGTTGGTCGTGACTGTCGGTTTTCTGCTGATAGCTGGGCGCGCGGCGTATTTACAAATTTGGCGGTACGACGCCATGTCTGCTCAAGCAGAAGGCAATCGCACAGCCATTGAGCCGATCGCGCCAGTGCGGGGCGATCTCTTGGATCGCCGGGGTGACATCGTCGCCCGCAACCACGCCGCATACGGCCTCGAGATCGTGCGCAGTGAAATCACGGACTTGGAGCAGACACTCGACAAGCTGCGCCAGATCGTGAACCTCAGTGACCTCGACATCCAGCGGTTCAAAAGACGTGCCAAAGACGCGGCAAGGCGAGAGCCCATCATGTTGCGCAGTGAGTTATCGAGCGAAGAGCTGGCGCGCTTTGCCGCACGACAATACGCCCTGCCTGGTGTCAGCGTTCGGGCCATGTTGGTGCGAGAGTACCCACTGGGGGCAACAGCCGGCCATCTCTTGGGCTATTTGGGCCGCATCAGCTTGGCTGATCGCGAGGCCATGCTGGACTGGCCCGACGATGACCAAGCCAATTACCGTGGCACCGACGAAATCGGAAAACGCGGCCTAGAGCGCAGCTATGAGCGCGAGTTGCACGGCACCGCAGGATATTTGCGCATGGAAACTTCCGCGCGAGGTTTGACGACGCGCGAATTGGAGCGGGTTCCCGCGCAAGGCGGGCGCTCGCTCGAGCTCACCATTGATATGCGCTTGCAGCAGTTGATTGAACGCCTCTACGGCGAACGTCGAGGGGCTCTGGTTGCGCTACAGCCACAAACCGGCGAGGTGTTGGCTATGGCCAGCATGCCCACGTTTGATCCGAACTTGTTTGTCGGTGGTATCGATTCTGAGTCTTGGCGCTCGCTCAACGAGTCCATCGACCGGCCCTTGTTGAACCGCGCATTGAACGGCACTTACCCACCTGGCTCAACATACAAGCCTTTCATGGCTTTGCTGGCATTGAGCTCTGGCAAGCGCGGACCTAAAACGATCATTTCAGACCCGGGCTACTGGATGTTGGGTGAGCACAAGTTTCGCAGTCACGGTGATACCGCGTTGGGCCCCATCAACTTGCACACCAGCATTGTTCAGTCGAGCAACGTCTATTACTACAGCCTTGCCTATGAGCTGGGTATTGATGCCATCCACGCATTCATGGAACCCTTTGGTTTTGGGCAGCGCACTGGCATTGATTTGGAGGGAGAGTCTCGCGGCGTCTTACCCAGCAAAGAATGGAAAGCCCAGTTCTTTGGGGGCAAACGAGGCCAATGGTATCCGGGCGACACCGTCTCGCTGGGAATCGGACAAGGGTTCAACAGCTTCACAGTGTTGCAGCTGGCCACGGCAACTTCCTCGATAGCGAACGGTGGATTCCGCGTGACCCCTCACTTGGTCCGTTCTGACAATGGCAGCCCCCCAAGCCCGGTTGATTTGGCCCTGAAGCCACAACACTTGGCGTGGGTCAAGCAAGCCATGGTAGATGTCACGCGGGAGGGCACTTCTCGAGCAGCATTTGCTGGAGCACCGTATTTGAGCGCGGGCAAAACTGGCACCGCGCAAGCCGTAACCATTTCGCAAACGGAAAAGTACAACGCCGCCAAAATGGAGGAGCGCCAGCGCGATCATTCGCTTTACATCGCATTTGCTCCCGCAGATAACCCCCGAATCGCGTTGGCGGTCATCGTAGAAAATGCTGGATTCGGCTCCACTGGCGCAGCCCCCATCGCGCGGCGCGTATTTGATTATTGGTTGCTGAATCACTACCCAAGCGAAGAAGATATCCGCGAAGTCGCCAAGGGCAGAGCCACTGCTCCCATCGGACAACCCAGAGACGCCCAAACGGTTCCTCTGGAATTCATCCAGCGCAAGTTAGATCCGCCTACCAGCGCCAAACCAACCAACGTCGCTCAAAAATAAGCATCCATGCTGGTTTTCAAAATCAGCGCGCCGACCACGAACACAAAGACGCCGCGGACGAAGCCCGCCCCATGGCGCAAGGCCATGCGTGAGCCCAACAGACTACCTGCCACATTGGCCATGGCAGTCCAAATCACCACATGCCACCAGACGTGACCTTGAAACGCGAAGAGTCCCAAAGCTGAAATATTTGACGACCAATTCAAAAGCTTTGCCGTCGCGCTGGCATGCAAGAAGTCATACCCCAAAACGCGCACCAACAAGATCACAAAAAAGCTGCCTGTGCCGGGACCGAAGAAACCGTCGTAGCCACCCACGACTGCAGCAATAACCATCATCCAGGCGCGCTCATGGCGCGGGCTCAAGCGCGGGGCATGCAGCTTTCCCATATCACGCTTGAACAGCGTGTACAACAGAACGGAAGTCAGAATCAAAGGCAGCACTTTGCGCAACAGCTCTGGATGCATCTGAGTCACCATCCAAGCGCCAGCGATCGAGGCAATGCATGCACACAACATAGCGAGCGCCACTGTGCGCCATGGCAGCTGAACATGCCTTGCATAGTGGATGCTGGCAGCAGCCGTTCCCCACATCGACGTCCCTTTATTCACACCAAACAAGGTCGCAGGATGCGCATTGGGAAAGGTCGCAAACAACGCTGGCACCATCACCAATCCGCCACCCCCCACGATGGCGTCGATGAATCCGGCCAACCCAGAGGCAGCGGTGATCACCACCCACTCCACACCTGTCATCTTGTTGGCTCAGCTTTCCCTTGAATGAGTGGCACAGCGCCACCAAAAAAAAGCGCCGGTGATCACACCGGCGCTTGGGGTTCGTCTCTAAAGGACGGTATCGTCTCCTCGGCCTCGCTCTGTGAGCAAAAACACATTTTGCTGCGAGTGGTGGGACTGTATAGGCACAACCGACGCACGCGTACTGGGACTTTCCCCTAGTGCTGCCATGCTCCAATGGAGCCGAGCCCCTGAAAAAAGATCATGTGCTCGCCAAGATCCAGCGCGCCGCCTTCTCTGCAATCAGCAAAGTCGGGCTGTTGGTATTGCCGCTGGTGATGGTCGGCATAACCCCCGCATCAGCGATATGCAAGCCACGAATCGTTGCCCCTTGCCCATCCAGGGCCTGCAAGTGGGGGTTCACCACCGCCATGGGATCGGTCGGCTTGCCCATCTTTGTGGTGCCTACGGGGTGAAATATGGTAGTGGCAATATCACCCGCCAAGCGTACCAACTCTTGGTCAGTTTGGTACTGAATGCCCGGCTTGATTTCACGTGGGTTGTAACGCTTCAGGGCCGGCTGTGCCACGATGTTGCGGGCCACCCGCAGCGAATCTGCCGCCACCTTTTGATCGTCAACCGTACTGAGGTAATTGGGCGCAATCGCAGGCGCATCGCCACAGTCCGGTGACTTAATGTGCACCGTGCCCCGACTGCTCGGATTCAAGTTGCAAACACTCGCAGTGAAGGCGTTGAATCGATGCAAGGGTTGTCCAAACGCATCCAGACTGAGCGGCTGAACATGAAATTCGATGTTGGGCCACTCGCGTTGGTCGTCGCTGCGCGTGAACCCCCCCATCTGACTGGGCGCCATGCTCATCGGACCACTGCGCTTGAACAGATATTCCAAGCCAATGGCGGCCTTGCCCCACAGACTGTTCGCTTGCGTGTTGAGTGTTTTCACACCCTCCACTTCATAGACTGCCCTAATTTGCAGATGATCTTGTAAGTTAGCGCCAACTCCATTGTGTTCGATCTTGACCTCAACGCCAGCGGCGCCCAGTGTCTGCCGCGATCCGATGCCTGAGAGCTCCAAAACCTGAACCGAACCAATGGCGCCAGCCGCCAAAACCACCCCTCGTGACGCCTTGACTGCGATTGACTGGCCCTTGCGGCGCAATTGCGCACCGGTGCACTGCCAGCCTTGCGTGGGGCTGTGATCCAAGTGGAGCTTTTCAACTTGAGTTTCAGTCCAAACCGTGAGGTTGGGACGTGACATCACTGGACGCAGAAACGCCTTCGTCGCGTTCCACCGCCACCCGGAGCGCTGGTTCACCTCGAAGTAGCCAACGCCCTCATTCGTTCCGCGATTGAAGTCGCTGGTTTCTGGAATCCCTGTTTGAGTCGCGGCCTGGGCAAAAGCATCCAGAATTTCCCAGCGAAGGCGCTGCTTCTCTACCCGCCATTCTTTGCCATGGCCATGAAAGCGCCTGTGCTCAGGGTCAGCATCCTCTGCATCCAGGCGGTAATGAGACTCGTGCCCCATGAAATCCGGCAACGACCGCTCCCAACTCCAATCCTCTTCGCCCGTGAGCTCGGCCCACTGGTCGTAATCTCGAGCTTGGCCACGCATGTAAATCATGCCGTTGATACTGGAGCATCCACCCAGGGTTTTGCCACGCGGATACAACAGACTGCGACCATTTAAACCAGGATCAGCCTCAGTGCGGTAAAGCCAATCCGTGCGCGGATTGCCAATGCAATAGAGATATCCGACTGGGATATGAATCCAGTGGTAATTGTCGGATCGACCCGCCTCGATCAGCAGGACTTTGCGGCTGGGGTCTGCACTCAACCGGTTGGCCAAGAGGCAGCCAGCTGTTCCTGCGCCCACAATGATGTGGTCAAACTCTTGCATTTCGCGTCCTCGTGCGTGACGAGCGAGCCGAATCTCACTCGAATAACACCGAGATTACTCGATCTGACCGCGGTTGCCACTCACCCAAATGACAGCCTAATGCCCAACATTTGAGTCACATGAGGCGCTTGGTATCGCCGCCTCAGGCAGGACGGGTCGGCGGCGAAGTGGGCTCTGGAACGAGCAACGTGCCTTGGCGCAAACCACGAACGGTTGAAAACGCCAGCCAACCAATCACCAAAGAAGTCAACGCCAACAAAGCCATGGCAGCTCCTGGCATCCAGACCGTGGCGCCGCGCTCGGCGAGCAACAATGTCAAGCTGGTCAAAGCGGCCAACGGGAAAGAGATCGCCCAAAACCCCATGTGAAAGCCCACCGCCATTGCGCGATGGATCACTTGCGCAGACCACAGCAGGCTGAACACAGCGATGCCCCAAAACCCCATAGACCAGCCAACAGGTGCACTCAGGATCACGCTGACAACCCCAATCACCGAGGGAGGCGCTACTGTGATGAACCAAGACATCAACAACCGAGGTGGCAAGGCTGAATGCGCCGCTCTGCGCGCCAACACCAACACCAATGCCACAGGCCAAAAAAAGACGCCAATCGCCAACTGCGCCATCGACCATTCCAAATGGCCCAGCGGCACACCGGCAAGGGGCACGACCACATTGCCCACCACCGGAATGAACAACACGGGCGTGATGCCTGCCCACATGGGAGGATCCCCCTCGCGATGCTCGTGTAACCATCGACCAAGCACCCACGCTGTGATGCCGAGTTCGGCGGCTGCGGCGATGACCCACAGCCCTTCCAGCCACACATTGGCACCCCAATAGTGGACGGCCAACGCGACCAGCAACAAGACTCCGACCGCTACTGCCGCCACGAAAGCATGACGAACAGGGTGCGACAAGTCTTGCAAAAGCGCCTGGGGGAATTGCTGGGCACGGCGCACCGTCGCCAATGCAATGACCACCCACACGAGGGCGGCGAGTGCACCCAAGCCTTTGGCCACCCAGTCCGCCGACGGCCCCATCAGATAGGCAGCCCGCGACCACGCCAGCGCCAAGCCGGTGAGCCCCATGACGGTACTGAACCACACCAGTTGTAAATGCGCCAACCCGTGCGTCGGTGCAGTCGCATTTGCTTGAGTTTGCATGTGGGAAATCAATTGCAGCACTTGCCTTCGTCTGGCACACCAAGCTTGCGCAAAATCGTGCCCATCAGACACCACTTCGTCAAACCAGACTGGAACAAGTTGGCGCCAACAAAGGCGGTAAACGCAAGCCACCAGCTGTTCACAAACAGCGGGCTTGCCTCTACACCCAAAGCCAGCGACAACATCACAAACAAACCAGCCACCACATGAATAATTCGATCAACAGTCATTTCTATTTCCTTTCCAAGTAATCCAACACAAACGCATCAAGCTTCAAATTTGCGGCGATAAATCGCGTAGTACATCACCGGGATCACCACCAAGGTCAACAGCGTCGAGACCGCGATACCAAAGATCAACGAGATCGCCAATCCATTGAAGATGGGGTCATCCAAGATGAAGAACGCGCCGACCATGGCTGCGATGCCCGTCAAAGCAATCGGCTGCGCCCGCACTGCCGCAGACTCTATCACTGCAGTTGCAAATCGCACACCCCGCGATGTTTCTAGTTCAATGAAGTCCACCAACAAGATCGAGTTGCGCACGATGATGCCTGCCAACGCAATCATGCCAATCATGCTGGTCGCCGTGAACTGCGCACCCAAGATGGCGTGGCCCGGCATCACTCCAATGATGGTCAAGGGGATCGGCGCCATGATGATCAACGGCGTCACATAACTGCGGAACTGCGCGACCACAAGCAAGTAAATCAAAATCAAACCGACGCCATAGGCTGCGCCCATATCGCGGAATGTTTCGTAAGTGATTTGCCATTCGCCGTCCCACTTCACGCTGTACTCGCGGTAAGGGTCTGAGGGCTGATTGATCCAATACTCACCCAACGCACCAGCGCCCGGCACAGCTGCGCTCTGGAGTTCCTGGCGAATGTCGGCCAAGCCATACAAGGGCGAATCCAACTGGCCTGCCATGTCACCCACCACATAAGTCACCGGCATCAAATCTTTAGAGTAGCGGGGGTAATCAATCACACCCCACTCAACCGACACCAATTCCGACAGGGGCACCATGGCACCATTGGCCGCGCGCAATGGGAGTCCCAAAACAGCGGTCAACCCAACCTTTTCAGTGGGTGGTAACTCTAAGCGGACCGGGACTGGGCGCTTCGCCATGCCATCGCGCAAATAGGTCGCATCGGCGCCGGACAACGCCGTATAGACGGTCTGGGCAATAACGGCGACCGGGATACCCAAGGCTTCAGCCCGAGCACTGCGCACACGCAAGAACGCGCGGGGAGCTTGCTCCTTCAGCGAAGTGTCGACGCCCACGATGTCCGGCGTTTGTTGGAAACGCTCAGCCAACTTTTGAGCCACGGCCACTCGGCCTGCTTCGTCAGGTCCATACACTTCTGCCACGATGGGCGACATCACTGGTGGGCCTGGTGGGACCTCCACGACCTTCACACGGGCGCCGTGAACGGCTGCGATTTTTTCCAAGTCGGGGCGCAATCGTTGCGCAATCGCATGAGACTTTTCGCTTCGGTGCTGCTTGTCTACCAAAGTGACCTGCAAATCACCCCCCTCCGCCTCCGCCCGCAAGTAGTACTGTCGCACCAAGCCATTGAAGGTAATGGGGCTGGATGTACCAACGTAGCCTTGCAAATGAGTCACTTCTTTTTGCTGCGACAAGAATGCGCCCATCTCCTGCAGCACGGCAGCAGTCGACTCGAGCGGCGTGCCGGCTGGCATATCGACCACCACTTGGAACTCACTCTTGTTGTCGAACGGCAGCATTTTCAACACAACCGCTTGAACCATCGTCAGACCAACCGACAAGAACATGGCCGCAACCACGCCCACCGCCAATAGCCATCTCCTTTTTGCCGAAGCCAAAAGTGGCGTCAAAATTGTTTTGAACGTGCTTTGCAAGGTTCGCGTGATGGTCGACGGCCCATGCGCGTGTGCATGACCATCTTGCTTGGTCAACTTGAGGGCCAACCATGGGGTCACCGTGAATGCAATCGCGAGCGACAAAGCCATTCCCATCGACGAGTTGATCGGGATAGGACTCATGTAGGGGCCCATCAACCCAGTAACAAATGCCATGGGCAGCAAGGCTGCGATCACCGTCATCGTTGCCAGAATGGTCGGACCACCCACCTCATCAACCGCCACGGGGATGATGTCAATCAACTTTGCATCGGGTGTCAGCTGCCGATGGCGGTGGATGTTTTCAACCACCACGATGGCATCGTCAACCAAGATGCCTATCGAAAAAATCAAGGCAAACAGAGACACCCGATTCAACGTAAAGCCCCAGGCCCAAGAGGCGAACAGAGTGGCCATCAATGTCAATACGACCGCCGCGCCCACGATCACGGCTTCTCTGCGGCCAAGCGCCATGCCAACCAGCAAAATCACGCTGCCTGTTGCGAACGCCAGTTTTTGGATCAGCTTGTTGGCTTTCTCTGCCGCCGTTTGCCCATAGTCGCGCGTCACGGTCATCTCGACATTCGTCGGAATGATGGTGTCTTTCAACTCATCTAAGCGCTTGCGCACGTTTTCCGCGACGTCTACGGCGTTTTCACCTGGCTTTTTGGTCACCGTGATTGTCACAGCCGGAAACGTCTGACCGGCTTGTGGTTGCGCGCCCTGCTCTCCAGCCCCGAGGGTGTGCCAGACGTATTGAACAGGGGACTTCGCGCCAGCCTCAATATTGGCCACCTCGCGCAAGTAGACAGGGCGGCCTTGGTGAACGCCTACAACAATGCTCGCAACATCTTCAGGGGAGGTCAAAAACTCTCCGGTCTCCACCGTCACCATGCCCCCCTTGCTGGGCTCAACAACGACGCCCGAAGGCAAGCCCAAATTTGCAGCCGCCAATGACTGCTCCAGGGACTGAGTGCTGACGCCGCGCTCTCTCATCCGTTCAGGATCAAGCCAGACATTCACAGCTCGACCCGGACCGCCAATCGTTTTCACCTCTCGCGTCCCGCGTACCCGCTTCAGTTCTGACTCAATGGAGGCAGCGACGCGCTCCAATGCCAAGCCACTCTCTTGGTCTTTGCTGAACAACGTGGCTGCAATCACAGGCACGTCATCGATGCCCTTCGGCTTCACGATCGGCGCCATCACGCCCAGACCACTGGGCAACCAGTCGCTGTTGCTGTTCAAGACGTCGTATAAGCGCACCAAAGCATCCGTTCGAGGAACGCCTACCTTGTATTGCACGGTCAACACCGCCAAACCAGGGCGTGCAACCGCATAGGTGTGCTCAATGCCGACGATTTGAGACAAGACTTGCTCAGCTGGCGCCGCCACCATTTTTTCAACGTCGGCACTGGAGGCGCCTGGAAACGGAATCAATACGTTCGCCATCGTCACGTTGATTTGGGGCTCTTCTTCGCGCGGTGTGACCATGATGGCGAACAAGCCTAACAACAGCGCCACGATCGCCAGCAATGGTGTGATCGCGTTGGCTTGAAAGGCAGCAGCGACTCGGCCCGACAGGCCTAGTTGTGGTTTGTTCTCTTGGTTAGATGCTGACATGGCGGCCTCAATTCTTGGCAGTCGACTGGGCAGCGGCTACTGGAGTGCTGGAAACCCGATCGCCCGTCTTCAGTCCCGCCACCACCACCACACGGCCGTCGGACAAGGTCTGTCCAAGGCGCACAGGCTGCAACACAAAACGCACTTGATCACCCGTACCGTGCGCCACGTACACAGCGGTGAGTTCACCGCGGCGCACCACTGCTTGCATCGGTACAACCAGCCGTTCGTTGCTGCCTGACGTGAAGCGCACTTGCAGTTGTTCACCAGGGATGGCGTTTAGCGTGTCTTCGGGTTTCAGGTCCAGGCGAACCTCGACGGTTTGACTCACAGGATCAGCCGCGGGCAAAACGGTTTGCTTGGCTGGCGCAATCCATTGGCCGTTACTTAAATGAACCTGGACGGCACTTGCCTTGCGGACTAGCTCAACCAAGCTGGCTGGCACATGAACCACGGCGCGCATCAACTGAGGCTCATAAACCGTAACCATTGGTACACCTGGTGCTGCAAGGTCACCTGCCTCGACGTGTGTATTCAAAATTACGCCGTCTTGCGGCGCTGTGACCCTTGCGAAACTCAGTGCGAGTTGGGCCTGTGCCCGAGCAGACTCTGCTGCACGCAACTGAGCCTGAACGTTGTCCAAGGCCGCTTCACTCATGAAGCCTTTCTTGACCAATGCCTGCGTGCGCTCTAGCTGAGCCTGCGCGTTGCGCCATTGCGCAGTTGCCGCGGCCAGCTCGTTCTGCGCCATGCGGTCATCAATCTCAACGAGGACTTGCCCTTGCTTTACCCGATCGCCTGCCTTCACCCTGACCCGCAATACGCGACCGCTCGTCTGTGCAGCAACGGTGGCTTGCGTGCGAGCTTGCATGTTGCCGTCAAAACCCAACTCACTGCCGACGGGTTGCGCACCCAGCGTGATCATTTCGGGGGATGAGGCTTGTGCCTGCGCTGGCGCTGCAACGCCGAGGCTCAAAAAAACAGCGGTAGAGATCGATGCAGAAATGTGACGAATTGACATGTGGAAACTCCTTAAGCCTGAGTATATATGATACCCCCAGGGGTATGCAAGCCCCTGCTTTTTTTGTGCTCAATTCGCGACCGTATGGCGTCGCCTAAAAAGGCACTCAGCCTAAAGAAAGCCCAAAGACCGCCCCGTGCGATGGCATCGCGCACCGCGTCAGATGCAGTCGTGTTTTATGGTGCTGGACCTGATGTGAAGACCTGCCTCTCGAGGGGGCTACAGCAAGTCTTCAAGGACGATCGGTCGCCCGCTTGCGGGCAGAACCCATCCGAACGCCGACATGTCATTGTCTGCGGCAGATCTATTCATGCCACGCGCATGTTCACTCGAGAAGTGATGGCGCAAAACAACTCGTAAGCAATGGTGTCCGAGGCTTGGGCCACTGCGTCGGCAGGCAACACCGCACCCGTCTCACTGCGGCCCCACAGGACCACCTCTGTTCCAGGGACCTCAATCTCCACGCCCGCAGCGTCGCAGGGTCTCAAGTCCACAGCCAGCATGTCCATGCTGACCCGACCCACCGTCTTGGTGCGGATACCTCCCACCAGCACAGGTGCTTCATTGGCGTGCCTCGGATAGCCATCTGCATACCCGCACGCCACGATCCCTACGCGCATGGGCTCCGCCGCTGTAAACGTGGAACCATAACCAACACAATCGCCTGGCTCCAGTCGTTGCACGGCGATCAACTCACTGCGCAGACTCATCACGGGCTGCAAGCCCCAATCATCTGCAGTGTGTTCGGGGTGATCAGGCGCGGAACCATACAACGCAATCCCCACACGCACCCAGTCGCTGGGCACATTTGCAGCGCGCAAATGCCGCAGGGTTGCGGCACTGTTGGCTAGACATTGCGCGCCCATCAAGCCGGCCGCTGTCTCAAGATACACAGCCAATGCGCGATCGATGCCCCGAGGTCCATCTGCATCCGCAAAGTGGGTCATCAGGGAAATCTCTTCGACTTGGGGCAAGGCGTTCAGGCGGGACCAGATGGCACGAAACGCCTGTGGCTCAAAACCCAAACGGTTCATGCCCGAATTCAGCTTCAAAAATACCCGGTGACCAACGTGCGTCTTGTGCGTGGCCAACCAATCCACTTGCGCATTGTTGTGAACCACATGCCAAAGGTCCAGGCGCGAACACCACTCAAGATCGCGCGGCTCGAACGCCCCTTCAAGCATCAAAATCGGACCGCGCCAGTCCAATCGACGCAGCCGCTCCGCCTCGCTGAAGTCCAACACCGCGAGGCCATCTGCTGCGCGCGCTGCTTCAAAGACATGCTCAATACCATGCCCATAGGCGTTGGCCTTGAGCACCGCCCAAACCCTCGCATCGGGGGCACGCTGACGCACCGCCAGCAAGTTGTGGCGCATCGCATCAACATCGATGGAGGCATAAATGGGACGAGGCATAACCGGATATATCCTAGGCGCGCGAAGCCGCACCGAAGCCTCCATCGTACAGAGGCCCACCGAGCCCGCCAAGAGAGTCTTGCGGCCAGCGGCATGCTATAAACCTTCCGGTTGGCTTGTCTCAAGCGAACTCCGATTCCCCCATTGCTTGACACAACCATCCACTCACCCCAATGAAGCGCGGTTTTTACACCATCATGACAGCGCAGTTTTTCAGTTCGTTGGCAGACAACGCACTGTTTGTGGCAGCGGTTGAGTTGCTCAAGCCCATGGACCACAGCGGCTGGCAGCGGGCTGCGCTGGTGCCCATGTTTGCCTTGTTCTATGTGGTGCTCGCTCCCTTTGTTGGGGCATTTGCAGACGCCCATCCCAAAGGCAAAGTCATGTTCATCAGCAACGCAACCAAGGTGGTGGGCTGTCTGATGATGCTTGTGGGCGTTCACCCACTCATCTCCTATGCGGTAGTGGGCTTGGGTGCGGCAGCATATTCGCCTGCCAAATATGGCATCTTGACGGAACTCTTACCCCCTTCTCAGCTGGTCAAGGCCAATGGATGGATCGAGGGCCTCACCATTGCATCCATCATCCTTGGCGTGGTGTTGGGCGGCCAACTGGTCGGCCCCGTGGTCTCACCTTGGCTGCTCAGCCTGGGGGTTCCAGGCATCGAAAGTGCCCCCCAGGCCGCCATGGGTGCAATGATGGTGGTTTACGCCTTGGCTGCATGGTTCAACACGCGCATCCCCCTCACTGGAGTTGAGCCCCACCCTATGCCACGCAATTGGCTCACGTTATTGCCGGACTTTGTCGAGTGCAACCGCCGATTGTGGCGCGATCGTTTGGGGCAAATTTCACTCGCCACCACGACTTTGTTTTGGGGCGTGAGTGGCAATTTGCGTTACATCGTATTGGCTTGGGCCGCAGCCGCGCTTGGCTATTCAACGACCCAGGGCTCGGGTCTGGTCGGCGTCGTTGCGGTGGGGACAGCGATCGGCGCGGTCATCGCTTCGACGCACATGCACCTAGACAAGGCTACGCGTGTGATGCCGCTGGGCATTTTGATGGGGGTTTTGGTGATCTTGATGAATTGGATCGATCACTTCTGGCTCGCCGCCCCCTTCTTGGTCGTTCTTGGCGCGATTGGAGGGTTTTTAGTCGTGCCCATGAATGCGCTGTTGCAACACCGGGGGCACATGCTCATGGGTGCCGGCCGCTCAATCGCCGTACAAAACTTCAACGAGCAGGCTGCTATTTTGGCGCTAGGCGTGGGCTACAGCACCGCCACCGGGGCCGGCTTGTCGACCTTTGCAGCCATCACCGCGTTTGGAGCGTTCGTGGCCATGGTGATGTGGGGCATCCAACGCTGGCACCAATCCAACGAGCAACACCACGGCGAAGAACTTTCGCAGTTGCTCAAACTCACCCGCGACGATCATCACCCTGCGCACCGCTCAGACGAGAAGTGATTGGCGCCTACGCACGGCGCATGATCTAGTGTCTTGTGCGATTAAGCCGCTTCTGCGAATGATGTGATCGCACCATCGACCACCTCAATCCAGTGGCGGACGGGGACGTCGCTGCCACTTTGCAGATGAGTGATGCAGCCGATGTTGGCTGACACAATCGTCGATGGCTGCTTAGCCATCAGATGACCGAGCTTTCGGTCTCGCAACGCCTCCGCCGTATCGGGTTGCAACACTGAATAAGTGCCTGCTGAGCCGCAACACAGATGCGCCTCTTGGGACGCAAAGTCGACCACAAAGCCCAGCGCCCTCAACCCAATCAACACTTCGTCTTTCAGCTTTTGGCCATGCTGCAGGGTGCACGGCGGGTGGTATGCCAGAGGACCCGTTTGGGCCACACGATCACGGTCCATGTTGGGTAACAGTGCGCTGATCATGGCAGGCAACAGCTCACTCAAATCTTTGGTCAGGGCACTTACTCGCGCGGCACGTTCTGAATACTCAGCATCAGCGGCCATGATGTGAGCATAATCTTTCACCATGACACCGCAACCTGACGCATTCATCACAATGGCCTCCACACCCGACTCAATGTAGGGCCACCACGCGTCAATGTTGGCCTTGATTTGTGCTTTGGCGCCACTGCTATCCGCCAGGTGGTACTTCACCGCCCCACAGCAACCAGCCTCGCGAGCAACCAATACCTCCATGCCCGCGGCATCCAGCACACGCTGGGTGGCGCTGTTGATATTCGGCGCCATGCTCGGCTGCACACAGCCCGCCAGCATCAATACCTTTCGGGCATGGCTGCGGGTGGGCGTAAGACCCGGATGGCGGCGCTCAGGCACCTTGGCCTTCAAAGCCTGCGGCAGCACCGGCCGCACCCATTGGCCCAAGCGCATGGCGGGACCAAACAGCGGGGAGGTCAGCCCCCATTTCAACGCCTCACGCAAGGCACGCTCTGCAATGGGTCGTTTCACTTTGGCTTCAACCACCTCTCGGCCAATATCCACCAAGTGGCCATAATCCACACCGCTCGGACAAGTGGACTCGCAATTGCGACAGGTCAGACAGCGGTCCAAATGGGTTTGCGTCGCGCGGGTCGCCTCAGCGCCCTCTAAAACCTGCTTGATCAAATAGATGCGGCCGCGCGGTCCATCTAACTCATCACCAAAGATCTGATAGGTGGGGCAGGTGGCTGTACAAAACCCACAATGGACACACTTGCGCAAGATAGCTTGCGCTTCATCACCCAGCGGCGTATTCAAAAACTCTTCTGACAAATTCGTTTGCATACTTAGCCCAAGCGTTGCGTGCGAAAAACACCGTGTGGATCGAATTGCGCCTGCAAGCGCTCATTGATTTGAGTCAGCACCGCAGACTGACTTGAGTACACACCCACTTTTTTGTCTAGCTCGCCGTGCGCGTCGCTGGCGCGAAAAAGTGTCGCGTGTCCGCCAACACGGTTCGCCCAGTCTCGCAAACCGTGTGCATCTTGCACACTGGCCCAAAACCAGCGCTGTGCGCCATGCCACTCCATCATTCGAGGCAATCCCAAAGCCATCACGGGCGTCGCCGCTGGCACGCTCAAACGCCACAAACAGGCATCTGAGGAGGGGGGGAGAGCAAAGAAATCGTGCGATTGGTCGCGCACTGCGTCCCAATCCAATGCGGCGCCCACGTCTTGCCAGACCAAGGGGCCTGACCCGGTATCGGCGCGCATGTGCTCGATCGCCACATCAATGGCCACTTGAGCCCCACGCAAACGCACCGATAAAACCCCCAACTCCGCATCATCCGGAGTCGCACACCAACAGCTCGCATCAATCGGCAAGGGCTTGGCCCGCCAGCGCAACAGCTGGGCCAGGGCGTCACCCTGCCGGCCAACCCACGCCAAGGTGTGCTCAGCCAAGGGCTCGGGCAAGACTTTGATCGACAGCTGTGTGATGACACCCAAAGTGCCCATGCTGCCGGCCAATAGGCGGCTGACATCGTAGCCCGCGACGTTTTTCATGACCTGGCCGCCGAACTGCAGCCACTCTGCCTTGCCATTGATCATGTGCGCGCCCAACACAAAATCTCGGACGCCGCCGACGCTGGCACGAGCGGGGCCCGCAAGTCCAGCCGCCACGACGCCACCAAGGGTGCTCTCCTCGCCCCAGCATGGCGGATCAAATGGCAAATACTGGCGCTGCTCAGCCAAGCGCGACTGGATTTCAGCCAGTCGAGTCCCCGCACCCGCGGTGATCACCAGCTCTGTCGGCTCATACGCAACGATGCCGCTCAGCCCGTGCGTGGAAAGCGGCTCACCCTGCAGGGGCTCACCCAAAAAGTCCTTCGTCCCACCGCCCACGATTCGCAATGTGCGTTGGCGGCGTGCGGCTTCTTGCACCTGCGACTGGATCTGTTCAATGGTTGCTTTCATCCCTGCATATTAGCCAATGGCTCCTTGGTCGGCGTGAAATTTTCTACAGCGCCTTGTGAAGGCGCAAAGAAAAAGGCCAGAGCTTTCGCTCTGGCCCCATCTATGTGACAGCACAGATGTTCGAGACTCACACGCTCATCAGCGAACGTATGCAGATTCTCCGTGGCTGGAGATGTCCAAGCCCTCACGCTCAGACTCTTCGCTGACACGCAAACCGCCGGTGAGCAAGCCTGCAACCTTGTACGCCAGGAACGCCACCACAGCAGACCAGACGATGGTGATCAACACGCCCTCAGCCTGAATCCAAACTTGAGAGGCAATGCTGAAGTCATCACCGCCAGTGCCACCCAGGCTAGGGGCAGTGAACACGCCAGTCAAGATCGCACCAACGATACCGCCGACACCGTGGACACCAAAGACGTCCAAGGAGTCATCAGCACCCAACATGCGCTTCAGGCCAGAAACACCCCACACACACAGCACGCCGGACACCAAGCCGATCACGATGGCACCCATCGGGCCGACGCTACCGCAGGCGGGAGTGATACCAACCAGACCAGCAACGGCACCAGAAGCCGCGCCCAACATGGATGCCTTGCCCTTAGTCATCGCCTCAACCAAGCACCAGGACAACACTGCAGCGGCCGGCGCCAACAGCGTGTTGACGAACGCGAGCGTTGCGCCGGATGTGGCTTCCAGGTTCGAGCCAGCGTTGAAGCCAAACCAACCCACCCACAACAGGGATGCACCCACCATCGTCAGCGTCAAGCTGTGAGGCGCCATGCTTTCTTTGCCGTAGCCCAAGCGTTTGCCCAGAACGTAGGCGCCGACCAGACCGGCCACACCTGCGTTGATGTGCACCACGGTACCGCCCGCAAAGTCCAGTGCGCCCTTGTCCAACAAGTAGCCACCTGCACCCCACACCATGTGAGCAATAGGCAAATAAGCAAAGGTGAACCAAATGACGGAGAACAGCAGGACCGCAGCAAACTTCATGCGCTCTGCAAACGAGCCGACGATCAGTGCGCAGGTGATGCCTGCAAAGGTGGCTTGGAAGGCAATAAAGATGAACTCAGGGATCTTCACGCCATCAGAGAACGTGTCGGCCAACGAGTCCGGCGTGATGCCCGACAAGAACACCCGGCTCAAATCACCAATGATCAAGCCTTCGGCACCAAATGCCATTGAGTAGCCATAGACCGCCCACAAGACACAAATCAGGGAGAACACCACCATCACTTGCATCAGCACCGACAGCATGTTTTTCGCGCGCACTAGGCCGCCGTAAAACAACGCCAAACCTGGCACGGCCATCATGATCACCAGCAAAGTGGAGAGCATCATCCAAGTGACGTCACCTTTGCTCACCGTCGGGGCTGCATCAGCCGCCAACGCCAACGCCGAAGCGCTCAAACCGGAGCCTAACACCGCCAGCTTGGCTGCGGGACTCGCCCATGTAGACATCGATAGGTCTTTCATGTCTTTTCCTTTCGTTTTCTTGAATGCTTGGCTTACAGCGCACCGGTGCCGGTTTCGCCTGTACGAATGCGAATCGCTTGATCCAGAGGCGACACAAAAATCTTGCCGTCGCCGATCTTTCCCGTGCGCGCTGCGTTTTCAATGGCTTCGATCACGCCATCAACCAGCTCGTCTGAGACCGCAGCCTCCAGCTTCACCTTGGGCAAAAAATCAACCACGTATTCCGCACCTCGATACAACTCGGTGTGACCTTTTTGGCGCCCGAACCCTTTGACTTCGGTCACCGTAATGCCTTGCACCCCGACGCCAGCCAAGGCTTCGCGCACCTCGTCCAGCTTGAACGGTTTGATGATGGCTGTGATGAGTTTCATGAGAAATCCTTTCCAAACAAGTTTGTTCCGAAACCCCCTCAGCACGGACCGTGCCAAGTTGCTGCCTGCCGCGCAATTTCGACGCCAACGCCCTCAAAACCAGAGATTTGCACCAAGTCCACACCATCGCCACGCACCATTCGCGCGCTTGATCCGCGGTTTGCACCAATACGGTGCGCCCAATCGGTCATCCCCTTGCGCCAAGCATGTGCACAAATTCGTCTAGCCCAGAAACAGCGTGCCACCCACAATCGCAGCTCTTCTCTCCTTGGAGTAGCCGATGGGCATGGCACACATACACAGCCGCGCCATGCAGGGTTTACACACCCCTCGCGTGGACGTCGAAGTCGACTTGGCCAACGGTCTCCCGAGTTTTTCCCTGGTGGGGCTTGCTGACACCGAAGTCAAGGAAGCGCGCGAGCGCGTGCGCGCCGCCATCGTCAACAGTGGATTGGTGTTTCCAAACAACCAGCGCATCACCGTCAACCTTGCGCCTGCCGATCTGCGCAAAGACTCTGGCCGGTTTGACCTGGCCATCGCCCTCGGCATCTTGGCCGCCAGCGGACAAATACAGCGCCAAGATTGGGCAGGCTGGACTTTCGCGGCCGAGCTCTCCCTGAGCGGCCAATTGCGTCCAGTGGGCGGTGCCCTTGCCACGGCCCTATCGATGGCCAACGAAGGCGATGAACGCATTCTTGTGCTTGCCCACGAGAATGCGGCTGAAGCAGCGCGCGTGCCGCACGTTCGGGTGGCTGGCGCCGCGCACTTGCTCGATGTGATGGACTATCTGGGCGCTGCCGAGTCTGCGCGAAACGGTCTCGGTGTTGAGCCACAGGGCACGTCAAGTTCGCAGCACAATCCAGGCGGTTGGTCATGGCCCAGCCCTCCACCATTTCAATGCAGAGCCCAGACCGTCGACCTGAGCGAGGTGCGTGGACAGGAAAGTGCGAAGCGGGCGCTCACTATTGCCGCAGCAGGCGGGCACTCGGTTCTCTTGGTTGGCCCTCCCGGTTCAGGCAAATCGATGCTGGCGCATCGGTTCGTGACTTTGCTGCCCCCTCTCAGCCCGACGCAAGCTTTGCAAAGCGCGGCCATTCACTCTCTGATGGGCTCGTTTGAAGCCGACCAGTGGGGCCAGAGACCAATGGTGAGTCCCCACCATTCGGCCAGTGCCGCAGCCTTGATTGGCGGCGGCTCCCCCCCTCGGCCAGGCGCCATCACCCAAGCACACCACGGCGTCTTGTTTTTAGATGAACTCCCGGAGTTCAACCGCACTGCCCTCGAAGCGCTGAGAGAGCCGCTCGAAACAGGCACCATCCACATCAGCCGAGCCAGCAACCACGCTGAGTTTCCAGCGCAATTTCAACTGATCGCCGCCATGAATCCCTGCCCCTGTGGTTACTGGGGACACGCGCAGGGCAGCTGCCATTGCACACCAGACCAAGTGAGGCGATACCAATCTCGCATCAGCGGCCCCCTGCTGGACAGGATAGACCTGCAAATTGAAGTCACCGCCATCGATACCGCAGCGCTGATTCAGATGCCCGAGCCACCTGCCAACATCCAGTCAGAACATGGCATACCGGTCGCCGAAGTGTCCACCGAGCCCTCTGGCGCCACTCGCGCTCAGGCCGCCTTGAATTTCGCCCTTTTGCGCCAGGGCTGCGTTAACCAACAGCTGCACGGCAATGCCCTCTTGCAACAGGCCCAACTCAGCGCCACCACCATGCAGTTTGTCGAGCGAGCCGCTGAAAAAATGCAATGGTCATCCCGTCGAGTCCATCGCATCATCCGCATCGCACGCACTATTGCCGATTTGGAAGAAGCCCACGCCGTTGAGCGGCATCACATCACTGAGGCGATGCAATATCAGCGCGCACTCCTCAAAACGAACGCCTAAAGCGGCAGCGCCGCTGCACACTCGGCGCAGGCGGCCATATACACACCGGTTGTGTGAGTCGAGCCATCAAGCTTCTGGAAACAGCCGCTCCTGCAGGGTACAAAAATACGCCCGACACTGGCTTGCCACATCTGAGGTCAGCAGACCGTGCTCATGCAGCTCGATGACCAGGGCGCTCAAGTCACACAAATCTTGTGCGGTGAGGCGATGATTGAGCCGGGCGATGGTCTCTGGATCGCTGACGCCAATTTGGCGCGCCCGGGCAATCGCTGCATTGAGCAGACGCACTTGGTACCACACAAAATCCCTGAAGGCCGGTAAGTCTCGAAATCGCGTTGGTCGCCGTTCTACCCCAAACAATTGCTCGTAGTAGCGGTGGGTATACGTAGGGACTGACAGTGGCGGAATGACTCTGACCAAGCGGCGCTCCAATGACACAAGACCGCGTCGTGTGTGCCTTTCGAGAGGACGCAAACCGCGCGCCCAACCCAAAAAGCCTCAGACTCCGGAGAGTGTTTTGAGCCTGAAACCAACCATAACTTTGGATTTTTAGAGAAATCCATCGCGCCAGGGTCAGGGTAACCCCTGTATTCATCGAGGCCGCCGCCTCAACTGCGGAATCCGTCACACAGAATTCAACGCTGTCGGTATGAGCAAGATCGCTGTCGCCGCGTGGTGGCGCAGATCGCCGTCTCAAAAGCCAGTTGCTGGCGCCCCCCGAGCAACAAAGGGCCCATTGCGATAGCCAGGCTTGCCATACACAAACGGGCTGCCCTGTGGCTGCGTGACATGGCCTCCCGCAGCGCGCAACACGGCGTCTCCAGCCGCAGTGTCCCACTCCATGGTCGGACCCCATCGGGGATACAAGTCGGCTTCGCCAGCCGCCACCAAACAAAACTTCAGCGAGGAGCCAATGGACACCGTATTGACCACGCCATGCGCATTGAGCCATGCCTCCGTTTGGGGGTCACGGTGGGAGCTGCTCGCGACAGCCACAGGACCGCTCGATGGCACAGATCTCACCGCCAGCGCGCGACGAACGCCCGCGCATTCCTCATAAGCCACACCAGCCCCTCCCACAAACAAACGGTCCAAGGCTGGCGCAAACACGATGCCCGCGATGGGCGTGCCGCGCTCTACCCATGCAACATTTACCGTGAATGCGCCTTGGCCATCGCGTTTCAGAAACTCCTTTGTGCCATCAAGCGGATCGACCAAGATGAAGCGCTCTGGCGCAGCCAAGGCATGGGTACTGGCATTCTCTTCAGACACAACAGGCACATCAGGTGCGAGCGCGGCCAATGCCGCCAAAATCACAGCCTCTGCCGCAGCATCCGCCTCCGTCACGGGGCTGCCGTCTGATTTCAATTGCGCAGCCGGCGCCTTGGCATAGATCGCCATGATTCTTTCGCCAGCCACACGCACAACTGGCTTCAAGGCCTCACACCATTCACGCAATTCCACAACCATGCTCCTGTGCCATTGGCAAATGGCATCTTGCCATGAGTGAAGGCCACCGCGAAGTGGGCCTCGAGCTTGCCTCGCGTCCTACAGCGTCCACAACAGGCGCGCCGCCAAGCCCACAAACACCAGCGCAGTGATGCGATCAAGTTTCGCTTGTACGCCCGGGCGCTGACGCAAGTGATCGCCCACGCGCGCAGAAAAATAACTCAGACCGCCAAACACCACCAACGTCGCCAATACAAAAAGTGCGCCCAAAACGACGATCTGCAACGCCGCAGGTCCTCCGGTGGCATCGACAAACTGCGGCAGCAGTGCCAAGAAGAACAACGCGATTTTGGGGTTGCTGAGATTCATGATGACCCCGCGTCGCCACAAGCCCGCAAAGCCGAAGGGGCCCACCTCATCCGGTGAGTATGGGGACGCACGCCGACCCACCAACAGCTTGGGACGTGGTGAGAGCAAGTCTGCACGGCGTCCCGCCGACCATGCACGCCATGCCAAATACAGCAGGTACAGGGCCCCAAGAACTTGGATGGCTTGCAATGCCAGTGGCGCACTTGCGAACACGGCGGCCAAGCCCAAGGCGACCGCCAGGGTATGGACCAACAGCCCTGAACACAAGCCCAGCACCACGATGAACCCCGCGCGAGCACCTGCGGCGATGGACTGTGCCATGACAAACAGGTTGTCCGGGCCAGGCGTCAGACCCAACACGACAGACACGCCGAAAAAAGCTGCAGCAGTGTCGAGGCTAATCATCCGACTCAATGTCCAGTGGTCAGAGATTAGGGCCCAACAATCGGCGCAAGGCTGCTTCTGTCAGGCCGCTGCGCTGTGCGAGGTCTTGGACCTGATCCTCTCCAATTTTGCCCACATTGAAATAGGTCGCCTCAGGATGCGCGAGATAAAAACCGCTGACGCTGGATGCTGGCGTCATCGCCATGCTGTCGGTCAAGCCCATCCCGATGCCCGGCGCATCAATCAGCCCAAACAAGGCTTTTTTGGCACTGTGGTCAGGACAGGCGGGATAGCCCGGCGCAGGGCGAATGCCTTGGTATTCCTCTCGAATCAGCGCCTCGCTATCCAATCGCTCGTCAGGCGCGTAGCCCCACCACTCTGTGCGCACACGAGAATGAAGGTACTCAGCGGCAGCCTCTGCCAGGCGGTCGGCCAAAGCCTTCACCATGATGGCGTTGTAATCGTCATGCGCCGCTTCATACTTGGCTGCCCGCTCATCCGCACCCAGGACCGTGACAGCAAAGGCGCCCGCATAATCCGCGGCCTGCAATTGATCCGCAACGAAATCAGCCAAACAGCGGCTGGGGCGAAGCTGTCCGTTGACCTCGGTTTTCTCCGACTGTTGCCGCAACCCATGCCAGGTCAGCACCGATTGCTGACGGGACTCGTCGGCGTAAAACACGATGTCATCAGCACCGACGCGTTGGGCTGGATACAAACCGACGGCGGCGTGAACGCTGAGGCTTTGTTCAGCGATGAGCCTATCCAACATGGCTTGACCATCCGCAAACACTTTGGCGGCCGCCTCTCCAACGACCTCGTCTTGCAAAATAGCTGGGTACTTGCCGGCCAAATCCCAGGTTTGAAAGAACGGCGTCCAATCGATGTATTGCGCAATCTCTTTCACAGACAAATGACGCAAGTGGCGCTTTCCCAAGAACTGAGGGGTCTTGGGTCGGTAGTGTTCAAAGTCCACTTGCGCTGCGTTGGCTCGTGCTTTGTCCAAGGGCCACAAGACCTGGGCCTTTTTGTTGGCGTGCTGGTCGCGCACCCGCTCGTAATCGGCTGCTAGTTCAGCCTTGTATTGATCAGCACTGTCGCTGAGCAGGCTTTGTGCAACCGAAACACTGCGCGATGCATCGGGCACGTAGACCACTGGTCCCGCGTAATGCGGTGAAATCTTGACCGCCGTGTGCACGCGACTGGTGGTCGCACCGCCGATCATCAACGGCGTCTTGCGCTCCGCAAACCACGGGTCTTTTTGCATCTCCTCGGCAATGACTTGCATCTCTTCAAGGCTCGGAGTGATCAAGCCGGAGAGGCCAACGATGTCAGCGTTGACTTCTTTGGCTTTGTTCAGAATGTCTTGCCAAGGAACCATCACCCCCATATTGATGACTTCGAAGTTGTTACATTGCAAAACCACGGTAACGATGTTTTTGCCAATGTCGTGCACGTCACCCTTCACCGTCGCGATGACGATTTTGCCTTGGGTTTTGACCTCATCGCCTGCGGCGAGCATCCGCGCCTTCTCTTCCTCGATGTAGGGGATCAAGTGGGCCACCGCTTGCTTCATGACGCGCGCGCTTTTGACCACTTGGGGCAAGAACATCTTGCCTTGCCCAAACAAATCGCCAACCACATTCATGCCGTCCATCAGGGGGCCTTCAATGACGTGCAATGGGCGACCGCCATCTGCTTCGATCGCTTGCCACATCTCTTGCGTGTCATCCACGATGTGTTCCGTGATGCCATGCACCAGCGCATGGCTCAAACGACCACGCACATCGAGCTCCCGCCAAGCGTTGCGCTTGGTGTCATCTTTCGCGTTGCCCTTGGCCGTCTCCGCAATCTCAATCAATCGCTCAGCCGCGTCGGGGCGGCGATTTAGCACGACGTCTTCAACACGCTCGCGCAAGTCGGGTTCGAGTTCGTCGTAAACGCCGATCATGCCGGCATTGACGATCCCCATGTCCATACCCGCTGCGATGGCGTGGTACAGGAAAACCGTGTGGATCGCTTCACGCACAGGGTCATTGCCGCGGAAACTGAACGACACATTGGACACGCCACCGCTCACCTTGGCGCCGGGCAAATTTTCCTTGATCCACCGCGTGGCGTTGATGAAATCTACCGCATAGTTGTTGTGCTCTTCGATGCCAGTGGCTACGGCAAAGATGTTGGGGTCGAACACAATGTCTTCAGGCGGGAAACCGACCTCGTCGACCAACAGGTGATAGGCCCGTCGACAGATTTCAACTTTGCGCTCGAAGGTGTCGGCTTGGCCTTGCTCATCGAATGCCATGACCACAGCGGCCGCGCCATAGCGCATGACCAGCGTCGCGTGGTGCTTGAAGGCTTCTTCGCCTTCCTTGAGAGAAATCGAATTGACGATACTTTTGCCCTGCACACAGCGCAACCCGGCCTCAATAACCGACCACTTGCTTGAGTCGATCATGATGGGCACACGAGCGATGTCTGGCTCGGATGCGATCAAATTCAAAAAACGCACCATCGCAGCTTCGCTGTCCAACATGGCCTCATCCATGTTGATGTCGATGATTTGGGCGCCGTTTTCGACTTGCTGGCGTGCCACAGCCAATGCTTCATCAAACTGATCGTTCAAGATCATCCGTGCGAAGGCTTTAGAGCCCGTCACATTGGTGCGTTCACCGACGTTGATGAATAAGCTGCTCTCATCCACGCGCAGCAACTCGAGGCCCGAGAGCAACATCGGCGCAATGGTGTTGTGTTTAGCGGTCATTGGTCCTCACCTGTGGCAATCATCTTCAGGTGAGCGTCGTTACCCCGGTAGCGGCAAACAGGAAGTCTGTCGCCGACGCCGCACCCAAGCCTCACCCAACGCATGGGTTGCAACGCTCCTTGGGGCGGATCAGTGCGGCATTTTAACCGGCTAGCCGCGCGCCAAAGGCAATGAACAACAGACCCACTGAGGTGCTGAGCAAGGCGGACAGTCTTTTCCGCTGAGCAAACGTTTGTGCCAACCGAACACCGCCAAAAATCAAAGCACTCAGATACACAAAGCTGGCGGTCTGGACAATCGCACCCAGGAATAAAAATGACAGGGCGGGATAGGGATAAATCGGGTCAACAAACTGCACGAAAAACGACAAGAAAAACAAAATCGCCTTCGGATTCAGCACGCTGATCACCAGCGCTTTCTGGTAGACCTCTGTTGCGCTTTTTTCGGCGACAGGTTTGAGCGCTGCAAGAACTTGACCCACCGGATCTGGACTCATCCCTGAGCTCGATTGCGCTGATGCATCGGGTAACCCCTGGGCAGCAGCTCTGCGTTGTGACTTGATTTCACGCAGCGCATCAACCGCGCCCCACACCAGACGCAGGCCCAAATAGCTCAAATACAAAGCACCGGCCCAACGCACACCCTGATAAATCAGGGGGTTAGATTGCAACACCTGTGCCGCACCCAAAGCGGTCAACAACATCAGCACCGCATCCCCGCTCACCACACCGAGTGCGCCCGCGTACCCCATGCGCAGACCCGAGCGGGCGGATACAGTGAGCACGTAAAGCGAATTGGGGCCTGGCAACAAAACAATTGCAATGGTGCCGGCAATAAAGACACTTAAATCGGTGACGCCCAACATCGAATTTCCCTTTTCATCCACTCGTTTGGGCGTAGGCGCCCAAAACAGAATGCCATTGTGCCGTGGGCGATGTTTCCCGTCTGGGTCATCGCGTGCCGACGCCAAAAAGGCTGCGTTGATTTAGCATGGGGGTATGTCTTCCGCTACGCTCACCGTCGCCACCTGCAACGCTTTTAACTTGGCGTTGCCCCACCGTGCCTTTTATCGGCACCAGCCACCCTACTCAGAGCAGGAGTTCGATCGCAAAGTGGCGTGGCTTGCAGGGCGATTCAGTGCACTCGGTGCTGACGTGATGGTCGTGCAAGAGGTCTGGGATGAGTCTGCCCTGCGGGTTGCCGTCGATCGCAGTGGCATGCGGCACATGCAGGTGCGCGTGCCGGGGGCTGAGGTCGATGGCCAAGCGCAGGGCACGCCCTTGGTTGGCGTGGTGTCCAGGCTCCCAATTGAATCTTTGCGGACGGTGACCGCGCTGCCGGAGGCGGTTCGCCTTGAGTTGCCTGGGGGTGAAACATTGACGCATTTTTCACGTCCTGTGGTGATTGCCAAGGTGCGCATGAAGCACGGTCTTGCTGTCCACGTGGTGGGCGTGCATCTCAAGTCAAAACGCCCTCAGTTCCTCATCAGTCCGGAAGGTGAGCACCTTGAGGATCGCCAAGACCCTTCCGTGATCGCCCTGGCACAGTTGCGCGCGATGATCGTGAGAGGCGCCGAGGCGGTAGCCGTGCGCCAGATTTTGGTAGACCTGCTGCAGCACAATGACGAGCCCTTGGTGCTGATGGGGGACTTGAACGATGGCCCTCAAAGCGTCAGCACCCAGATGATGGCATTCACCAGTGAAATTCAGTTCAAGAAGCGGCTGCGGGATGTGGCCTTATTCAACGCTTGGGAGGTCCAAGGAGAGGCCGCGCTCAAACGAGATGTGGCGTATAGCCACATTTACCAAGGCTGGCCAGAGTTGCTTGACCACATCTTCGTGAGTGAAGAGTTTGTCGCCAACAGCCCATTCAGCTTAGGGGATGTGCGCCGAGTTGACGCTTTCAACGACCACTTACACGAGGGCAAAAGTCGCCACACAAGTGACCACGGTCTGGTGCGTGCCGTGATTCGGGTCATGACAACAGGCGCCACCAAGGTCCGTGCCAGCGATGCGGCTTAGCCAGTTTCACAACGGATTGGCAGGCCCGGCGCATCGGACATTCGGGTGACATCTGCCTGTTTGCGCTTGAGCGAGAATGGCGCCGACCGCGTGGACACGCTTGGTCTAATCACTCACCTTGGCTCACCGCTCTTCGTCTGAAAGATCCGCACATGGCAGCTCCTTCCACTCCAAAGACCGCAATCGTTACCGGCGCCAGCGGCGGCATTGGGCGGGCTTGCGCGTTGGCATTGCTGGCGGACGGCTGGCATGTCGCCCTTCTAGGCCGCCGTTTGGAAGGGCTGAACGAAACCCGAGATCTGGCAGGGCCGGCTGGCGCATTGGCCTTGCCCATCGTCGCTGATGTGAGCAACGCAGACGCTGTCGCAGCGGCTTTTGCTCAGGCGAAGGTCGCTTGGGGACGGCTTGATTTGCTGTTCAACAATGCCGGCGTTTTTACGCCCAGCGCGCACCCCGGCGCCACCGCGCTCGAGCACTGGCACGCCTCCGTCAACACCAATTTGAACGGTGCCTTTTATTGTTTGCGTGAAGCCTTTCAGTGGATGAGCTCGCAATCGCCATCTGGCGGGCGCATCATCAACAATGGCTCAATCTCTGCTCACGCGCCGCGTCCTGGCTCATCCGGGTACACCGCGACCAAACACGCCATCACCGGGCTGACCAAAACTGCCGCTCTGGATGGTCGCGCCTTTGGTATCGCTGTCGGGCAAATAGACATTGGCAACGTGGCCAGTGACATGACCGCCGCCATGGCTGCTGGCGTGCCACAAGCCGACGGCAGCGTGCGCCCGGAGGCATGCATGGAGATGACCGGCGTTGTCGACACATTCATGAACATGGTGCGTTTGCCACTCAGTGCCAATGTGTTGTTCACGACAGTGATGGCGACCAACATGCCGTTCGTTGGGCGTGGCTAGCGTTGGCTGCCGTGAGGTGGCCATTGGCCACACAAGCCACGACTTGATGTCTGCTTTGTTTGATTTTGGAAAGTAACACCGATGAAACTTTTGCGCCATGGCCCGAAAGGGCAAGAAAAACCGGGTTTGATGGATGCCCAGGGCCAGGTCCGCGACCTATCTGGCGTGCTGCAAGACATCACCCCCGCCACGCTGTCTCCCTCTGGGTTGGCCCAACTGAAGGCACTGGACATCGAGTCTCTGCCAACAGTGCGTGTCGGCTCCTATGCCGTTCCTTGGAGTGGAATGGGCAAATTTTTGGCCATCGGTCTCAATTACGCCGATCACGCCGCCGAGGCTGGTATGCCGCTGCCCACCGAGCCCATTGTGTTCACCAAAGCGATCAGCTGCGCAGTTGGAGCCCATCACGACGTGGTGCTGCCCCAGGGCTCCGTAAAGTCTGATTGGGAAGCTGAGTTGGGCGTCGTGATTGGTCAGCGTGCGCGTTATGTCAGCGAAGCCGATGCACTGTCCTATGTGGCCGGATATTGTGTGGTCAACGATATTTCCGAGCGTGAATATCAAATAGAGCGTGGCGGCACTTGGGACAAGGGCAAGGGCTGCGACACGTTTGGTCCGATTGGTCCTTGGCTCGTCACCACAGACGAAATCACAGACCCACAGAGCCTAGATGTCTGGCTAGACGTGAATGGCCAACGCTTTCAAACCGGTAACACGCGCACGATGGTATTCAACGTCGCTCAGATCATCAGTTACTTGAGCCGCTTCATGACTCTGGAGCCAGGAGACCTGATCACGACAGGCACACCGCCTGGCGTCGGCATGGGCGTCAAGCCAAGTCCGGTGTACTTGAAACCTGGCGACGTCATGCGTTTGGGCATTCAAGGCCTAGGTGAGCAGCAGCAGCGGGTCTACGCTTGGGACCCTGCGCGGATAGACGCTTGAGTAGGGCTGGGCTTGGTTGCGCTGGTCACACAACATGCGGCCAACTTGGTGGCCAATTCACCTACAATAGTGTTCAGCTTGAAATAAAGAATTTTTGTTTTTCGGAGATCATCCATGTCACACCACCAACCTGAAAACCATTCTGACGACCCCATGGCCGGCGTGGTTCACAAAATCCCTTGGGTATTGCCTTTGGCCGGTGGCCTGCTGATTTTCCTGTTGGCAGCCATTGCCGTATTGGTCGCCTAAGCGAGCGTCATCGCCTCATTTCGTTGCGCCACGCGCGCGCCGGATGTACCCAAAGCCGCAAATCTTGCGGCTTTTTTGTGGCCGAAACACGCCCCATCCCCGGGGTGTCGGCACGCCCTTCCCCCCCCTTCTTTTCCGCCATGCCCCCGATTTTCATCGCTTGAGAACATGATGTTATGCATTTTTCGCATGTAACTCGCTCGTAACTTTTCAGGTGGATTTCTACAATAGGGCTCGCTTTGGGGTTACCGCCCTCGCGCATCCATTTGACCAATGCCGCTCACCACGCGCTGAATTGGGAAAACAACGGGTTTCGATAGCAACTTAGATTCCATCAATCGCTTGAATCTAGGTTGTTACCGAAGTTCGTTTTTTTATTTTGGAGCCCTCATGTCAAATCAAGCACCTGATTTCGTGCGCCACGCAGGACTGATCCAATGGGTCAACCAGATGGCCGCTCTTTGTAAACCTGAACGCATCGAATGGTGTGATGGCAGCGTCGAAGAATACGATCGCCTGTGCGAGCAAATGGTTCAAGCCGGAACCCTACGCCGCCTGAATCCCGCCAAACGCGCCAACTCTTATTTGGCGTGGTCGGACCCATCTGACGTCGCTCGCGTCGAAGATCGCACCTATATTTGCAGCTCAAAAAAGGAAGATGCCGGTCCAACCAACAATTGGATGGATCCTGCAGAAATGCGCGCCACGCTTAACCCGTTGTTTGACGGTTGCATGCAAGGTCGCACGATGTATGTGATTCCATTTTCCATGGGCCCCCTCGGCAGCCCGATCGCCCACATCGGTGTGGAGCTGTCAGACAGCCCCTACGTTGTCGTCAACATGCAGAAAATGACCCGGATGGGGCGCGCAGTCTATGACGTGCTGGGTTCGGATGGAGAGTTTGTACCCTGCGTCCACACTGTGGGTGCACCACTCAAGCCCGGTCAAGCCGACGTGTCCTGGCCTTGCAACCCTGACACCAAGTACATCGTGCACTATCCAGAGACTCGCGAAATTTGGTCCTACGGCTCAGGCTACGGAGGCAATGCGCTGTTGGGTAAAAAGTGCTTCGCTTTGCGCATTGCATCCACCATGGGTCGTGACCAAGGGTGGTTGGCCGAGCACATGTTGATCTTGGGTGTGACCAAGCCCGATGGCAAAAAATACCATGTGGCCGCGGCATTCCCCAGCGCGTGTGGCAAGACCAACTTTTCGATGCTGGTGCCGCCCAAAGGTTTTGAGGGCTGGAAAGTCACCACCATCGGAGACGACATCGCGTGGATCAAGCCCGGTAACGACGGTCGCTTGTATGCGATCAACCCAGAGGCCGGTTACTTTGGTGTCG
This sequence comes from uncultured Burkholderiaceae bacterium, assembly GCA_964478285.1. Classification (GTDB taxonomy): domain Bacteria; phylum Pseudomonadota; class Gammaproteobacteria; order Burkholderiales; family Burkholderiaceae_C; genus RS62. Next base: position 54,014 of record CAYZHE010000008.1, read on the forward strand.
CACCTGGCACAAACATGGAAACCAACCCCAACTGCATGCGCAGTTTGGACAAAGATGTGATCTTCACCAACGTTGCGCTCACCGATGACGGCGATGTTTGGTGGGAAGGCATGGAAAAAGACCAAGGCAACCAACTGCCAGCACACCTGATCGACTGGCAAGGCAAAGACTGGACACCAGAGTCTGCGTTGGCTGAGGGCACCAACGGCAAACGCAAACCCGCGGCGCATCCCAACGCGCGCTTCACCGTGAGCGCGATCAACAATCCAGCACTGGATGACGCTTGGGACGATCCCAAGGGCGTGGCAATTGATGCCTTCATCTTCGGCGGTCGCCGCTCTACCACCGTGCCATTGGTCACACAGGCGCGCGATTGGGTAGATGGCGTGTACATGGCCGCGACCATGGGGTCTGAGACCACGGCAGCGGCGTTCGGCGCCCAAGGCGTGGTTCGTCGCGATCCCTTCGCGATGTTGCCTTTCGCTGGATACAACATGAGTGCGTACTTCCAACACTGGTTGGACTTGGGCGCGCGACTGGAAAAAGACAACGCAAAGCTGCCCGCGATCTTCACCACCAACTGGTTCCGCAAAAATGAGCAAGGTCAATTCGTTTGGCCCGGATTTGGCGAAAACATGCGCGTACTGAAGTGGATGCTGGAGCGCATCGAGGGCCAAGGCAAGGGACAGGAGCACCTGTTTGGTGTCAGCCCCACCTACAGCGATTTGATGTGGGACGGCTTGAAATTCAGCGCCGAGGAGTTTGAGCAGGTCAGCAGCATTGATCTGCAAGCGTGGGCCGAAGAGCTCAAGCTCCATGATGAATTGTTCGACAAACTGTCTTATGGTTTGCCAGAGGAGCTCAAGTCAGCAAAGGCGCGCCTCGCGGCGGCACTGGCTGCATGAGTCTCCCTTGGCATTCGGGTCCAGAGACAGCGACCCGAATGTCAAGCGGTCGGTACCCGGTCATCGCAATTGGCCACCTTCGGGTGGCTTTTTTGCGTCTGAAAGTTTGTGGAATGCGGGTTTGCCGCAGACGCTTGCCAATAAGGCAAGGCGCCATAGGCATGGCACAGCCAACAAAAAGGCCACCCGAGGGTGGCCCAATCGCATCGCCAAGTCTATCGATCAGATGTAATAGAGGCGAATGTTGCGACCGCGGTAGTACACCGAGGTAGGATAGAAATCGCTCAAAGCGACCGCTTTGGTTTGCACCGGAGCATCCATGCCCAAAGGTGCCATCGCCGCTTCAAATGCCACGCTCTCTTCCTGGCGAATGCGCGCGGCGTTCAACTCAGCCATGATGCGAGGATCGCGTTGTGCCAGGTCCATGAAACGGCGCTCGGCACGGCGCTCAGCAACAGCAGCGGCATAACCATCCAAGCCTGACTTCATGCGCGCCGCCAACATGCGTGCAGGGGTGCGGGTTGCAACAAAGGCCGAGAACACCACTGCCCACATCAACAACCAAGCTGCGACCACGTGCCCATCGGTCAACTCGCCAAGGTAACGGTCAGCGACCACGACCGACAAGGCGGTGACAGCGGTGATCAGTGCAGCGGTCAAAGAGGTCGAGGCAGGGCCCGCCTTTTTAGCGGCACGGCGAGTGGGTTGATGAAAGCCTGCTGGGAGGGTTGCGGTGGTCATGGAGATTCCTTGGTGATGTGTTTTGTATTGATAGATGGAACTATAGGGTTTTCCCTTATCGTCGTCCAATTTATTATTGTGATGTATATCATTCACGAATCGTATGAAACAGCTCAACTTCCGTACCCTTGATCTCAACCTTTTGCGCGTCTTTGATGCCGTCATGCAAGAGCGCAACCTAACCCGCGCAGCCGAGCGCCTAGCGATGACACAGCCCGCCGTGAGCAATGCCATGCGGCGCTTGCGCGAGGGCTTGGGGGACGAACTCGTGGTGCGCTCAGGCTATGGCGTCGAGCCAACAGCAAGGGCATTGGCGCTATGGCCCGCTATCCGAGACGCCCTTTCTCAATTGCGCCACACGCTGGTACCCGATGTGTTCGACCCCGCCACAGCTGACCACCAATTTGTTTTGGCCATGGCAGACGCGACGGCGACGGAGCTGATACCAGAGCTGATCAACACGCTCAACAAAGAGGCCCCTTTGGTGCGCGTACGCGTGTTGCCATTGAGTACCCGCGACCCACGCGAATTGCTGCGAACCCAGCAAATTGATTTGGCGATTGGTTATTTCCCGGGAGTCAGTGCAGAGTTGTCGGCGCCACACTTGCAGGACACCAAGCCTCTCTTCTTATCGGAGCGTTTGTATGACGGTCGTTACGTTGCCGTGATGCGCAAGTCACACCCCTTGGCTGCGTACCCCGAGTTATCTCTGGATCAGTTTTGTGCCGCTCGACACCTGCTGGTGAGCTTCAGTGGTCGACCTTATGGATTTGTCGACGAGGCGTTGTCCGCGATTGGGCGGTCACGGCGAGTCGTGATGACGGTCAATCAATTTTTCACAGCTGGACAGGCGGTAGCCAAAGCAGACTTGCTTACGGTGCTGCCAGAAGACTTCGTCGCGGCGACAGGCGTTGGTGACGAGCTTTTGGTGCGCGAGATTCCTCTCCCCATGCCGACAGTGCACATCGACGCCCTCTGGCATCACGACAGCAACGATGTCCCCGCACAGGCTTGGTTGCGCCAACAAATCAAACGCGCATCCACCGCGCGATGAGGAGGCCGCGACTCAGGCCGCGACGGGTGGGTTGCTTTGGGCGTCAAATGCACTCAAGGCTTCGGCGGCGTACATCAGATTGGGCCCACCGCCCATGTAAACCGCAATCGCCAACATTTCCTCGAGCTCGGTACGAGTACAACCCAGCTTGACCAGCGCTTTGGTATGAAAAGCGATGCAGCCCGAGCAATGGGTGCTGACGCCGATGGCCAGAGCGATGAGCTCCTTGGTTTTGGCGTCGATGGTGCCAGGGGCCATGGCCGCGGCCGCGAGCTGTGCGAAGCCTTGCATCGCTGGCGATTGAGATTTTCGAAATGGACCCAATTCGCCATTGATGTGCTTCATCAATTCGACGTGATCAAAGGTGCTCATGGTCTTTCCTCGGTATCGCGCACAACGGCGCGCAAACATGCTTGGCGCCGCAGTATGCAACGGCTCTGGGGCGCTGGTTTTGATATGGGTCAGAAAAGGTTGAATCAACACACGGACCTCCTTTTACGGCAGTGACAGGGCGTGGGCCTTGGTTTCCATTAAAGTGACGGTCATGCGACACCCACTCACGGCCACCAGCGAGGCCACCCCTCAAGAATTGCGCGATGCCATGGCCACGTTCGCAACGGGCGTGACCATCATCACAACCCGCGATCGCGGAGGGGCGCCAGTGGGGTTGACGGTCAACTCATTCAGCTCGGTTTCGCTTGCGCCACCATTGGTGATGTGGTGTTTGGGCAATGCGTCGAGTTGCCGAGCCGGTTTTGACCACCATCCTTTTTTTGCCGTGCATGTGCTGGCGGCTAACCAGCAAGACTTGGCCATGCAATTTGCTGGTCCTCCAGAGCACCGGTTCAAAGGGGTTGACCTTCAGGACAACCGCCACGGCTTGCCGATTCTGGCGGGCTGCCTGAGTGTCATCGAATGCGAGCGGTATCAAACGCTTGAGGGTGGAGACCACCAGATTTACTTAGGCCATGTTTTGGCGACGCACCAAGTGAGCAATGGCTCTGCGCTGGTGTATCACCAGCGACATTTTTCACACACCTGAACACCCCCAGCACAAGGTTGAGGTGCAGATGTTGGAGCACATTGCATGATCAGGGGCGCGCTGAAATGAGTTCACCCACTCGCCACACTCGCCTTGATGGCCGGGCGATGTCTATTTTGATCTTTTGCTGTGCGTTCTGGGGGTTTCAGCAGATTTTGATCAAATCAACTGTGGCGGAGGTACCCGCGATTTGGCAGGCGTCCATTCGGTTTTTCGGCGCCACGCTGTGCTTGATGCTTTGGTCATGGTGGCGCGGGGTTGCTCTTTTTGATCGGGATGGAAGCTTGTGGGCCGGCTTGTTGGCTGGCGTCTTATTCGCCGGCGAATTCATCTGCATCTATGTCGGTCTGCAATACACAGCGGCCTCCCGTCTGACGGTGTTTTTGTATTCATCGCCATTTTGGGTGTCTCTGGTGTTGCCCTATTTTGTCGCGGCAGAGAGACTGCGCCGGATTCAATGGGTGGGGTTGGCTTTGGCTTTTGGCGCGGTGGCACTTGCGTTTGGACAGGGCCTGATGCAGTACGAAAATGGCCAATGGCGAGGGGATGCGTTCGGCTTGGCGGCTGGCTTGTTGTGGGGCCTAACCACCGTGGTGATGCGGGCCACTCGCATGACCACCTTGTCGGCTGAAAAAACCTTGTTTTATCAAGTGGCAACGACCACCGTGGTTGCCCCCTTCGTCTCCTTGGCGCTCGGTGAATCGTGGTCATTGAGTTACAGCACTCAAGCGTGGGGGTCGATTGCGATTCAAACCGTCGTGGGGGCTTTTGGAACCTATCTCACCTGGATGTGGCTATTGCGCCACTACCCGGCGACGCGCATGGCTTCGTTCACGTTTTTATCGCCCGTGTTTGCGCTCTTGTTTGGCGTGAGCTTGCTGCAAGAGCCACTCAGCGTCCAACTGGTGCTGGCCTTAAGTGGCGTCGCGCTGGGCATCTGGCTAGTGAATCGGCGCTAAAGGCCGTCACCCTCCCATGCGGCGCCTAGGCTGATTCAGCTACCGCTAGAGCCCAGCTCTCTTTGAAGACGCTGGCTTTTCCAGTACACGTCATCGCCGCCGTCAACGCGGTTCAGATGCCGCGCAAGCACAAACATCAAATCACTCAATCGATTCAAATACTGAGCCAGCAAAGGCGACAGCTCAGTGGCTAGTGCCAAGCCATGTACGGTGCGCTCAGCGCGGCGAGCGACCGTGCGACAAACATGGGCCTGTGCCGCAGCGCGGCTACCACCCGGAAGAATGAACTCCAACAATTTGGGAAGCGCTGCGTTGTAATGTTCGAGCGCTTGGTCCAAGGCCACCACAGCGTCATCCTTCAATGCGTCATAGCCTGGCATGGCCATGCAACTGCCTAGATTGAACAGCTGATGTTGGACATCGAGGAGCAAGTCTTTGACGCCATCGGGCAAGGGCTCACTCAACAAGAGTCCCAAGTGTGAATTGAGCTCGTCGACATCTCCAATCGCTTGAATTCGGATGTCGGTTTTGTGTAACCTTGTGTTGTCAGCGATACCTGTGGTGCCATCGTCCCCTGTGCGTGTAGTGATTTGTGTCAAGCGGTTGCCCATGTTTCTTCTCTCTCTGTTTGATAATCTGCATTATTCCGCATTCATAGAAGAGGCCTGAAATGACTGAGTTTGTGATTGACCTGCCTGAGGTGAAATTGCGAGACATTCCTGCCGCATTCATTCCAGCGCTTCAAACCCGCTTTGGCAAGCAGTGCTCGACCGCACAAAGCATTTGTGAGCAACACGGTCGCGATGAGTCGGCGTTCACCCACATTCCCGCCCCCAGCGCGGTTGTTTTTGCCGAGTCCACACAGGATGTGGTCGATGCAATGAAGCTGGCCAACGAGCACCGGGTTCCCGTCATTCCCTACGGCGTGGGCTCCTCCTTGGAAGGCCATTTGCTGGCGATTGAAGGGGGCATCAGCATCGACGTCTCCCGAATGGATAAGGTGCTCGCCATCAACGCGGAAGACCTGACCGTCACCGTCCAGCCAGGCGTGACACGCGAGGCTGTGAATGCCGCTGTGCGCGATCAAGGCTTGTTCTTCCCCATTGACCCCGGCGCCAATGCCTCGCTAGGCGGCATGAGCGCAACGCGCGCCTCGGGCACGAACGCCGTGCGCTATGGCACGATGAAAGAGAACGTCTTGGCCCTAGAGGTGGTGTGTGCAGACGGGTCTGTGCTTCGCACGGGCTCACGTGCGCGCAAGTCGAGCGCCGGCTACGACTTGACTCGCTTGATGGTGGGCAGCGAAGGCACCCTGGGGATCTTCACAGAAATCACATTGCGCCTCTACCCCTTGCCCGAAGCTGTGATGGCGGCAACATGCTCGTTTCCAACCGTGGCGGATGCTGTTCTCACCACTCAGCAAATCATTCAAATGGGCGTACCCATCGCCCGATGTGAGTTGCTAGATGCGCACTCTGTTGAGTCAGTAAATCGATATTCAAAAATTGATCTGCCAGTCGCGCCACTGTTATTGATGGAGTTCCATGGCTCACCTGCCGGCGTGCAAGAACAAATTGAAACCGTCCAATCTTTGGCACAAGACAATGGCGGCGATGGTTTTCAATGGGCGAGCACACCGGAAGAGCGCACTCGCCTCTGGACGGCCCGGCACCACGCTTTTTTTGCGGCATTGCAATCGCGTCCAGGTTGTGTAGCGATCACGACCGACACTTGCGTCCCTATCAGCCAACTGGCTGAAAACGTGACCGCCGCATTGCGTGATGTGGATGAAACAGGCATCCCTTATTTTTTGGTGGGCCATGTGGGTGATGGCAACTTTCACGTCGGGTATTTGATTGATCCAGCACTCCCAGAAGAGCGGGCGACCGCAGAACGCCTGAACCATCAGCTGGTGCACCGGGCCTTGCAGTCAGGGGGCACATGCACCGGCGAACACGGGATTGGCTTGCACAAAAAGGATTTTTTGGTCAAAGAGGCTGGCGAAACAGCCGTCCATGTGATGCGGACGATCAAACAAGCACTAGACCCCCACAACCTACTTAACCCAGGCAAGATTTTTTAAATCGCCTTACAAAGTAAGCCTCGGGAAGGGTGTGGGCGCTCACTTTATTGCTGTTTGATTCTTTCAATCAACGCGTTGAGCTCATCGAGGGAGCTGAATTGGATCGCCAGCTCCCCTTGGTCCGAGATTTTGCCGCCCCGCTTGACTTGCTTTTTCACACGCACTTCAACTTGAGCGGCAAGCAAGTCTGAGAGCTCTTCCTCTACGCGTTTCACATCTCGCGATTTATCACGCTTGGGCTTCACCGCGACCAGACTGAATTCAGCACTCAGCTTCTTGGCCATGCTCTCCGCTTCCCGCACGGACATCTTTTTGGCCACAATTTGATTGGCGGCAGTGATCTGGGTCGCTCGATCCAGGCTCAACAATGCGCGCGCGTGACCCATGTCGATGTCACCTGCCATCAACATGGTTTGTACGGGCTCTGCCAAATTCAGCAGCCGCAACAAATTGCTGGCCGCACTGCGCGAGCGCCCCACGGCTTGGGCTGCATCTTCATGGGTTAGTCCGAATTCTCGAATCAAGCGTTGAATGCCGCGCGCTTCTTCCAAGGGGTTGAGGTCTTCGCGCTGCATGTTTTCAATCAACGCCATCACCGCCGTGCTTTGGTCGGCGACCTCCTTGATCAAAACTGGCACGCGATCCAAGCCGGCCAAATGGGCGGCTCGAAAGCGGCGCTCCCCCGCAATGATTTCAAATTTTTGATGGGCTGATACAGGCAATGTCAAAGGAACGAATTGGCCCTCTTCATTGATTGGCCGAACCAAAAGCGGCTGCATGATCCCTTGCGAGCGAATGCTTTCTGCCAACTCATACAACGCACCCTCATCCATTCTGCTGCGGGGTTGGAACTGACCGGCTTGCAATTGAGCCAATGGCAACTCCGATGGCGTCTGTGATGCAGCCTCTGATGAAAGCGCGGCATCTGGGCCCAGCAACGCTTCTAAGCCGCGACCCAAACCTTTTGATTTTTTAATTGCCACTTTTATTCCTTTCATTTCAGTGCATTCACAAATTCAATCATGGCATCGTGTGCCGACGGCCAATCCGCTAAACCACTATCCGCATTCAAGTGTCCAGCACGACCTTTGCAATGGCTGCTGCTGCCCCATGCCTCGGCCATCTGTAAGGCCATTTTTTCGTCACAAAAACGATCGTTATCGCTAAAAATCACATGGCTGGGAAATGGCAGCGTCTCTAGCACTGGCTGGCGCCACGTTCTGAGCGCGGCAGGAAGGTCTGCCCGAGTCAAATCAAGTGGTGCAACCAGCCAAGCCGCCTTGACCCACGAGGTGTGACGCGAAAAATGTGCCCAAGTGGAAACCAAATGGCAAGCCAAGCCATGGGCAATGAGTACCACTTGAAATGCTTTACCTGGGTTTGCCTGTTCATGCTTGGCGTACCAGTGAAGCAAACAGTCTTCCAAAGCAATTTGCCAGTCCCCTCTCAAGGGGCGGTTCCAGTCGGCTTGCTCTACTCGCAAATAGCCCCATTGGTGTTCCCAAAAAGATTGCCAGTGGTCAGGGTTTGAGTTTTCCCAACCGGGCAAAAGCAACCCACTCCACCCCCCGCGTTCCACGTGGAACACCTCTTCCTCTGAGGTCAACGCCAAATTCATCGCATCGTGTCGATGCGATCGACCATTTCTTTTGCAAATGCCAAAAACGCCTCTGACCCCCGCGCTGAAGGATCAAACACCACGCCAGGTAACCCATAGCTTGGTGCCTCGGCAAGACGCACATTGCGAGGGATCACCGTATCAAAAACTTTGTTGCCAAAATGTGCCTTGATTTGGTCACTGACCTGCTTTTGGAGTGTGATGCGGTTGTCAAACATCACTCGCAACAACCCGATCAACTCTAAGTCGTGGTTTAAATTGGCATGAACTTGCTTGATGGTGTTCACCAAGTCACTCAGGCCCTCCAACGCAAAGTACTCACATTGCATGGGCACAATGACACCATTGGCGGCACACAGCCCATTGAGGGTTAGCATATTGAGAGAGGGGGGGCAATCAATGAGAACAAAGTCGTAATCGTCCTTCACCAGCGCCAAGGCATGTCGCAACCGCTTTTCACGCATGGACTGGTTGACCAGCTCAACCTCGGCACCCGCCAAATCGCGATTGGCACCGAGGACGTCGTACCCACATGCTTCACTTCGAATGCGCGCCTTCGAAATGGAGACGTCATCCAGCAAAACTTCATAAACTGAATACTCCAAAGCGCGCTTATCAACGCCGGAACCCATCGTGGCATTGCCTTGAGGGTCTAGGTCAACCAACAAAACCTTTTGACCAATTTTTGCTAATCCAGCACACAAGTTAACGGTGGTTGTCGTCTTACCGACGCCTCCCTTTTGATTAGCAATACAAAAAATCTTGGCCATACAACCTGCTTTGGTTTGATGAAGTGGTCTCACGCGCGAGACCGCAAAACGAAGGGACAAGTTTAGTAGAAAAAGGCGCGCCGCCTTTGGGACAATTTAACGCTGGCGCATCCAAACGAGGCATCGATCCTCTAATAGTCCGGGCACTGCCAATGGTTCCACGTGAAACACGTCAATATCTGGGGGCAGCACACTCAGCTCCTGGTCCGGCACCTTACCCTTCATCGCCATCCAAACGCCTTGCGGCGCCAACAAGTGTCTTGTCAATTCAATGAAGTCTGAAAGTGATGAGAACGCTCTCGAGGTGATCATCTGGTATGAGCCCGTGAACGCTTCAACTCGTTGGTGTACGCCACGTAAATCAGAAGGGAGATCTGAAAATACAACTGACATCTGATTGATAAAGGCCACTTTTTTTGCAACAGCGTCAATGCAAGTGACATGCTGCGCAACACCTGTGATCGCCAGAATAATGCCAGGCAGACCTCCGCCAGAGCCGACATCCAAAATATGGGTCAACTCTGGCACTCTTTGCCGAATAGTTTGAACAACCGCCAAACAGTCCATGACATGATGTGTCCAAACCTCATCTTGATGGCGGATCGCCGTGAGGTTATAGACCTTGTTCCACTTCGCTAACCCCGCTACATAGGCCAAGACCGCTTGCGCCTGCTGAACACTCAAAACCACATTGACTTGAGCAGCCGCGCGGATGACTTCGACTTCTGTCATCTCGAATCTGCTCATGCGTGAACTTGGGTTTCAGTGTCTGCTTGCAATTTGAAACCCAGTTTTTTCAGGTGGACCAAAAGCAGAGACACCGCTGCAGGTGTCACCCCTGAGATCCGGCTGGCCTGGCCCAGTGTTTCTGGTCGAGCCTTTTGCAATTTCTGTCGGACTTCGATGCTCAGCGCGCCTATTGTCATGTAATCAACAGCTGCTGGTAGCTTAAGTTTTTCAAAATGAGCGGCTCTCTTCACTTCTTCATTTTGACGATCAATATATCCTGAATACTTGATGGAAGTTTCAACCTGATCGATGGCCTGAACTTTGATTTGCCAATCGATTTCTGAGCCGGTTTCACGTGAAACAGTCAGCGTTGGATGGTTTGGTGCAAACTCACCACCGTTGAGAGATACCAAGTTGGCATACGTCACAGTTGGGCGTTTCAACAAGTCTGCAAGAGAATATTCATGATCAATTTCTTGGCCGGTCACTCTCAGTGCTTCACCCGGAAGCAACGTACCGGGCCTCACCCAAGTGGTTGCCAATCTTTGCTTTTCTTTTTCGATTGCATCCATCTTGCGACTGAAAACATCCCACTGCAGGTCCTCAACCAAGCCCAACCTTCGACCCATTTCAGTGAGTCGGAGATCCGCATTGTCTTCTCGCAATTGCAATCTGAATTCGGCACGACTGGTGAACATCCGGTAGGGTTCCGTCACACCTTTGGTCACCAAATCATCGACCAAGACACCCAAATAGGCTTCTTCTCTGCCAGGGCACCAAGCTTGCTCTCCTTTTACCTTTAATGCCGCATTCATCCCAGCAAACAACCCCTGCGCGGCAGCCTCCTCGTAACCTGTTGTCCCATTGATTTGACCGGCCAGGAAAAGACCATCTATCGCTTTGCTCTCAAACGAAGACTTCAGGGCGGTAGGATCAAAATAATCGTACTCAATTGCATAACCTGGTCGAACAATAACGGCATTCTCAAGACCCTGAATGGATCGGACTAGTTCATATTGAATGTCAAAAGGCAGACTAGTAGAGATTCCGTTGGGATATATTTCATGGGTGTCGAGACCTTCGGGCTCCAAAAAAATCTGATGACTGGCTTTATCAGCAAATCGATTGATCTTGTCCTCTACGCTAGGACAATATCGCGGGCCGATTCCATCAATCTTCCCGGTAAACATCGGACTGCGGTCAAAACCTGATCGAATGATTTCGTGGGTGCGTTCATTGGTGTGTGTGATCCAACACGGCAACTGTGTTGGATGCATCGTTGGTGACCCCATGAAGCTGAAAACCGGTATGGGTTGATCTTCATTTAACCCACCGGGCATGCCGTCTCCAGGCTGCTCAGTGCACTTAGAAAAATCAATGCTTCGGCCATCTAACCGGGGCGGTGTGCCTGTCTTAAGCCTGCCGCGAGGCAAATTCAATTCCCGCAAGCGATGGGCCAAAGACACGGCTGGCTCATCCCCTGCTCTTCCTCCAGCATGATGTTGCAAACCAACATGAATCACACCGTCCAAAAAGGTACCCGCAGTCAAAACGACCGTCTGTGCTCTGAATTCAATACCAATTTTTGTGACGACACCAACAACTTTGTCACCTTGCACCAACAAATCATCCACCGCTTGCTGGAACAACTGGAGATTGGCTTGGTTCTCAAGTTTGTTGCGAACAAACGCTTTGTAACGAATGCGATCGGCCTGGGCACGGGTTGCTCTAACCGCCGGACCCTTTGAACTGTTCAAAATTCGAAATTGAATGCCAGAGTGATCAGTAGCTAACCCCATGACACCGCCCAAAGCATCCACTTCTTTGACCAAATGTCCCTTGCCAATGCCACCGATGGATGGATTGCAACTCATCTGGCCAAGAGTTTCGATGTTGTGGCTCAACAGCAAGGTTTTGCAGCCCATACGTGCAGCAGCCAAAGCGGCCTCTGTACCAGCGTGACCACCACCCACCACGATGACATCAAAAACAACGGGATACTTCATACTTTTTGCTCTGATAAAAACAACCCGCTATTGTCCCATCAAGGGGATTTTGATGCAGCTTGAACGCGCATATTGTTGTTTGCCTTCTTAGATAACAATTTATATTGAAAGATAGTGGTAGTAGTAGAGCCGATCTCAGTCCGTGGAAAACCAAAAAAATATATTTAAAATCAATAACTTATATAAATTTAAACTTGTGTAAGAACACGACACCAGCGTTCAATAAATCAAGAACAACTCAGCAGAACAGAGTCGTCCTGTGGATAACACAGCAGTTGTTCAAAAGTTATCCCTGTACTTGTACCAACTGATTGAAGGATTCCGTCTTGTTTCAAAAAAAAAGCGGCCAAATAGCCGCTTCTTGTTTTGAAAACCGATGGTTCAATCGTGTCTGGATGAACCATGGTGCATTTTTTTATCACTTCTAGACCAAAAAAACTGGTCGTCGAACACTTTCTTCTGTTCGTCATTGAGCGTTGCATAGAAGGATTTGATGGCTTGGTTTCGTGTTTTCATGTCGTTGAGGCGCGATTCAAACATGCCTTGCATCCAATCCAGGCGTTCGGGTGTTCGCATCTCTTTCAGTGCTGTCTTGTGTGCTTCGCGGCTTTTCTTTTTGTCCAGATGTTTGGGTTGCAGCGCGAGTTGTAACTCGTTCCACGCCGCTTGTTGGCTTGCGTCCAACTTCAAAGCATTCGCGATGGAGTTGAACTTTTTATCCATTCCCTTGTGACCATATTCTTTGCTGTGGTGTTGGTCATCGTTGTGTTGTTCAGAGTGATTGGCTTCAGTCGTCTTAGCCATTGAATTGCCCGAACCATGCGAATCAGCGAGAGCATGCTGTGAGAGGATTGCCAGAGCACCGGTCAAGCCAGCAGCAATCAAGGCGGATTTAAGTTTTTGTGACATGTGTTTCCTTGGTTGTGAACAGAACAACCTTGTGTTGTCCATGGCTTGCAGTATCTGGTGCCCATGCAAAGGAGATGTCATCCCTTTGTAATCGTTTGGTAAAGAAGGTCGCTCAAATCGAATGTTGGTTAACGACGCATGGTTGTTCAATCCATTTTTGAAACAAACCTAAAAAGTTCTGCACATCAGACAATTTGGTGGTCGGCGCACACAACATCATGTTGTGAAAGGGAGTCAATAAAACACCACGATTGAGCATGAAGAGATGCAAATACTGTTCAAGCTTGCTTTCTTCAACGCGTCGAATTTCCTCGGCATTTCTTGGGGGTTGGGACATGAATTGAAGCTCCAAACGCGCTCCCAATTGGGTCACTGTCCATGGCTTCTTTGCATCAGCGATCACCTCATACAAACCGCGATTCAATGTGTCACACAGATGGATCATGTGATCGTAATGGTCGGCGTGATGCAAGTGTTGAAGCGCTGAATTCAATGCCCTTACCGTCATCAAACTTCCGGATAGCGTTGTGCCTACACCACTGTGACCCTCGGGCGCGGAGCGCTTGGCCTCCACCATTTTCTGTGCCAGTGAGGCTTGCACCCCGTAGAGTGCACATGGCCAGCCACCAGCGACAGCTTTACCGATGACCAAAGCATCTGGCTGCAAGCCATGCAACTGGCAATAGCCTCCTAAGCCTGTCGACAAGGTGTGTGTTTCATCGATACACAAGAGCGTTCCATATTGGGCACACAAACCCTTTGCATCATCCCAAAAACCAGCATCAGGCAGAACCATGCCGCAGTTGGTCAACGCAGGCTCAGCCAGCAAGCAGGCCACATTGCGATCTCGCAAAGATGCCTCTAAAGCCTCCAAATCATTGAAAGGAACAACCCGTGCTCTCTCATGATGGTTGTGAACTTGCCCTAAAACAGAGGGGCGTGGAACCGTTTGACCATCGGCAGAGCGATCGACCAAAGTGTCGTCGACCGCACCGTGATAACAACCATCAAAGATCAAAAGATCAGGTCGTCGAGTGACCGCCCTGGCCCAACGAATTAAAAACCGATTGGCATCACTGGCTGACAACGCCAATTGCCAATGGCTCATGCCAAAACGCATCTCAAGTGCCTTGCCTAACTTCATCAAATCTGCGCCAGGAAGCATCGCTGTGAAGCCCTGCCCCATCGCGGCTTGAATGTCCGCAACCCATGCCTGTGGGCTGTGACCAAACATCGCGCCCGTGTCTCCTAGACAAAAATCAATGTAATGGTTTCCATCCACATCGATCAATTGAGAGCCAACAGCTTCACGAACATACAGCGAATGCGGCACAGGCCAGTCCTGCATCCAATGCATGGGCATACCAAACAAAAAATGCTGTTGCGTCTCCTCACTCAACACTTTGCTAGAGGGGTGTGTGCGTTGATAGAGATCAACCTCGGATTGAAAAGCAGACGCCAAGGATGTGAGGGACATGGTGTTTTGAGGCAAGATAGTCGACAAACCCACTTTACATGTTCAAGGTGAGCGCGTCATGTGCCCAACCTTCAGCCCCCTGAAAGACCCGCTTTTGAGAGAAACGAAAGATGGCCGAACATCAATTTCCATACGCACAATCACAGCTCACTTTCATGGGCTGCGCGCCGATTGCGGATCAACCGTTTGCCATCGTCGGTATTCCATTTGATGGCGCCGTCACCCACCGAACCGGCGCTCGCATGGCGCCTAACACCATCAGACAAGCCAGTTGGATGCTTTGCGATGCCGAGCATCCGCTCTTTGGTGTATCGCCACTTGAATACTGCGGGGACGCTGGAAATATGATTTTGCCCAACGCAAGTGGGTTGGACGCAGCACGACACGCGATTGAAGCGCAAGCTTTGTCTCTGATGCAAAGACACCATCTGATGTCTTTGGGCGGCGATCACTCTGTAACACTGGCGCTTCTGCGTGCGGCACAGGCCGTCCACGGGCGCTTGGCCCTGGTACATTTTGACGCCCACTGCGACACGTGGACAGACCATTTTGGTGAGCCCTCGGGTCACGGCACTTGGGTTGCAGAGGCCATTGCAGAAGGCTTGGTGGATCCTGCTCAATGTATTCAGATTGGCATTCGATCTAGCGGCGTCAAGGAGGCGCGAGAGTTCGTCAAAAATCAGGGAGGCGAAATTTATACAGCCCGCCAACTCAGGGGCAAAGATGGCGACGCTTTACAAACGGTGGTTGACGAAATTGTTGATCGTCTAGGCGATGCGCCCGCGTACCTCACGATTGACGTCGATTGTTTAGACCCTGCGTTCGCACCCGGCACGGGGACGCCCGAACCTGGGGGACTCACGAGCAACCAATTGCTCACACTCATTGAAGAGATGGCCCCGCTACACTGGGTTGGTATGGATTGTGTCGAGGTGTCACCCCCTTACGATCACGCGGAACTCACGAGCCAAATGGCAGCCCATGTGGTTTGGACCTATGCGGCAGGGCAAGTGGCGCAACGCACCCAAGGGGCAGCATGAGCTTGCTCACGTCGGATACCCAATTGGGCCGACACAACTACTACGAAGCCAGTGTCCAAAGGCTGCCCGCAAGCAAGCCTCTCTCGGAGCGGTTGCGCGCAGATGTGTTGATCGTAGGAGCAGGCTTTACTGGACTGACCACGGCGATCGACTTGGCGAAGCGAGGACAACGTGTGGTGGTGCTCGAAGCCGATCGAGTTGGCGCCGGCGCCTCTGGGCGCAACGGCGGCCAAGCCCTAGTCGGGTTTGCCAGTGGACAGACGGTGTTGGAAAAACAGCTCGGATTTGGCGGTGCCAAGAGGGCGTGGGATATCTCGGTAGACGCTATTGGTCTGTTAAAGGAGCGCCTCGCGGAGCACGCCATTGAGGCAGATTGGCGCCAAGGCGCATTGACTGTAGCAACCAACGCCCGCAAGGCGCAAGCTTTGAAAGAGGATGCAGAAACTTGGGCTAGCCGATATGGTTTTGAAACCCAATGGCTCAATGCGTCGGACCTGGGGCAACACATCGGTTCCCAACGCTATCGCGCTGGTGTCTATGAAGACGTATCTGGTCACCTTCACCCGCTGAAATATGCCCTGGGCTTGGCCAATGCAGCCCGAGACATGGGTGTGCAAATATTTGAGCACAGTGCGGCGTTGTCTATGGATATCGGAGATCCTGCAACCGTTCGCACTGCGCAAGGATTGGTTGTTGCAGACTTTGTCGTGCTTGCGGCCAACAGCACTCTGGGGGCGTGGTCACCAACCCTCGCTCCTGCGGTTCATGCCAGAGTCATGCCGGTGGGAACCTACATTGCCGCAACGCCGCCGTTGTCAGAGGCACAAGCCAAGCAAATATTACCTAGCAATGCCGCAGTGTGCGACACCCAATTTGTGCTTGATTATTTTCGCCTCAGTGCGGACAGGCGTCTTTTATTTGGGGGCCGTGTCAGCTACACCACCATGACACCTCCCGGACTGAGCACACTAATGCAAAGGCGCATGGCCAAGGTGTTCCCCCAGCTGGGTGATTTGCCCCTGGAATACCTGTGGGGAGGGTTTGTCGACATCAGCATGAACAGGGCGCCCGATTGGGGTCGCGTTGCCCCACATATTTATTACGCTCAGGGCTTTAGCGGCCATGGTGTTGCATTGACCGGTATGGCGGGGCGCTTGATTGCGGACGCCATTCATGGACAGTCGCAAGGCTTTGATCTGTTTGCCCGGTTGCTTCACAACCCCTTTCCCGGCGGGCGGTTGTGGCGAACACCACTGTTGGCACTTGGGATGGCATACCATCGGATGAAGGATTGGCTCTGACGGCACGTCGGTAACACTTTAGACCACACAACGAGCAGTGCCTAAATTTGTAAAACTGACCAAACCCCCCCACAATGATTCCAAGGGGTGTACCTTGAAAAACGACGATTTCACCAAAGTTTGGCTGCCAGTTGACCATCGGTTGCTGGGCGATGGACCACAAGCATCGCCATTTTTCATCCTTGGAGAAAAATACGCGGCAGCCATCCAACATGCCGCTGGCGCGACGCCGGTGTTGTTGCCGATGGCAGGCGCGGCGGATGTGGAGCGTTATCTCCCGTGGATGGATGGCGTGATGCTCACGGGCTCGCCGGCCAATGTGCATTCTCGCCATTACGGCCGCGAAATCACAGACCCAAGTTTGCCTCTTGATGAGCGCAGAGATAGCGTCACCCTCGCGCTGGTGCGTGCGTGCGTGGCGCACGGAGTGCCCTTGTTGGGCGTGTGCCGCGGCATCCAGGAGCTCAATGTCGCGATGGGCGGCAGTTTGTTTCAAGGGGTGCAAAACCAACCCGGATACATGGACCATCGTGAGGACAAAACCAAGTCCTTCGCTGAACAATATGCGCCTGCACACCCGGTTCGTTTGGTAGAAGGCACAGCTCTTCGTGAGTGGGCCGGTGCGGAGACCGCGATGGTGAACTCTTTGCATGGGCAGGCCATTGATCGACTCGCGCCAGGCCTAAGGCCTGTTGCCTATGCCCCGGACGGTTTGGTCGAGGCAGTGGAGGTCGAAGGCGCAAGCACATTTGCGCTCGCCGTTCAATGGCATCCCGAATGGAGGCCACTTGAAACCCCGTTCTATGCCGCGATATTTGGGGCTTTCGGGCGGGCATGTGGAGCAAGAAGGCTCGCCAGGCGTGGCCAAACTGCGCTCAGCGCATTGCCTGAGGTCATCCCCTAGCGTCGCTCAATCCAAGTAAGCGAAGCGACCGCCTCACCCAGGTGAAGGCGATTGGATGAACGAAAAAAGGCGAACGATGAGTACGCAAATGCGAAGTTTTTCAGATTTAGAGGTGTGGTTCAACGAGCGGCGAATCACAGAAGTCGAGTGCTTGGTACCCGATCTGACAGGTGTTGCCAGAGGCAAAATTTTGCCGCGGGAGAAGTTTTACGAAGACCGCGGTATGCGCTTGCCAGAGGACGTGGTCGTCATGAGTGTCACGGGCGACGTCCCCCAACAAGGCCCCTTTTATGACGTGATCAGTCCGATGGCGCATGACATCCATTTGCGCCCTGACCCCACGACTGTGCGCGTTGTCCCGTGGGCCACTGACCCGACAGCCCAAATCATCCATGACTGTTTTGATCGCGATGGCAACCTCGTTTCTTACGCGCCGCGCAGCGTACTGAAGCGGGTTTGTGCTTTGTATGAACAGGAAGGGTGGGAGCCCGTCGTGGCCCCTGAGTTGGAGTTCTACTTGGTGGGTCGCAATACCGACCCCAATACCTTGTTATCACCGCCAATTGGCCGCAGTGGTCGAGCCGAGACCTCGCGCCAGGCCTACAGCATTGATGCTGTCAACGAGTTTGACCCGCTGTTCGAAGACATCTACGACTATTGCGAGAAGATGGGGTTGAATGTCGACACATTGATTCACGAAATCGGCGCAGGTCAAATGGAAATCAACTTTTTCCACGACCACCCTTTGGGCTTGGCCGACGAGGTTTTTATGTTCAAGCGAACGGTTCGGGAAGCCGCATTGCGCCATGGCATGTATGCCACGTTCATGGCCAAGCCGATTGCTGGCGAGCCGGGAAGCGCCATGCACATCCACCAGAACGTATTGGACAAAAAAACGGGGCGCAACATTTTCAGTGAACCGAATGGCGACTACGCGCCCGCCTTCCACCATTACATCGGCGGCCTCCAGCGACACATGCCACACGCGATGGCGTTGGTCGCACCGTATGTCAACAGTTACCGTCGCTTAACCCGACACACGGCGGCGCCGATCAATCTGGAATGGGGGCACGACAACCGCACAGTGGGTATCCGTTCTCCCATTTCAGGCGGTGAGGCGAGACGCCTTGAAAACCGCCTCATTGGCGCCGACGCCAACCCCTATATCGCGTTGGCCGTGACATTGGCGTGTGGTTATTTGGGCATGAAGAACAAGACGCCCCATAAGGTCGAAATGCGAGGCGATGCTTATTTGGCGCCCTATTCTCTTCCCCGAAGTTTGGGCGAGGCGTTGGATTGGTTGCGTCAAGACAGCGAGTTGCACGATATCTTGGGCCGCGACTTCATCACTGTGTACGCTGAAATCAAAGAGTTGGAGTTTGAGGCGTTCATGCAAGTGATCTCGCCATGGGAGCGAGAGCATCTGCTCTTGCACGTGTGAAACCGTTGAAAGCAGCTATGCCAGACACCCTATCAGCGGCCGACATCTCTTCGTGGGATGCCGCCCATTTCATTCACCCATTTACCGACCATCAGGCGCTTTCGCAGCGGGGTGTCAAAGTCATCACGCAGGCAGAGGGCATCTACGTGCGTGACTCAGAGGGCAACACATTGCTCGATGCGATGAGCGGTTTGTGGTGCGTCAATGTCGGATACGGTCGGCGGGAGTTGGCCGATGCCGCATCAGAGCAAATGATGCGCCTGCCCTACTACAACTCTTTTTTCAACACCACCAACGAGCCGGCCGTCAGGCTGGCTAAAGCGCTCGTCGACCTGGCGCCACCCAGTGGGCAACAGCGCTTCACACATGTGTTTTATTCCAGCAGTGGCAGTGAGAGCAACGATTCGAATGTGCGCATGGTGCGGCGCTATTGGGACTTGCTTGGTCAACCTGAGCGCAAGGTCATCATCGGCCGTGTCAATGGTTACCACGGCTCCACCATGGCGGGCGCCTCCTTAGGGGGCATGAGTGGTATGCACGCGCAGGGCGACCTGCCAATCCCGAATATCACCCACATTGAACAGCCGCATTATTTTGAGAAACGGCTTCCGGGCGAAACGGAAGCGGCCTTTGGTGTGCGTGCGGCCGGTTGGCTGGAGGCCAAGATACAAGAGATTGGTCCAGAAAAAGTCGCGGCGTTCATTGGTGAGCCAGTGCAAGGCGCCGGAGGTGTGATCGTGCCTCCAGACACTTACTGGCCAGAGGTTCAGCGCATTGTCGATCAATATGGGATTTTGCTGATTAGTGACGAGGTCATTTGCGCATTTGGGCGTTTGGGTCATTGGTTTGCATATGAGCGATTTGGGATGCGCCCGGATTTGGTCACCTTTGCCAAAGGAGTGACCAGCGGCTATGTCCCGCTCGGCGGTGTCTTGGTCGGAGAAAAAGTAGCCAAGGTCTTGATCGAGCAAGGTGGGGAGTTCAACCATGGTTACACCTACAGTGGCCATCCAGTGGCTTGTGCTGTGGCGCTGGCGAACCTGAACATCATGCAAAGTGAGGGGTTGGTTGACCGGGTGCGTGAAGACACCGGACCTTACTTGGCGGCGCGTTATGCGGAGATTGCCGAGCATCCCTTGGTGGGCGGTACGCAAACATGTGGCATGGTTGCGGCTCTTTGGTTGAGCCGAGATAAGACCACGGGGCAGCCCTTTGACCCCAGCATCGAGGTCGGTATGCGTTGCCGGGCCCATTGTTTTGAAAACGGCTTGATCATGCGGGCCGTTGGCGACCGCATGATCATTGCGCCCCCTTTGGTCATGACACGCACAGACATTGACGAGTTGGTGTTGCGAATTCGCAAAGTTTTGGATTTGACCCTTCAGGGTTTACGAGCAGATGGTTTGATGGCGGCAGAATAGCCGCTCTACAATTGATTGCGTGGTGTTCCACCCTTTGTTGCCATGGGTTTGGCACAATGGCTTTCATTCGGCAGAGATGCCTTTTTGCCGCACACGCGGTGTTGTCCTTGGAGTTGAACGATGATGAACAAGCGTTTTTTGACGGCTGCGGCAGGCTCGCTGTTGGTACTTTCGCAAGCGGCGATGGCTGAAGACAAGGTCCTTAATATTTACAACTGGCCTGACTACATTCCTGAGGGCATGGTTGCCGCGTTCGAAAAAGAAACCGGCATCAAAGTCAACTACGACACCTTTGAAACCAATGAGGCGCTGCATGCCAAGTTGGTCGCGGGCAAAACCGGCTATGACATCGTGGTCCCAGGTAGCGTGTTTGCCAAGCCTCAAATCGAAGCAGGCCTGTTGCAACCTCTGAACAAAGCCAAGCTCCCCAATTTGAAAAACCTCGACCCAGCAGTGATGAAGACACTCAATGGCGCTGATCCAAGTAACAAGTACTTGGTCCCATGGGCTTGGGGCTTCACGACGGTGGGTATCAACACAACGCGCGCCAAAAAAGCATTGGGCAACATGCCAATGCCCGCCAACGCATGGGATTTGGTTTTTGATCCTAAGTACACATCCAAGTTGAAGAAGTGCGGTATTGCTTACTTAGACTCGCCCACTGAAATTCTGCCCGTCGCTTTGCACTACATCGGCAAGAGTGCGTATTCCAACAACCCCGCCGACTACGAGGCAGCTGGCAAGATGTTGGCAAAGGTGCGCAAGGACATTCGAATTTTCTCTAGCACCATGATTGACGATTTGGCAGGCGCTCGTGCCTGCGTTGCGATTGGCTGGTCTGGCGACATCAACTTGGCAGCCGATGCTGCGAAAGAAAATGGCTCAAAAGACAAGATTGAAGCGTTGTTGCCCACAGGCGGCGCTTTGATTTTCTTTGACACCATGGCGATCACCAAAGATGCCGAGCACGTCGACGCTGCCCACAAGTTCATCGATTTCTACTTGCGTGCCGAAAACGCGGCGGCGATGGCCAATGAGATGAACTACCCTACCGGCAACACCGCCGCGCTGAGCAAAATTGAGCCCTCCATCGCAGCCAACAAAACCATCTTTGTGGACTCGTCATACATGGGCAAGATGATTCCTCCAGGCAGTTTCACGAACAGCGCTCGCGAAGCGATGGCAGACGTTTACAACAACTTCAAGAAAGGCAAGTGAGCCACGCTCGCTCGTCTTGATACAGGGGCTGCTCGCGCCGATGGCGTGGGCAGCCTTTTTTGCTGGAACTGAACTGAAGGGCGTTTCATGAGTGCCGTCGCATCCAATGCGCCGTTTTTGACAACGGAACACCTCACCAAAAAATTCGACGACACCACGGCAGTGGACGATGTGTCTTTGTCGATTGAGCGGGGTGAAATTTTTGCACTGTTGGGCAGTTCGGGGTGTGGCAAATCGACTTTGCTGAGGATGCTGGCGGGTTTTGAGACACAGACCTCAGGGCGCATTGTTTTGGGTGGACAGGAGGTTTCAAGCCACCCGCCGTACGAGCGCCCTGTGAACATGATGTTTCAGTCCTACGCGCTGTTTCCTCATTTGACGGTTTGGGATAACGTGGCATTTGGCCTTCGCCGTGAGGGCCTACCCAAGAGCGAGGTCAAGTCGCGTGTCGACGAGATGTTGGGGTTGGTGCAACTCAAAGACTTCGCCAAACGCAAACCACATCAGCTTTCTGGGGGCCAGCAGCAAAGGGTTGCGTTGGCGCGCAGTTTGGCCAAGCGCCCGCAGTTGCTATTGCTGGATGAGCCATTGGGGGCGCTTGATAAGAAGCTGCGTGAGCAAACCCAGTTTGAATTGGTGAACATCGTTGAAAGTGTCGGTGTCACCTGTGTCATGGTCACGCACGACCAAGAGGAAGCCATGACCATGGCGGACCGCATCGCGGTCATGAGCAAGGGTCGCGTGCTCCAGGTTGGAACACCCAAAGAGGTTTACGAATTTCCAAATTGCCGTTTTGTCGCTGATTTCATCGGCAACGTGAACCTGTTTGAGGGTCGCTTAGTCGAGGATGAAGTGGATCGTTGCGCCATTCAGACGGATCTGGGCCGCATGGAAGTGGGGCACAGCACACCTGGGACGCTCAACATGTCTGTTGCGCTGGCCGTTAGGCCCGAAAAAATTCGCATCAGCAGAAACAGGCCCTCGGTGGACCAAAATGTTTTTCAAGGCGTCGTCAAAGAAATCGCATACTTTGGCGCGCACAACACCTTCATTCTGAAAGCTGCGAACGGCCAGCGCGTCAAGGTGACCGAGGCCAACTTGAGCCGTCATGAAGATGAACCCATCACCTGGGATGACGCAGTTTATTTCTGGTGGAACAACGATGCCGGCGTTGTCCTGCGTGACTGAGAGAGCAGCAGTTCAATGATCGCCAACACCTGGATCCCTGGACGTCGATTTGTCATCGGTGTGCCCTACTTTTGGTTGTTGTTGTTCTTTTTGTTGCCATTCTTGATCCTCGTCTACATCAGCTTTGTGGACATGGGCGAGGACATCATTCCTTTCAAGCCCTTGTGGGATGGGAATGGTGTGCTTCATCTCAAGTTTGAAAACTATTGGTCGGTCTTTATCGATCCAGACGGCGGGGCGCTGTTCGATACGCTTTACATTGAGGCCTACGGACGATCGATTTTGTATGCCACTGCCACCGCCCTGTTGTGCTTGATTGTTGGGTATCCGTTTGCGTACTTTATGGCGCGCGCGCCTGAGCGCCTGCGCCCAGGCTTGTTGATGATGGTGATGCTGCCATTTTGGACGTCCTTTTTGTTGCGCATTTACGCATGGAAGGGTTTGTTGTCTGACTATGGAATCATCAATCAGGGCTTGATCGCAATGGGCCTGATTGATGAGCCCATCCACATGCTCTACACGGATATTTCCATGCTTGTCGGCATGACGTACGTGTATTTGCCCTTCATGGTGCTGCCTTTGTATGCGACGTTGGTCAAGATGGACGTTCGCTTGCTTGAAGCCGCGTATGACTTGGGTACTCGGCCATTGAAGGCTTTCTGGCTCATCACGGTTCCCCTGTCTAAGTCGGGCATTGTGGCCGGCAGCGTGTTGGTGTTTGTGCCATCTGTGGGCGAGTTCGTTATCCCCTCGTTGCTAGGCGGACCAGAGAACCTGATGATTGGCCGAGTGGTGTGGGATGAGATGTTCTCGAGCAACAATTGGCCACGCGCAACGGCTTTGGCCGTGATCATGATTGCACTGATTGTGGTTCCGCTGGCGATGTACAACCGCGCCGTCAATGCTCGTGACGGTGGAGCAGCAGGGTAACGGCATGAGCGCATGGATCAATCGCTTTGGTGGAAAGTTGTGGCTGCTTGCGGTTTACATTTTTTTGTACATGCCGCTGGCGTTCATGGTGGTTTTTTCGTTCAACAGCACCAAACAGGACGCGAACTTCACAGGGTTCTCTTTGCGCTGGTATGAGGCATTGCTGCGCGACAGCAAGCTGGTGGATGGTTTCTTTTTGTCCGTCAAGATTGCATTGACTACCGGTGTACTTTCTGCAGTTTTGGGTACCTTTGCTGCCTTTGTGTTGGTGCGATATACGCGCTTTAAGGGGCGTACCTTTTTTTCCGGCATGGCCAACGCGCCCTTGGTGATGCCTGAGGTCATCATTGGTCTTTCGCTCTTGTTATTGATGGTGGGCGCCCAGACGTGGTTGGGTTGGCCGGAGCGAGGTATGTTGACCATTGTCATGGGACACACCTTGCTTGGTATGGCATACGCGATGGTGGTGATTCAGTCGCGTTTGCAGGAGATGGATAGAACCCTTGAAGATGCGGCCATGGATCTGGGTGCGAAACCCTATCAAGTGTTTTTTCTGGTGACGCTGCCCAACATTGCGCAGGCCATCATTGCCGCCTTCTTGTTGGCGTTCACATTGTCTTTTGATGATGTGGTGATTGCAGAGTTTTTGTCAGGTCCTGGCGTCAATACCTTGCCGCAGGTCGTTTTTGGTTATGCCCGCAGAGGCATCAACCCAACCGTTTATGCCGCCGCCACGTTGCTGATTGTTACCCTGACCATTGGTGTGATTGCCTACAGCGTTTGGGTTGCCAGACAGACCCGGCGCCGACACAGAGAGGTTTTCGCAGCGCAATCCAATTGATGTGATGGACCTTGGTCTTCTGTCCCAATTCAAACCTGGTGCGTAGAAAAATAGCGGATCCATGAACGTAGCCCAGCGACCCTCATTGATCGATTTGGCTTTGCGCCAGGTCGCTCGCCTACCTTTGGCTTGGTTCAGGGGTGCGGGGTGGTTGCTCGGTGTGGTGCTTTCTGTTCTGGCGTGGCCACGCCGACGGGTGGTGGTTCGCAATTTAAAGCACTGTTTCCCCGAGCGCGCTCCAGGTTGGCATCGCAGGACAACCAGGCTCGTTTTTGTTCATTTTGCTCAAAGTTGGTTTGATCGAATCTGGTTGTGGCACGGCGACGAAGGCATTCTGGCCAAGCGATTGCAATGCCGCATTTCGGGTGCAGCATGGGACAGTGCGTGCGTGTTGTTCGCGCCCCATTGCATGGGCTTAGACGCCGGTTGGACGGCGCTCACCTTGACGCAAAAGCAGCCGATGGTGACCTTGTTTGCGAACACATCCTCACCCCAACAAGACCGCTGGATTGCCAGCGGGCGCAGTCGCTTTGCACCGCAGGGTTTGTTGCCGCGCGTGGGCTCAGCCAAGACGGTGGTTCGGCGGTTGCGAGAGGGCAGCAGTTTGTATCTGTTGCCGGACATGGATTTGGGCGCCAAGGATGCGGTATTCGTGCCATTCATGGGGCGTTCAGCTGCGACCGTCACTGCGCTGCCCCGATTTGCGAGTTTGGGTCAAGTGGGAGTGCGTTCGGTGTATACGCTCATGACGGCATCTGGCTACACGACGGAGGTGGGCGAAGTGTGGCCAAACTATCCTTCTGGCGATGACCTATCAGATGCTGCGCGGATGAATGCTCACCTCGATCAGTGGGTTGAGCAGCACCCTGACCAATATTATTGGGTGCATCGCCGGTTCAAAACCCGGCAAGGCAATGACCTTGATATTTACGCATAAATCCTTTCGTGTTGACCCGGTGGCGTTCATGGGGCGGCCTCGTTAAGATAGCCATTCGACTGACGAAAGGCGCACAACAGCCATGAATGCCCAGACCGCACCGGCGCACGCTATTCAACCCTTGTTGACTCAGTATGCGCGCCAGCCTGAGCAGCTTTTGCCATTGCTTCACGACATCCAAGATTTGTTTGGTTATGTGCCGTCAGATTGTGTTGACTCGATCGCGAAGGCGCTCAATATTTCGCGTGCAGATGTGCATGGCGTTCTGACCTTCTATCACCACTTTAGGCGCCACCCACCTGCGGATCAGATGGTTCAGATTTGCATGGGCGAAGCTTGTCAGGCCTGCGGTGCGGCGGAGTTGATGCGCCAGGTCAGCGCCCACGTGAGTGAGCACCCTGCATTGACAGCTGGTCCTCACAAGGGGGTGTCAATCGAGCCTATTTATTGTTTGGGTCTTTGTGCCAACTCGCCCGCAGCCATGGTCGACGAACGGCTGCTCGCATCGGTGACAGCGCCTCAACTTATTGCGCTCATGGATCCTCAGGTGGCCAAGCCGCATCCATCTGCGACAAAGCGGGGTGACACGTGAATAAGGTTTATGTGCCCTCCGACTCCGTAGCGCTCGCTTTGGGTGCGGATGAATTGGCAGCCGCTATTCAGCACCACGCAGATGAGATGGGCTGGCCTATAGAGGTGGTCCGCAACGGCTCGCGAGGGATGTTCTGGCTGGAAACTTTGGTCGAGGTAGACACCCCCAAGGGCCGCGTGGGTTACGGCCCAATGCGACCAAGCGATGTCTATGGATGGCTGCACGCGGGAGGCTGGAATGGTGCGCATCACCCCTTGTCTATCGGGCTGGTTGAACAGCACGATTATCTTTTGCGACAAGAGCGCCAATTGTTCGCGCGAGTGGGCGTCATTGACCCCTTATCCATCCTTGACTATGAGCAGCATGGTGGTTGGGCAGGTCTTCAATTGGCAGCGCAAATGACCCCCCAAGCCATCGTCCAGACCGTCATCGACTCTGGTTTGCGGGGCCGAGGCGGCGCGGCGTTTCCGGCAGGCATCAAATGGAAAACCATGTTGGACGCGCCGGCCTCTGCTCGCACACAAGCGCACGCGAAAGCGATTGTTTGCAATGCCGACGAGGGTGACTCCGGCACTTTTGCAGACCGCATGATCATGGAGGGTGATCCTTGCGTGTTGATCGAAGGCATGGCCATCGCAGCCTTGGCCACGGGTGCCACAGAAGGTGTGATTTACGTGCGAAGTGAGTACCCCCATGCCATCATCAAGCTGGAGCAAGCGATCGCCTGCGCGGAAACAGCGGGTTGGATCGGTCAACGCATCGCGGGCACACAACAGCGATTTGAGTTGCGAGTATTTAAAGCAGCGGGTTCCTACGTGTGTGGCGAGGAAACGGCGTTGCTGGAAAGCCTAGAGGGCAAGCGAGGCGTGGTGCGCAGCAAACCGCCACTGCCAGCGTTGTCGGGGTGGCACGGACGACCGACCGTCATCAACAACGTGTTGACCTTGGCGAGTGTGCCGCAGATCATGAGCCACGGCGCAGCTGCATACGCCGCCAAGGGGCAAGGGCGATCAACTGGCACCATGCCATTTCAGCTGGCTGGCAACATCCGATATGGTGGCTTGGTGGAGTTGCCCTTTGGTGTGAGTTTGCGCGCCCTCATGGAAGACTTTGGTGGCGGCACGCGCAGTGGCCGTCCAATCAAGGCGGTGCAGGTGGGGGGACCCTTGGGTGCCTACATTCCGCCGGACCAATGGGATGCGCCAATGGATTACGAAACCTATGCTTCGATGGGAGCCACCATCGGCCACGGCGGCATCGTCGTTCACGATGACACGAGCAATATGGCCGATTTGGCGCGCCATGCGATGGCTTTTTGCGCGTTTGAAAGTTGCGGCAAATGTACGCCCTGCCGAATTGGGTCAACCCGCGGTGTGGAGGTCATTGATCGCTTGCGCCAAGGGCAGGCCGAACAAGAGATTTTGTTGCGTGACTTGTGTGACACCATGTTGCACGGCAGTCTCTGTGCGATGGGAGGCATGACGCCTTTTCCGGTGTTGTCTGCGCTTGATTTCTATCCAACCGATTTTGGGTTGCCAGCAAAACCCAAAGCACAAAAGGCATCCGGATGAATGCGTTCATACCGATTCATGAGGTAGACCACGGTACCCCTCAGCGCGACTCGGCGCAGCTCGTATCCTTGACGATCGATGGCTACGCCATTCAGGTTCCGCAGGGCAGCAGCGTCATGCGTGCTGCTAGCGAGTTGGGCGTCCAAGTGCCCAAGCTGTGTGCGACCGATGAGCTGGAGCCGTATGGCTCCTGCCGCCTGTGCTTGGTTGAGATTGAAGGCCGCCGCGGTTACCCAGCATCGTGCACGACCCCAGTGCAAGAAGGCATGGTGGTGCGCACACAAACGACCAAGCTCAAGGACCTTCGGCGTGGCGTCATGGAGCTTTACATCAGTGACCATCCACTGGACTGTTTGACGTGTTCTGCCAATGGCGATTGCCAGCTGCAAGACATGGCGGGTGACGTAGGCCTCAGAGCCGTTCGCTATGGCGTTGGTGCAGACGCTGGCGCCCATCACACCGATGCGTCCACAGATGCTTCCAATCCATATTTCGCGTTTGACCCCAGCAAATGCATCGTGTGTAGCCGCTGTGTGCGTGCCTGTGACGAGGTCCAAGGTACTTTTGCCCTGACGATTTCAGGGCGTGGTTTTGAGAGCCATGTGAGTGCTGGGGCGGACGACACGTTCATGCAAAGCGACTGTGTCTCATGTGGCGCGTGCGTCAAAGTCTGTCCGACTGCCAGCCTTCAAGAGAAGTCCATCATCGACATGGGTCAACCTGAGCACGCGGTGCTGACGACCTGTGCTTATTGCGGTGTGGGCTGCGGTTTCAAGGCAGAGATGAAAGGCAACACCGTCGTGCGCATGGTGCCCTGGAAGGACGGCAAGGCCAACGAAGGACACGCTTGTGTCAAAGGTCGATTTGCTTGGGGCTACGCCACCCATGCCGACCGCATCACGCAGCCCATGATTCGTGATCGTATTTCGGACCCGTGGCGTGTGGTGAGTTGGGACGAAGCCTTTGCATTTGCGGCGCAACGTTTCCAACGCATACAGGCTGAACACGGTGTCAATGCTGTGGGCGGCATCACATCGAGTCGATGCACCAATGAGGAAACGTATTTGGTGCAAAAGCTCGTGCGTGCCGCATTGCGCACGAACAACGTTGACACCTGCGCCCGCGTATGCCACTCGCCGACAGGATATGGACTGGGTCAGACCTTTGGCACATCAGCGGGTACCCAAGATTTCAAATCGGTGGAGCAGGCGGATGTGATTTTGGTGATGGGGGCTAATCCCACAGATGCCCATCCGGTTTTTGGCTCTCGCTTGAAGCAAAGGCTTCGTCAAGGTGCGCAACTCATCGTGATCGATCCACGCGCCATTGATTTGGTCGAAAGTCCGCACATCGCCGCGCGACACCATTTGGCATTGCGCCCGGGAACCAATGTGGCCGTCCTCACAGCGATGGCCCATGTCATCGTGACCGAGGGCTTGGTGAATACCGCATTTGTCAACGAGCGCTGCGAGGCCAGTGGTTTTCAAGCATGGGCTGATTTTGTAGCCGATACCTCGCGGTCGCCAGAGGCCGTCGAGTCTGTGACGGGCGTCCCTGCCGAAGACATTCGGGCGGTTGCGCGCTTGTACGCGAACGGAGGTAACTCGGCGATTTACTATGGCTTGGGGGTCACTGAACATGCACAAGGTTCGACGGCGGTGATTGCCATTGCCAACCTCGCCATGGCCTGCGGCATGTTGGGACGCGAAGGCGTGGGCGTCAACCCGCTGCGCGGACAAAATAACGTGCAAGGCAGTTGTGACATGGGCAGCTTCCCGCATGAACTACCCGGCTATCGCCATATCTCTGACGCCACGGTGCGGAGTCAGTTTGAGCACGCTTGGGGCGTACCCCTGCAGCCTGATCCTGGTCTGCGGATTCCAAACATGTTTGACGCCGCCATTGCTGGCCAATTCAAAGGCTTGTACTGTCAGGGCGAAGACATCGTGCAGTCTGATCCGAATACCCACCACGTTGCCGCTGCGATGTCAGCCATGGAGTGCGTGGTCGTGCAAGATTTGTTTTTGAATGAAACGGCGAAATATGCCCACGTGTTTTTGCCGGGCAGTTCGTTTTTGGAAAAGGATGGCACGTTCACCAACGCTGAGCGCCGCATCTCCAGAGTTCGCCAAGCCATGCCTCCGTTGGCCGGCAAAGCAGATTGGGAGGTCACCGTCGGGTTGGCCCGAGCAATGGGCTACCACATGTCTTATCAACACCCTCGCGAGATCATGGCCGAGATTGCGGCCTTAACGCCGACATTTGCTGGCGTGAATTACGACAAGCTCGACCGCTTGGGTAGCCTGCAATGGCCATGCAACGACACCACTGCAGAGGCGGGGATGGCATTGATGCACCAACATGGTTTTGCTCGAGGGTTGGGGCGATTCTTGAACACCCAATACGTGGCTAGCGAAGAAAAAGTCACGCGCAAGTTTCCCTTGCTGCTAACAACCGGACGAATCTTGAGTCAATACAACGTTGGCGCGCAAACGCGGCGCACAGCCAACAACCAGTGGCACGCCGAGGACCTCTTGGAAATTCATCCCGAAGACGCCGCAGAGCGAGGCATCGCCGATGGCGACTGGGTACAAGTCTCCAGCCGTGCAGGCGAAACCGCTTTGCGGGCGTTGTGCAGTGAACGCGTGCAACCCGGCGTGGTCTACACCACCTTTCACTTCCCAGAGTCGGGCGCCAACGTCATCACAACCGACAGCTCAGACTGGGCCACCAATTGCCCAGAGTACAAAGTGACGGCGGTTCAGGTTCAGAAGGTCTCGCAGCCTTCACAGTGGCAGCAAGTGTTTGATCATCAAGATGCTGCTCAACTCGCTTTGGTACCAGCTGCCGCAAGACTGGAACACTGATCCATCGACCACCGAGCACCGTGACGACAGCACAAACCATGCAAGCCACACCTGTCATTCGACATGACACGGGAGTGCTCGAGCACAGCAGCGATTGGTTGATCCAAGAGGTGCCTGTGGCGATGGTATTCAATGGGGTGTCCTTTGCTGTGATGATGGCCACGCCGTCCGATTTGGAGGACTTTGCCAGAGGGTTTGCGTGGACAGAGGGCATCGTTCAAGAGGCGCATGAATGGCTGGATGTCGAGGTCTGCGAGGAGCGCGGAGGCATTCGACTTGAAGCAACCGTCGCTGCAGCATGTGAATGGCGCCTTAAAGAGCGCCGCCGCCAGCTCGCTGGACGAACGGGGTGTGGTTTGTGTGGCGTGGAGCAACTTGAGCAGGTTGATCTGCGCCCTCCTCCGGTCCCCGAGACAGTCGTTCAGGTTTCTCAGATGCTAGATATCGTCCATTCGCTGCCAGCGACCCAGCTTCTGCAAAAGCGGACCGGTGCCTCACACGCTGCTGCCTGGGTCGATACGAAACGCGGCTTGCTTTGGTTGCGCGAAGACGCAGGCCGACACAACGCCCTTGACAAGGTCATCGGCGCCGCGATGGCAGCCAAAGCTGACCCCAAACAAGCGTGGATTGCCATCACCAGCCGGGCCAGCTTTGAGATGGTTCAAAAAACCGCCATGGCAGGTGTCGGGGCACTGGCCGCGATTTCTGCACCGACTGCCCTCGCCGTCTCCTGCGCCGACAAGGCGGGCTTGGCTCTGGCAGGATTTGTGCGCCCACCGAGCTGGGTCGCTTACACCTACCCAGACCGCTGGCAGCCCACGCCTGAGGTGAGTTGAACCTCCGACAGAGAGCCTGAAATGGAAATTGCCAAACTCGTTCACATGGCGAATCGCATCGCAGAGTTCTTTGAGAGCTTTCCTAACCGGGAAGAAGCCCGAGCTGGCGTTGCCCAACACATCGCCAAGTTTTGGACGCCAGAGATGAGCCGCCAATTGCAACAAGCGATTCAAAACCAACAGGCCAGTGGTCTGCACGCCTTGGTTGTAGAGGCATTGGTCAACCCCAACCGCGCTGCGTAAAGCCAGACTAGGCCGCGCAGGTGCGCAGGCACCGCTGCCTGTGTCAGCGGT
>CAYZHE010000009.1:0-3751 GCA_964478285.1 uncultured Burkholderiaceae bacterium
TTTTTGTAGTAAACCACCGGTTTGCTTCATACCTTAGATTTCTCGCAGCAGCTCAGCGCAAGGCGCAGCGAAACAACACCAGCCTCCAACGAACAGCTTTGGGGGCTTTTCACATGTTCTTCGGCTCTATGGAGTGGTCGCTGAATAAGTCTTGTGGACTGTGGTTTTGCTGGTGTGCTCCAACGTTTTCATGACGTTTGCTTGGTATTGCCATTTGAAAAGCCTGTCATCCGCGTCGCTGTGGATGGCGATTGTGGTCAGCTGGGGCATCACGTTTTTGAATCGGTGCCTCGGATCGCTTGCTCATCGATCAAGTGTCCTTACTGCTGTTCAATCATTCGAGCGCTCGTGCCAGAAATGAGTGCAACAGTATTGATGTCTAAATCGTCAGGCGACACTAAGTCCGTTGTGACGCTATGACGAAGCGTGTATGCCGTGACCATCGCGGGCAAGCCTGCAGCCAGCTTTGAAATGGCAAACCTAGGTCGTTGACTCAAGGCTTTCGGATGCGAACCCATTGCGCGAGGAAAAACGGCGCAATGAAGCCTATCGCGGCAGCGATCAGCAGCCCTGTGGCTAGCGGTGTGCTAACCAAGACACCCCAATCACCATCAGAGATCGTCATGGCGCGGCGCAGGTTCTTCTCCATTTGGTCACCCAACATAATGCCCAAGACGACAGGGACGAGCGGGATATCGAGCTTACGAAACAGCCACCCCATCACGCCAAAGCCAACCATGATGTAGAGATCGAAGGTTGATCCACTGATGCCGTAAATGCCGACGAAACTTACCATCGCCACGCCTGGCATCAGGTACCTTGACGGGATACGCAAGACGCGGGCAAACAAGCCTACCATTGGAATATTCATCAGTAACAGCATGCCGTTGCCGATGAACAAGGCTGCGATCAGGCCCCAAACAACGTCTGGATTTTTCTGGAATAACAGTGGGCCAGGCGTGATGTCCAATGCCATCAACATTGCCAATAACACCGCAGTAGTACCTGAGCCTGGAACACCAAGGGCCAGCATCGGTACTAGTGCACCGCCCGCAGCTGCGTTGTTGCCTGCCTCAGGCGCAGCAACGCCGCTTGGGTCACCTTGTCCAAATCGACCGCGCTTGCCTTTCCATTTTTTTTCAGCGCTGTAGGCGATGAATGATCCCAGCGATGCACCAGCACCCGGCAACACACCGGCAATGAAACCGAGCACCGTGCCACGCGCCATTGCACCAGACGTTTCTCTCACCATCGACATGGGAGGGACTGCGCGACCGATGCCTGCCACCACGTTGGCGTCGTGTGCGGTGCCGGATTGCCGATGCTCAATGAACACCAACACCTCAGAGAGCGCAAACAAACCGACGATGGCAACCAAAAAATGGATGCCGTCGTAAAAATGAACATTGCCAAAACTCAGGCGGGGAACGCCAGTTTGGCCATCGACGCCAATCGTTGACAATCCCAAGCCTACCGCTGCAGCAAAGGCAGCTTTGGCTTGATTTTGACTGGACAGTCCACCCAAGGTTGCAAAAGCTAGCGTGAATAGCGCGAAATATTCCGCTGGTCCAAACAACAAAGCGACGTTGACCAACTGCGGTGCCAAAAACACCAGGCCCCAAGTCGCGAAGAACGCCCCCACAAAAGACGCCAAACCGGAGATGGCTAGAGCCTCGCCAGCCAGCCCGTTGCGGGCCATGGGATAGCCATCTAGTGTGGTCATCAGAGCCGGTTCATCTCCAGGAATATTGAGCAGAATGGACGAAATACGGCCGCCGTACATGGCGCCGTAGTAAACGCTGGTTAATAAAATCAAGGCCGGTGTGGCACCCAAACCAAGGCTAAAAACAAGCGGAATGAGTATTGCCACTCCGTTGGAGGGACCAAGGCCGGGTAGCGCGCCAATCATGGTCCCCAGCAGGCAGCCAATCAGGGCCAAAGCCAAGTTTTGAAAAGTCAGCGCGATGGCAAAGCCGTGCAGGAGCGAGTTCAAACTGTCCATGGTTCAAAACCCCCAAGGTCCCCGCGCGAGGGACAACCCCAGCACCCATTGAAACACCAGGTAAATGCCAACCGACAACACACACCCTGCCACTAGCGATTGACGCCATGTGCTACCCAAACGCCATGACAAGAAGGCCGCGCACAGGGCTGTGCTGACAACAAACCCTGCGACTGGTAGCCAGTAGGCATAGCCCAACATCACCCCGACTGAAGCCGCTAATTCAAGTATTTTGTGGCGTACAGGCCAGCCTTGATGCGGATCTGGCTTTAACACCATCGCGAATCCAGAGACACCCAGCACCCCAGCGATGAGCCAAGGGAAGGCTTTGGGTCCTAGTGGGTCTTGGATAAAACTTTCCTGAATTTGGTCAGTTCCCCAAGCCATGAAAGCGGCAAGGGCAATTGCGAGGAGACCAAAAGTGCGGTCACTGCGGGTCTGGGCCATGGGCTGCGCCATTTCAAATAAGAACAAAAAACGCAGCGGCCCGGCAGGGGCCGCTGTAGGTCGCGCAAGCACCTTATTTGATGATGCCGATTTCTTTCGAAATGGACTGTATGGAGTCCACTGAGTCTTTGACAAAAGATTGGAAGGCGTTGCCTTGTAGGTTAAGTTTGGCAAGCCCGTTTTTGGCCATTACCGATTTCCATTCAGCTGACTGATACACGGACGTCAATTGTTTGACCCAGTAGTTATAGGCATCGTCAGACATGCCGCCAGGCGCGTAAAAGCCCCGCCAGTTGGCACCCACGACGTCCAAGCCTTGCTCCTTAGCCGTGGGGAACTTGGCAAACTCACCGTCCAAGCGCTCGGGCGCCAACACCGCCAGGATCTTGATCTTACCGGCGTCCACGAAGCCTTTGGCCTCAGAGATATCGCCTGTGAACGCCTGCACTTTGCCCGCCAAAAGCTGGGTAACCGCTTCGCCGCCACCATCAAAAGCGACATATTTCACACTGCGGACATTAGAGATCCCGGACTTTTGCGCAGCAATCAAAACCTTTAAATGATCCCAGCCACCCACGGCAGACCCGCCTGCAAAAGAGACGCTGGTGGCATCGGCCTTGACCTTGGCTAGCAATTCAGGCAAGGTCTTCAGCGGTGAGTCTGAAGCCACGGCGATGATTCCGTAGTCTGCACCTACCGCACCCAGCCAACGCACTTGTCCCATGTTGTTGCCTGGGTATGCGCCTTGTGCCAAGCGGGTCGATGTGGCGCTTGAAGCGGCCACAATCAAATTGTTGTCACCATTGCGCTTATTCACCACTTCAGCGAATGCCACGCCACCACCACCGCCTGCGCGGTTAGTCACCTGCATCGACCCAGGAATCAATTTCAAGTCTTGCAGAGTTTTGCCGACCTGGCGGCACGTGAAATCCCAGCCGCCGCCAGCGCCAGCAGGTGCGATGCACTCTGTATTCGCAGGGGTGAATGCCCAGACCGACGTCTGTAAAAGCAGGCCAGCCCCAATGACAGAGGCGATGCGGGTGGAGAGTTGACTTAGCTTCATTATTGCCCTCGTTGACATTAATTGATAAATCACCATGGTCCTATGGAGGACGCACATGGATGAGGGCCTCATCTTGCACGCTTTAGAGACGCTTGTCGTCGTCGATCTGCTAGGGATTTCGCTAGTACAACTAAAAACTCTGCAACTTTGCAAGCTTGATAAGGCTCTGTCTTTGATGAGATGACCATAATTTCCTTCAATCATCCGCGCGCTGGTGCCGAGATCACGACAGCAGTTTT
>CAYZHE010000009.1:3851-81715 GCA_964478285.1 uncultured Burkholderiaceae bacterium
CCATAATTTCCTTCAATCATCCGCGCGCTGGTGCCGAGATCACGACAGCAGTTTTCATGTCTAAGTGTGAAGTGAAATCAAATCTGTGATCGCGCTGTGAGACTTGCCTCGCTTACAAACCCCTGCCTTGTTCTTTGTAGAACAACTGGATCTCCTTGAGGTCCCGATCTTTGAAGTGTTACATCGCCTGCGATGACGTAAAACATACATTCAGGTATGTCTCCAGTGAGGAAGAGGCGCTCGTATCTCTTGTAGCAAGCCCCAGTTCAAAGTTCGTGGATTTACCAAGGAAAAAGTGTCTTCACCTCAGGAGGTAGAAATACGCTTTTTATGTGACTAAGAACATAATTGGTAACGAAATGAAAGCCTTGCGGTAACACGTCAAGGCCTTTTTTATTGCTCCAAGCAGCGCACCTGATCTGAACTTTGAGCGGTGGGACTCTCCATCCAAGCCAGTGCTCTGTAGCTGATTTTCTGGGCTCTTCAAAGTGCCCCTGTGTATTCGCCGCGGGCGGGGTAGTCCTTGGCGATCGCAAAGTCAATCGCGCCGAGCAGATCTTGGAATTGCGGACGAGCAAACGGCATGGTTTGGGTCGCGCCGTAATAGAGCGTCCCATCGGGGCGCACGATGAAGACGCCAGGCTCGCTGAACAGTGCCGGCTCTTCGATGCCAATGGAGGTCTGGCCACGCGAAGTACTGATGTATAGGCCCCACTGGCGCGCGCTTTGTAGGCTGAGGTCGTAGCCCACGCGCAGGCGTTCCGCTTTCACCTTGTCTGCCATGGCTTGGGCGCGCTCGGCGTTGTCGCTGCTGACAGCAATGACTTGCACTCCGCGGCTTTCAAACTCGGGCATGAGGCGCTCGAGTTCTAAAAGGTATTTGGCGCAAATCGGGCAGTGCAGGCCTCGGTAAGCCACGATGAGATCAAATTGCTGGCCAGGCGTTGCCCCCAAAACATACCGGCCACCTCCCACGAGCGGAATATTGAGGGCAGGTACTGGCTGGCGTGGGGTCAAAGATAGCGTGCTCATATGGTGTCCTTTCAGTGTGTTTGAGGCATCGGATGACTCGATCGCGCATTCAACCCTGCGACTTCAGGGCTTGGTAACCAGGCATCATGGGGTTGCCTTTTTTTCGAACAACTCTTGTACCAATGCCAGCAATTCGTTTTTAGCCCACTGCAAAACCAGGTCGTTGTGCAAGCGGTTATGCCACCAAGCGGATACCGCATAGGCAGGAAGCTTGAAGTCGAGCGCGACTTGTCGCAGGCTACCTGGGGGGGCGATTTTCAGGAAATTTTGAGGCACAACAGCCAAATCCTCTGTGCCTTTGATGACTTCCGGCAGTGCCAAATACATTGAGATTGAATGCGAAAACTCGCGTTTTTTTTTGAAACCTGGCTGTGTTTTTTCCAGCCAAATGCGTGTCAATCCAGTGCCGGTCGGTGAGATATCGATGTGGCGATAGCGCGTGAATTCATCCATCGATATTCGGCTTGGGATCGATGTATTGGCGCCATCAGCCACGCAAATAAAAGGATCCTCAAACAAAAACTGTTGCCGCAAATTCATATTCGGAAGTTGCGGACCAAGCGCGATGTCAAGCGAGTCACTGCTCAACAGTTGCTCAGGAAAGACCATGCCGACTGGCCGAAAGTCCAGCGACACGTGCGGTGCCTTGAGTCTCAGCCGCCTCAGCCAGGGTATGCCCAGGGTGGCGATGACGTAGTCGTTTGCGCCCACTTTGATGGTGGTTTTCGCCTTGAGTGGGTCAAAGTCTTCGCTGCGGTCATACACATTCTTGATGTGTTCAATGGCGAGGTGGACTCTGGGCAGCAAGCCTTGGGCGAACGGTGTTAGGCGCATCGCGTTGCCCTCACGGATCAGCAACCTGTCACCCAATTCCTCGCGCAAGCTCAGCAGGATTTTGCTCATGGTGGGTTGAGCGATGCCCGCTGTGTTGGCTGCGTGCGAAACATTCGCCGTCGTGAGCAATGCCCAAAGTGGCATGAGGTGATTCAAGTTGTGAAGTTTGAGTTGGTCGTCCGAAGCCATTGAGGTGAGTCTCCTTGCACAGCGTTCTAGGTATTCCAAATTGGCATATGCTAAATCACGATCGCATTATTGCCTTGCTATGAGTGCGCAACAAGAATGGCCTCCTAAGTTCATTCACAAGGTACGCACATGGATTTCAAACTGACAGAAGAGCAAGCGTTGCTCCAAGAGACGGCGAGGCGCTTTGCCCAGACCGAAATGAAGAACGTCGCGCGCGATTTGGAACGCCGCGCTGAGCCGCTGCCCGAGGAGTGGGTGAAGCGATATGCTGAAATGGGTTTCCTCGGCGTCAACCTGCCCGAGGAATTGGGCGGTCAGGGCTTGTCCCACTTGGAGGCTGTCCTGGTGCTCGAAGAGTTCGCCAAAATCTCTGGAGCAGTCGCAGCGCCGATTTTTGAGTCCAGTTTTGGTCCGATTCTGGCCATTTATCGCTCGGGGCCAGAAAGCCTTGTTCAAAAGGTCATCCCTGCGGTATGTCGAGGCGACTTGGTGGTCGCCGTTTCGATGAGCGAGCCGGGTGCTGGATCTGCGCTGACCGACTTGACGACGCGTGGGGTAGAGGACGGTGACGACATCGTGCTGAATGGCCAAAAGCGGTGGTGCTCTGGCGCGGGTCATGCCGGTGGCTATGTTTTGTATTGCCGGTTATCAGATCAACCCGGGGCTGCCGGGGTTGGCGCCGTATACCTAGAGAAGGGCACGCCGGGTCTGTCTTTTGGCAAGCGCGAGCACCTGATGGGCTTTCGCAGCACCCACCACGCAGACATCTTCCTTGACAACGTTCGGGTACCCAAGAGCCACGTGATTGTGCCGGCAGGTGGCTTCAAAGAGTTGATGGAAGCTTTTGACTTGGAGCGCTGTGGCAACACCACCATGAGCCTCGGCTTGGCGCAAAGCGCCTACGACGACGTCGTGATGTACGTGCAAGAGCGGCAGCAGTTCGGTCGCAGGCTAGATGACTTCCAAGCGGTCCAGCTGAAGATCGCTGAGATGACGATGAAGCTTGAAGCGTCTCGCTTGTTGCTTTATCGCGCGGTGTGCAATGCGGGCGCTGGCTTGCCGTCCTTGGGGCACGCATCCATCGCCAAATGCTTCGCCAACGAAATGGTGAGAGAGGTCACGGCGACATCCATGCAACTCATGGGCGGTTACGGCTATTCCGAAGAGTATCCGATGGAGCAACGGGTGCGCGATAGTTTTGGTTGGGGCATTGCAGGTGGAACCATCGATATTCAAAAAATGAACATCGCTGGGGCTGTCATGGGCAAGCGCTACAACCAGCGCCGTGCCTAGGACAGACAAATGACAGACGACACCATACTCACGCGCCTAGAAGGTCATGTCGCATTGGTCGAACTCAACAGCGGCCCTCACAATTTTTTCTCCGAAGCATTGCTTGGGAACCTGACCGCTAAGCTGCAAGAGTTGGATGGCAACCCAGATTGCCGCGCCGTGGTGTTGGCAGCGCGAGGCAAATCGTTTTGCGCTGGCGCCGACTTTGGCGCAGGGATCAAGCCGTCGCAGATCCCGGCCGTCGCCAAGCGCCTGTACCAGTCTGCACAGGCACTGTTCGAACTCAAAAAGCCATTGGTTGCTGCCATCCAAGGCCCAGCGATTGGCGGTGGCTTGGGGCTTGCATTGACCGCCGACTTTCGGGTCGCGTGCGCCGAAGCCAAGCTGGCGGCCAACTTCGCACAGCTGGGTATGCACTGCGGCTTCGCCATCAGTGCCAGCTTGCCGCACACCATTGGAATGCAAGCAGCCGCGCGGTTGTTGCTGACCGGGTGTCGAATCAACGGGCAAGAGGCCAAAGAAATGGGCCTCGTTGATGTCTTGGTTGGAAAAGATGAAGTACTCGAGAGAGCCCTCGCTTTCGCGCAAGAGTTGGCCAGCGCTGCGCCGCTGGCGGTGCAATCCATGAAGGCGACCTTGAGGGCGAATTTGCTTCAGGTGGTGCCCGCCACTCTGGCCCGAGAGTTGGCACAACAGGAAGCACAAGTGTTGTCTGCCGACTTCGTCGAGGGCATTCAGGCATCTTTGCAGCGGCGTGCCCCCGCATTTGTGGGCAGGTGAGGAGAGCGTATGTCGTCCATCCAACAAACCGCTGGGCCGCTCATGGGATTGAGGGTCATCGATTTGACCCGCGTTTATGCAGGACCGCTGTGCACACAGACGCTCGCCGATCAGGGCGCCGATGTGATCAAGGTGGAGCCACCTTCTGGCGATGAAACCCGCAATTGGGGTACGGCGCAACACGGTGATCGCTCCACGTACTTTGACGGTTTGAACCGCAATAAACGCTCAATCGCATTGGACTTGTCCAACCCCGCAGGCCGAGAGGTGCTGTTGGACCTACTGAAGGACGCGGACGTGTTGGTGCACAACTTCAAGTTGGGCACATTGCCGCGCTGGGGCTTGGGTTATGAGGACGTATTGAGCAAGCGGTTCCCCAGGCTGGTCCAGTGCACGATCACAGGTTTTGGTGCCGACGGCCCACTGGCTGGCAGGCCTGGCTATGACGTGGTGGTTCAGGGCTTCACCGGACTCGCTTCGATCAATGGTGAGGCGGGTGGACATGGCAACAAGACGGGTGTCCCGTTGATTGATCACGCCACCGGTTTAACGGCGGTGAACAGCATCATGATGGCGCTGTTTGAGCGCGAGCGTTCGGGGCGCGGCCAACATGTATCGGTCAGCTTGTTCAACACCGGTTTGAGTATGTTGCATCCCGCAAGCACAACGTGGATGGCCACTGGCAAGATCCCCAAGCCGACAGGCAACACCGAAATTTGGGTTGCACCCTACGGTGCATACGCGTGCAAAGATGGCCGGATATTCACGGGCGCAGGCAATGACCGCGCCTTTTCAAAACTGAGTCACGCGCTCGGGGCACCCGAGTTGGCCGATGACCCTCGGTTCTTGACCAACGCGGACCGGGTCGCCAACAAAGCCGCTCTCGATGAAGCC
This sequence comes from uncultured Burkholderiaceae bacterium, assembly GCA_964478285.1. Classification (GTDB taxonomy): domain Bacteria; phylum Pseudomonadota; class Gammaproteobacteria; order Burkholderiales; family Burkholderiaceae_C; genus RS62. Next base: position 8,874 of record CAYZHE010000009.1, read on the forward strand.
ATCAACGGCTTGACGGCCGAGCACCACGCCGAGACTTTGGCTCTGCGCTTGTTGGATGCTGGGGTCCCTGCCGGTCCATTCTTAAACATGGAGCAGGTGTTTGCGCAAGAACAAGTGCAGGCCAACGGGATGTGGATCAATACCCCCGAATATCAGGCCACAGGGTTGCCGATGTTGTTCTCTCGAACGCCCGGCGCCGTGCGCATGATCCCGCCTCACTTTGCCGCCCACACGGATGAGATCTTGGCGCAAATCGGCTACTCAGCTGAACGCATTGAGCAGATCGAGTCGTCCCATGGCTTGGTCCGAGCACGCAGCCGTTTGATAGCGGAGGCCTGATATGAGCGACGTCTTGCAGACACACGTTGACCGCCATGTGGCTTGGGTGAGTATGAACAAGCCAGAGCGCATGAACGCTTTGGCGCCCAACGAGATGCTGGCGTTGGCCAGCACGCTCGAGGCTTTAGATGCGCGTGAAGACGTTCGAGTCATGGTGTTGTCTGGCTCAGGCGGGCAGTCATTTTGCGCAGGAGTCGACATGAAGGCCCTGACGCCCGAGGAGGTCGAGAACTTCCCCTTGCCGATGCGTGGAGATACAAGGAACCCGTTTGAGCGGATGACTGAGTTGAGCAAGCCACTCATCGCGTGCATTGAGGGCGTGGCGATGGGAGGCGGCGCTGAGTTGGCTTTGGCCAGTGATCTGCGCCTGGTCAGCAGCGACGTGCGCTTTGGATTTCCCGAGGCAAAAGTGGGTATGGGCGCCAACTTCGCCTCTGTGGTGTTGCCCACCTTGCTACCCAAAGCGGTGGCTTTAGAGATGCTTTACACCGGACAACCTTTGAGCGTTGAGCGAGGGCTACAGTACGGCCTGTTCAACGCGGTACACCCGGCGTCAGAACTGCGTGCGAAAGTGCTCGACCTTGCCAACACCATTGCAAGCAACGCGCCCTTGAGTATCCGACGCCTCAAAGCCATGACCAGCAAGGCGCATGGCTTACCGATTGCCGCGGGCCTTCGACTCGATGTTGGCCCCAACCCCTACACCAGTCTTGACCGAGTCGAGGGACTGCGTGCATTTCGAGAAAAGCGAGCGCCCCAATTTTTGGGACATTGATCTTTATTAAAAGGAGACAGACCATGAAACCGATTCAATTCAAACGTTTGGCCGCCGTCGCAATCAGTGCGTCCATGGCTTGGGCAGCGCAGGCCGCAGATCTGCGATTTACCTCGTACTTGCCCGAGACACATTTCGGAACCAAGCTCATCATTCAACCCCTCATCAAGAAGATCGATGAGTATTCTCAGGGCTCAGTCAAAGTGGCGAATTTCCCCGGCGGGCAGTTGGCCAACGCGCCCGGAACGCTCAACGCCATCAAATCAGGCATCGCCAACATGGGGTTGGTGGGGATCGGGTATTCAGGCGGTGCGATGCCGATGTCCACGATCATCGAACTCCCTGGCTCATTCACCGACTTGGTGAAAGCACAAGCGGCTTATTCAGATCTGGTCTTCAATACCTTGTTGGACAAGGAATTTTTGCCCAACGGCGTACGACCCATCATGGTCAGCATCTTGCCTCAGCAGCAATTGGTGCTGAGAAAAGACCAAAAGATTGAAACCCTGGCCGACCTCAAAGGCTTGAAAATCCGTGTGCCCCATCCCACCGCCGCACAAGCGGTCACGCGCTTGGGCATGACTCCCGTGCAAATCCCTCAGACCGAGCTTTACCTCGCCATGGAGCGAGGCACGGTGGACGGTGCAATCAACTTGACCGCCTCCGTCGCATCCTACAAGCTCGAAGAAGTCAGCAAGGCTGTGACCACCAACATGTCACTGGGTAGCATTGCGTTCATCGCCATGATCAACGAAAAAGACTGGCAAAAGCTATCGCCCGCAGAGCAAGAGGCAGTGACCAAAGCAGGGCGTGAGGCTGGGGCAGCGAGTGCACAGGTATTCTTGAAAGTCACTGCTGGCTCCGAAGCCAAACTGAACAAAGCCGGTATGCGTTTGTTTGAAGCATCGGCAAGCTTGCAAAAAGAGGCTGCCACCGCGCTTGCCCCAATGCAAGAGGAGTGGATCGCCGCCAATGCTGCTAAAAATCCGATGGCAGGACAAGTGGCCAAGCAATTGAACGATGCTTTGGCCAAGTGATGTTGGACCGACGGTGATGAACACTTAAACAGGAGCGACCGAGATGCGAAAGTGGTTGGGCTGGGTAGAGAAGGTTTTATTGGGCTTGGCCACGATCGCTCTCATCGGCATGATGTTGCTCATTTCAATGGATGCCATGGGGCGGTATTTTTTCGATAAACCGCTGCATGGTAGCTTTGAGTTCACCAGTCTCTATCTCATGGTGATCCTGGTGTTTGCCACCATGTCGCACAACTACAGCACAGGACGACACGTGCGGCTTGATGTGCTTTCGGGCGTGCTCGAGCGCTGGATGGGTCGCCATTACCAGCGACTCATTGCGCTGTTGTGTTTGCCTGTGTTCGCATTTCTCGCCTATGTGGCATTGGATGAGTTGGCCCACAAATGGAGCAGCGGCGAGCGCCAAGCGGGGCTACCCATTTCAATTGCGCTCAGCTACGTTTGGGTCGCGCTCGGTGCGCTGACCTTGAGTCTTCGCATGGTGATGGACATAGTGAGTCCACAGCCCATCAGCTCGGCGTCCACTGGCGAGGTTGAAACAGCATGACACCAACCCTCATGGCCTTCACGGCCTTGTTCGCATTGCTGCTCTTGGGCGTGCCTGTCGCCTTTTCCATGCTGCTCGCGGGGGCGCTTGGCGTCGGGCTCACAGTGGGGTTAGAGCCTCTGGCAGGCTTCCTGCGATTCGGCCCTTACGAGACGGTGGCCTCGTACACCTTGTCTAGCGTGCCGCTGTTTATATTGATGGCGGAGTACCTCACCGCAGGCCGATTCACTGCCGACCTGTTTGGTTTGGCGTACCGATTCTTGGGTCATCGCCGAGGTGGCGTGGCGTATGCCACCGTCGGCGGCGGCGCGCTGTTGGCCGCCATCTCGGGCTCGTCTACAGCGGCGGCGAGTACGCTCTCGTCGGTCGCTTTTTCTGAGATGCGCAGGTTGGGCTACGACCCCAAATTTGCCTCAGGTTTGCTGGCTGTGGTGGGCACCTTGGCCATCATGATCCCACCCAGTTTGGGTCTGATTTTGTATGGGGTGTTCACTGAGACATCGGTGGGGCGTCTGCTGTTGGCAGGATTTATCCCAGGTGCTTTGACGGCCTTGGGATACGTCGTCACGATCTATTGGATCGTGCGCAAATACCCTCATCTCGCACCCAACAGCGTGCAACCTTTTTCATGGGAAGAGCGTCGAGCTGCCTTATATAAAGCTTGGCCGGTTTTGCTGTTGTTGACGCTCATGGTGGTTGCTCTGTATTCGGGAGCGGTCACGCCGACAGAGGTCGCCGCCGTCGGCGCATTGATGGCGTTGGTGGTCGGCATCTCATTGGGTCGCATCGGTTGGCAGGGATTTTGGCAAGCATCGGTCAAAGCGGTCGGTGCCAGCGCCATGGTGCTGACGATTGTTGGTTTCTCCTCAGCGCTCGGTGTCTTCATGGCCTTGAGTGGGACCACGCGCGCCATCTTAGATGCTGTCGTCCAAGCGCAGCTTTCGCCCTCATTGGTGGTGGCCGTTGTCTTGGTGATCTTGTTGATCCTGGGGTTTTTCTTGGATCAACTCGCCATCTTGATTCTGACTTTGCCGATGGTCTTTCCATTGCTCACAGGCTTGGGTTATGACCCCGTGTGGCTGGGCATTATTTTTGTCAAAACCGCTGAGATCGGGTTGATCACACCACCGATGGGCATGAATGCCTTTGTTGTCGCTGGCACCACGCGCACCCCCATCAAAGACGTGTTCAGCGGCATCTGGCCGTTTGTGTTCACCGAGCTGGTGATCCTTGCTGCCTTGGTGATGTTCCCTGTGCTTTCATTGGGTCTGCCCAATTGGGTGGCCGGCTGAGCCAGTTGGCTCTCTCTTAGGCGATGCCAAGCAAGCACAAGCCTTGGTGAAATCACACTTGCGCAACGCCTGCAACTCCATCGTCCAGCGCTTGCAAGAGTCCTGAGACTTGCGCACGCCCGAAGCCCTCACAGGGCACTGAACGTCTCGGGTTGAATTTGCGCGCGAGGTCAAGCCGCAGCGTCTTGCCAAGCCGGGTGCTTGGCCATGATCTGCGCAAAGGCGGCAGAGCCCTCAAACGCAGTCAGCCAAGCCACCAGGCTAGGCCAAGGCTGCGTGGCAAACCACGTTGGATCGGTATGGGCGAACTGGCGCACAAACGGCGCCAGCGCTGCGTCGAGCAAACCCCACCGTTGCCCAGACAAAAACGCCTGCTGGTGCAGGCGCGCATCCAACTGCATCAACCACTGCGCGCCCAAATCTCGGTCGGCCTCGCCGCTGTCTAGGCCAGAGCGCTGCGGGTACTTGTAACGGTCTAGGTGCCGCTTAAACGGGCCATCGTTTTGCGCCACCCACTGCATCACCGCGGCCTCTTCGGCGGGTGAGGGCAGCCAGCCCTGTGGGTCGTGTTGGCGCAGCGCCCAAAGCATGACATCTAGGCTCTCGTCGATCACCCGCGACTCGGCGGGCAACCACAACACCGGCACCGTGCCCTTGGGCGACAACGCCAGCATAGAGGGCGGCTTGTGCTTCAGCACCACCTCGCGGTGCTCATACGTCACCCCACTGACCAGCAGCGCCAACCTGGCCCGCATGGCATAGGGACAACGGCGAAAAGAATAAAGAACCGGAGAGGGCATGGCCGGATGATAACGATCGCCGCTTAACCCCTTGCGGGTCTGTGTTCTGTACGCCTGCTTGTTGCCTATGGAAATGTCATGTCCGATTCACTCGGTGGACCATCTATTGGAAAGCCACCGAGGTAGGGCCGGATCGCCTCAATGACTGCATTCTTCTTATCAGTTTGAGTAAGCCTGAGAACCTCTTTTTTTAGCCCCCCGGATGCGAGACTTAGCGCTGTTTCTACTTTTCCGCGGAGTTCTTTGTCTTTGCAGAGGCGCAACAATTCAGCATAGTCGTTTGTATCAATTACGTCCTGAAACTCACGTTCGAGCTTTTTATAGATTGCCTCTATGTCTACGGAATTTGCGACTTTCACAAGCGCGCCATTTCTTGTGTCTTTGACTTTAAGTTGACCGTCGAGTTTGCGAAGTTCCTGCTCTGCTCTATGTTTCACTTCGACAATGGTCCACTCTGAAACCTGAATTTCAAGTTGATCTTTAATCCATGAGAAAACTTGATCGCGAACATTTTGAAAATCTGCTGAGGGGTCGTGGTTCAAACTTTCGCTCACAAGCGCTAGTACCTCTTGTGCGCACAAGAGGTTCTCTATTTCTGCAACCTCGAGAGTAAAAATGTTGAACGTCCTAAGATTATTAATCTCTGTTGTAACGCGTCGATCCCGATCGATCAGTCCGTAGACATTTAGCCTGTGTAGATTTTCGGCAGTCCTCATTCCTTTAACTTTTTTTATCACTTCAGTACAACCGGCGTGTGGGGTAACTGAATAGCATGAGAGCAGCGCGCCGTAGAGTTCGGCGTCGGTGCTGGTAGAAATTCCCTCGACAATCAAGACAGGCTTTCTGCTGCCGAGTATTTCGACCAACAACTCGCTGGGTATATCTTTGGTTTGCTCGTCACTGATCACTCCCAAATCCCAGGTTTCCACTGTCCAAGGATTCGTGTCTGTCGCTTTTTTGTAGGACTTAAGCCAAATGCATTTCGCGTTTTTTTGGGCAATTGCGAAGTCAATGTCGTGCGTGATGTAGACGAATAGGCAATCGCTTCGCAGTTTTTCAATTTCTGTCCAAAGCGGCATCACCAGTGACTTGTGAATGTGCAGCTCGGGCTCATCGATGATGATGATTCCGTTGTCATCCACCGCCAGACACTGCCCGATGAGATAAAAAATGATGCGTTCCCCATCCCTCATGTCGGTCGATGCGTAGCTGGTGTTGGGTTCACCGCGAATTTGGGTTTGAATTCCTGACGGACCGACGACCAGTTCGCGATGCGGCAGAAGTTTCTCCCAAACTTTTCTCAGCTGAGTAAGGATCGCTTCTGGGGGATCGATTTTGGTCCCCGACTTCTGGCAATCGGCATAAAAGTTTGCAAGCTGCTCTGTCTGCTTTGAAAACAAATATGTCATCAGTTCAGCGTAGTCGTCGCTTGGAGTTATAGCGAGGTTTTTATCTTGAAAATACGCCTGCCTGAGACTCAGATGAGCCTCCTGGTGGTAGGTGTGGAGGAGTTCCTTTCTCGCCTCTTTAACGGACATTATGGTTGTCACTTTGCTTGGCATCGCAGTCGGTCTCAGGGCGGAAACACGGTGGACATGCCGCATTGAATCGCCATTAACCTCGATACAGTAATTGGACTCGATGTAGGCTCCGAGGCGGGTCTTACCGGACCCGTTCGCGCCGACGATAACGAAGTTGCCTGTTGTCTCAATGGTCTCTGTTTGACCGTCGTGCCTAGGTATCTGCAACTTTCGAATTTCTGTCATATGGAGTTGACTCTTAATTCAGGCTTCGTTGATGTCGACCAGACTTCGGGATGTCGGCGGCGATCGCCAATTGCCGGTTAGATGCAACGGGCGCTCGTGGGCTTTGCTCAAATCAGGATTCGTACGCCGCCACTCCCATTGAACTGGCAGTTTAGGTAGCAGCGCTCTTTGAACAATCCCCAATCATCGCTAGTGACGGTTGGTAACGTGGCGCGCAATGACCCTGCATCGCGTTGCACGGTGACTTACCCAAGCGACATTTCGCCCCTGTCAGTTGGCGTGGATGCCCTTCAGCAAGACTTTGCCGTGCCGGTTGTCGCGAGAGGCGTGGTCAATGGCATCCCAGATGTCGCCTAGGTCGTAGACGGCCTCGACTTGCATGGTGAGCGCGGTGCTGGCGTTGAGTTGCGTGAGGGATGGGAACACGGCCTTGGCGTGGGCGCGGTGTGCAGGGTCGCGGAACCACTGGGCGAGCCAAAAGCCTGTGACCTCGATGTGGCGGAACACGAGGTCCTCGGCCGCCACTTGGCAGGGTTGTCCACTGAGCATTCCGTACACCACGAGTCGACCACCTGGCGAGAGTGCGGCGGCTATGGATTGGCTGGCCTGGCCCCCAATGGCGTCCAGGGCGAGCGCCACGGTGGCGCCTTGTGTGATGGCTTCGACTTGGTGGCGCAATGCCTGTGGGTCTGTGCCGTTGTCAACGATCCAATGCTCTGCATGGTGTTGGGGTACAGCGTCTGGGCGGCGCACGACGTTGATGAGTGGTATGCCCCGGTGTTTGGCGACCTGGCGCACGCACTGACCAACCGCCGAGTTGGCGGCGTTTTGAATCACCCATTGGCCGGGCTGGAGGTCGATTTGGTGGTTCAACAGCACCCAGGCGGTGGCTGGGTTGGCGCTCATCATGGCTTGTTGGTGTGTGTCGCCTTGGCTGTCTACGAGGGCGAGTGCTGGTCGGGCCACCACGAGCTCATCGGCCCACAAGCCAAAGACGCCTTGCGTGATGACGCGGTCGCCCGCGCGCAGGTCGGTGACCGCTGAGCCGACTTCGATCACCACGGCGACGCCCTCATGTCCGGGTGTGTAGGGCAGGGGCGGTTGGTAGCCGTACTGCGCATGGAGTTGCAAGATGTCGGCGGGCAAGATGTTCATGGCCAGCAGACCGATGCGCACCTCAGATGGACCGAGTGGCTGGCGTGGCGCTGTGGTGATGCGGATGCGATCGCGCAGAGAGAGGCGGGCGTCGGTGCTGGTGACCTCGATGCATCGTGGCTGGGGTGCATGGGGTGGGGTCATCGAGCGGCTCCTGAGTCGGGTGGGGGTCTGCGGTGTTAGTCAACCAAACACTTGTTTGGTTGAGGGTGTTCTGATATTCTGGCTCGAAAGACTCTGGCAAACAAGCCCGTGCGGCATCTGTCTCTGGTCGCGAGGCAGAGTGGCTCGCTCCTTTTATCTTTTGTATGGTGCGTGATGTATGACACAGACCCTTGTGTATGACCCTGCGAATGAGGCCATCAGGGCCAATCCGTTTCCGTTCTACGAGGCGTTGCAGGAGAGCGATCCTGTGCACTGGAGTCCTGCCATCCGCAGTTGGGTTGTCACGCAGTACGACGATGTTCGTCAGGTGGTGATGTCGCCCACCACGATGTCTTCTGATCGCCTGCGCCCGTTTTACGAGTCACTGAAAGATGAGCGCCGCGACATCCTCTCAGGTGTGATGCGTTACTTGAACCAGTGGTTGGTGTTCAAGGCGCCGCCCGAGCATACGCGGCTGCGCAAGATGATGAATCGGGTGTTTTCGCTGGCGCTGGTGCAGTCGCGCGGGCCGGCGATTCGGCAGGCGGTGGATGATTTGCTCGACGGGGTGGACTCGGGCGCCGAGTTTGATTTTGTGGAAAAGGTGGCGGTGCTGTTGCCCGCCTATGTGATCCTAGACATGATGGGTCTGCCCCGCGCTGACTTTGGGTCGATCAAGAAGTGGTCTGACGATCTGCGGCTGTTCATCGGCACGTCTCAGTCGGACCGCGACAAGTACCAAAAGGCGCGCGATGGTGCAGATCGGATGTCGGCGTATTTTCGCGACATCATTGCGCAGCGCCGCGCATCACCCGGAGACGATGTCATCACCGCAATGATTGCCGCGACCGATGCAGACGGCAGCCTCAGTGAGGACGAGCTGGTCGCCATGTGTATGTTGGTGCTGTTTGGTGGGCACGAGACCACCACCAGTTTGCTGGGCAGTGCGGTGGCTGCGTTGCTCAACAACCCAGAGCAAATGCGGCGCCTGTGCGAGCAGCCTGATCTGATTGATTTGGCGGTGGAGGAGTTTTTGCGCTACGACGGCCCCAGCAACAGCATCGCGCGGGTGGTGGCGGTAGACCATGAGTTGCACGGCAAGCAGCTCAAGGCGGGAGATCGGGTGTTCGCGATGATCAATGCAGCCAACCGAGATCCTCGGCATTTTGATCGTCCCCACGATCTGCTGCTGGACCGCACGCCCAATCGCCACCTGACGTTTGGCCAGGGCTTGCATTTTTGTCTGGGTGCTCCGCTGGCTCGGCTAGAGACCAAGACCTGTATCGGTTCGCTGGTTGCACGCTTTCCGCAGATGCGGCAAGGGCAGGGCGAGGTCAAGTGGCTGGATGCGTTGGTGATGCGGGGTCCTACGCGCTTGCCACTCGTGCTGAAATAACTGTGTTGAGTTTTGGAGGTTGATATGTCTGACGTGTATGTGATTGGTGTGTCGTGTACGCCTTTTGGCAAGCTGGCGGACAAGTCGTTCAAGGACCTGACTCGAGAGGTCTACCTCAGTTTGCTTGAAGATGTTGGGGTGGATGTGTCGCAGCAAATCGAGCAGGCGTGGTTTGGCAACTGCGGCATGGGCACGTTTGGGCAGCGCAATATTCGGGGGCAGGTGTGCTTCACGCCGCTGGTGCGAGAGGGTTTGTTCCCCGAGCGGGTGCCCATGATCAACGTCGAGGGTGGCTGTGCCACGGCGTCGATGGCTTTTCATGGCGCGTACAAAGACATCTTGTCGGGCGAGTGCGAGCTGTCGCTGGCGGTGGGGGTGGAGAAGACGTTTTTTCCGGGCGACGCGGCGCGCACGCTTGAGATCTTCGAGGGCGGCATCGATCAGCTTGACCCCCAGGATTGGCAGACATACTACCAAGCGGCGGGCGAGCAATCGGGCAAGCCGTTTGTGACCAACAGCGGTGGCGGCACGCTGTTCATGGATACCTACGCCATGCAGGCGGCGTACCACATGAAGACGTTTGGCACCACGCAGGCGCAGATCGCCTATGCCGCGTCTAAAAATCATGCGATGGGTGCACTCAACCCCAATGCGCAATACCGATTCACCGTGTCGCCAGACGACGTTCTGAACGATCGCGAGATCAGCTGGCCGCTGACCCGCTCGATGTGTTCGCCCATTGGCGATGGTGCGGCAGCAGCGCTGTTGTGCTCGGCAGCGTTTTTGAAGACCTTGCCGCCAGAGGTGCAAGAGCGCGCCATTGCGGTGAGCGCCAGTGTCTTGACCGGTGGCAAGTACCGAGACCTCGCGGAGCCAGGGCTCTCGCACGTGGCCGCCAAAAAGGCGTTCAAAAAGGCGGGACTGCAACCCTCGGACATCGACGTCGCCGAGGTGCACGATGCGACATCTTTTTGTGAGATTTACCAAGCCGAGATGCTCGGTTTCTGCGAGATCGGTCAGGGTGGTCACTACGTGGCCAGCGGTGCGACGTCGCTGGGCGGAACGCTGCCGATCAACCTGTCAGGTGGATTGGTGTCCAAAGGGCATCCGGTCGGCGCCACGGGTTTGTCGATGATCTATGAGTTGGTGTGCCAGTTGCGGGGCGAGGCCGGGGATCGCCAGTGCGAGGGTGCACGGATTGCACTGGCAGAAAACGGTGGCGGTGTGATTGGCTTTGATGAGGCCGCGTGTTCCATCACCATCTTGCAGCGCGAACATTGATGGCTGGATCCCGCCGGGGCGTGGCAGCTGTGGATCTATGGGCGAGCGGGTTGGCTTTTGTTTTTGAAGAGGCTGAACAACTGCTTGGCGACCGCAGCAGGTGAGTCGCCGCCTGGCTGGTACCACATGAGCGAGGCGTTCATTGCGCCCAACAGTCCGAGGCGAAAGTAACGTCGCTTGACCCCCGGCGCCAATTCGACGGCATCGGTGAGTTCGGAGAACACCCGTTCATACCGATCGCGTTCGGCGACCAGGGCTGCCCGCATGGCATCAGAGTAGTTGGTGGACCAGTCTGCCAATACCGTGGCGGCTGGACTCTCGCGCAACAACAAGGCCTCAAGGTGCGCAACGCACGCTGCCTCTAGACGTTTCCACGGGTCGGTGTGGGGCGCGATGGCGCGTTGCACCTCTTGGATAAAGCGGTCAACGCCGGAGGCATACACCGTGATGAACAGCTCCTCTTTTGACCCAAAGTGGTGATAGATTGAGCCGTGCAGTATCCCGAACGCGGCTGAGATGTCTCGCATCGAGGTGTTGGCATAGCCTTTGGCGCCGAACAGTTGCGCCGCTTGCTCGATCAACTCAGTTCTGCGATCAGCGGGTACAGCGGGTGTCGCTGCTGGCGCGACTGCGCCCTTGGTCGCGCGAGGCTTGCGGGCGGCTGGAGTTCGGGGTGCCTTGTTGGTGCTTGCGGTTCGTGTGGTGGCCATGGCGGGATGCAAAGGGCGCTAGAGTTTGGGTCAAGGGCTGCTGCGCGCTGGCGTCAGTGCTTTGGGTTTGCCCAGTAAGGTTCTCGCAAAACACGCTTGAGCACTTTGCCCAGCGCATTGCGCGGAAATTCCTCGCGGGTCTCTGCGGCAGCGATCCGCTGGTGCTTGGCCAGGCGTTCGTTGCACCAGGCCAGCAGGGCAGGGGCATCAAAGGTCGCGCCGTCTCGCAAGATGACGAGTGCCAGGGGTGTCTCTCCCCAGCGCTCGTGGGGGATGCCGATCACAGTGGCGTCGAGGACATCGGGGTGCTGTCCTACCACCTCTTCCAAATCAGCCGGAAAGACGTTGAAGCCACCCGAAATGATCATGTCCTTTTTGCGATCCACCAGCGTCAAATAACCTTCTTCATCTTGTCGGCCAATGTCGCCCGAGCGAATGAATGTGCGTCCCCGCTCGTCCTGCCAAATCAACTCAGCGGTTTGCTCCACTCGACCGTGGTAGCCAGTCATCATGCCGGGCCCGTAGCCTGCGATTTCGCCAATGGCCCCTGGCTCCAGCACGTTGCCAGCCTCATCCAAGATGCGCAGCTCAAACCCCAACACCGGCGTTCCCACCGTGTCGAACTTGTCTGCAGGCGCACCGGGCTTGAGCATGGTGGCAAATCCCTCGCTGTAGCCATACAGTTCGATCAATTTGTCTCCGAGCCGCTCGATCACCTGGCGCTTGGTATCGCGGCGCAACGGTGAGCCTGCGCACAAAATCACTTCAAGCGAATTTAAATCGCGGTTGCTGAAGTCAGTCTGCAGCAGCGCAATGAACTGGGCCGGCACCATGAAGGTGTGGGTGATCCGTTCGGCTTCGACCAGTCTTGAAAATTCTTGGGGATCAAAGGTGGGCATCACCACGCAGGTTCCCCCGCTGAACAAGACGGGCAACATCATCAACCAGGTGCCGTTGGAGTACAGCGATGTGGTCGTCAACGCTCGGCTGCGGTCTCGGAACCCCATCTCGATCGAGTTTGAAATCGCCCAGTGAACTCGAGCGCGGTGGCTTTGTAGGATGCCCTTGGGCAGGCCTGTGGTGCCCGAGCTGTAAATGATGTTGAACGCATCACTGGTCTTGTAATTCACGTTAGGCGTCGTTGCGGGTTGCCCGCTCACGAAGCGGTCGTAACTCTGCCAGCCCTCGGCTTCGCCATGCACCACATAGCGTTGCTTGGGGTTGAGGTGCTGCAACTCTGTTTCGAACGGGTGCAGTCGGTCGATGAAGTCCGTGGTGGCAAAGGCTTGTTTGGCACCGCAATCGTTGATGAGTGCGGCCAGCTGTGATCCGGTGAGCAGGCCAGACAAAGGCACAACGCAACAGCCGGCCTTCACGATGCCGAACATCACTTCGAGAATCTCGACCGAGTTGCCCATCATGACGACCACGCGATCTCCCCGCTCGGCGCCCGAGGCGAGCAAGGCGTTGGCCACTCGGTTCATGTTGTCGTTGAAGTCACCCCAATTGCGCCGCACCGCGCCGCAGACAACGGCGTCTTGGTGTTTGCGAAACTTCCCATGGCTATTGAAGATATCTGGGATCGTGATCTCGGCGTGATCGAGGGACAGCAAGATGTTCTCCTTGGCGTTGGCGCCCGTGGTTTGCGTCGAAAGTCAAGCCTCCACGCGAGGCATCACTGGTCAGCGGTGCTTTGGCGTTAGGGCGCAGTTCTATGCTACTCAAACGATGCCAACAAAACAATCGTTTGGTTGACAAAGCCTTTGCGTCATTGCGTCAAAGGGTATGACCCTCAAAGAATGCGGGCGTGAGGGTGATGGTCCGGTAGCCCAGCTTGACCATGCCCTCCTTTTCCATGCGCTTGAGTTCAACGTGCACCTTTTGGCGCGAGGCGTTCACGTTGGATGCCAACTCGGATTGGGTGAAATAGAGGATCGTCTCCTCCGATTGTCGAGACGCTGTGCCGTGGTACTTGGCCAATCGCATGAGGGCCTGGTACACGCGAGCACGCAACGATGGCAGCAGGTCTGCCTCCATGAATCCAAACAACTCGGCCACTCGGGTCGCCAGGTTGGTGATCAGAGCCAAAGCAAAGTCGGGGTCTGATCGCAGGCGTGTGATCAGGTTGTCTCTGCTGATGATCAGCATTTCGCCTGCCTTGTCGCACACCACGTCGGTGGGAAAGGGCGCGTTGGCGAGTGCAGACGGCACGCCATACATCTCGCGCTCGGTCAAAAAACGCACCAACTGGCTGTGACCATCGATGCTGTTCAGGAGGATCCGGAACTGACCGGAAAGACAGATGGCGACGTGATCAATCTTGCTGCCGTAGCTGACGATCGTTTCACCGGGTCGACAAGTCTTGATGCGCCCAATGCTGCGCAACGATTTCAGCATCGGCTCTGAAATGCGGAAATTCAGTGTGCGGGAATCGAGCCATTCGCTTTGGCTGTTGATGGGATTCATAGGTGTCATCCCTTAAATTGTCACCTGGGTGCAATTGAGGTGGTATTGGGAGTTGCACTATGGGCAGGCACTCACCAAAAAACAGGAGACACCACCATGAATAAATTCTCACTCTTTGTCCTGACAACCCTTGCCGCTGCTGGCATGGCGACTGCCAGTGCGCAAACCACGTTGAAGATTCAGGACTATCCAGGTACTGGCAATTTGCTCGTCCGAGTCGCTGTGGCGAAGGGCTACTGCCAAGAGGCCGGCATCACTTGTGAACTCAAGACGATCCCTGCAGCGCCCCTCGGATTACAGACGATGTTGGCCGGCGACATCGATGTCGCCTATGGCCCCACCGAAGTGGCAGCAGCCGCGCTGGCACGCAAGGCGCCCATCAAAATCATCGGCGCTGGCTTCCAAGACCCCGTCTTTTTCTTGGTGGCGGGTGCCAAAACCGAGTTGGCCAATGAGAGCAAAGGCTATCCCGAAGTCATGAAGTCCTTCAAGGGCCTCAAGATCGGTGTGACCCAGCGAGGATCTGGTGCTGAGTTTCAAGTGATCGATATGTTGCGCGATGGTGGCTTGAGCGCCAACGATGTGACGTTTGTCGCCGTCGGCGCCCCCAACACCGCGTTTCCTGCTCTGACCAAGGGACAGGTTGACGCGATCATGACGTTCTCGCCAAGCGATGGTATGTGCGCTGTGCTGAATGCCTGCCGCATGGTGGTTGATCCTCGCAAAGGTCAGGGTCCCAAGAGCATCCTGGCCACCCGCGGTGGCGCTGGCGTGTTGATGGTCAAGGCACAGTGGGCAGAGGGACACGCAAAGGAAATTGCTGCGCTTCGCAAAGCACTGGATAAAGCCGAGGCCTTCATCCGCGATCCTGCCAACTTTGGCGCGACGCTGGAGGTGTTGAAGGCAACGTTTGGCATCCAAATGCCCAAGTCAGACGAAATCGCAGAAGTGGTGTTGCGGGGCTCCATTGGCACCTTTGGTGCGCGTGGCAATACAGCGGCGATGCAAGCCGTCGCGGACAACATGACTGCCACCAAGTTGCTCCCAGTTGCAGTGGATATGTCGTCCGCAGTGTTGCCTTGATGAGCGCGGGAAAGTTGGTTTTGCGAGGGACTGTCCGTGATTGAAATTCGCCAGTTGAATCTGAGTTTTGATGGCACCAACCGCGTGTTGGATGGCATTGATCTCGAACTGAAGGCGGGCGAGTTCATCGCTATCGCAGGTCCTAGTGGGTGCGGCAAAACCACCTTGCTCAACCTCTGTGCGGGCTTGGTTGAGATGCCGCAAGGTGAGGATGTGCGCGTGCTTGGTGCGCCGCCCGAGTTGGGCAGCGCCAAAGTCGCGTACATGTTGGCTAGGGACAGCTTGTTTCCTTGGCTGACGGCGCTTGAGAATGCCGCGTTCGGGTTGAAAGTTCGCGGTGTACCGCAGCGCGAGGCGCAAGAGAAAGCGGCTGAGATGCTTCAGCGTGTCGGGCTGAGTGGGTTTGAGCGTGCGTTGCCCAAAGCGCTCTCTCACGGCATGAGGCAGCGCGTCGCTCTGGCGAGGACCTTTGCGATGCCAGCCCCTTTGCTGCTCATGGATGAGCCTTTCGGCGCCTTGGATGCTCAGACCAAACTGCAGTTGCAGGACTTGTTGCTGCAACTTTGTCAGGAGAGTGAGCGTTCGGTGCTGTTTGTGACCCACGACCTCGCTGAGGCAGTTGCCTTGGCGGACCGAGTGGTCATCATGTCCAGTCGGCCGGGTCGAATCATTGCCGATGTTCCTGTGCCGCTGCAGCGCCCTCGCTCAATCCGCGCACTTCAGACCAATGATTTGTTCCACCAAACCTACGCACAGGTCTGGAAGCACCTTGAAGAAGGATGGACCCATCATGAAGGCTAATGCAACCAAGACGCTTCTCAAGCACGCGGTGTTCGTGACCGCAGCAGTTTTGCTATGGGAGTGGGGCGCCCGAACGGGCGTCATTGACCAGAGTTTTGTCGGGAGCCCTCTCGGTATCGCTGCGTTCACGGTCAACAACTTTTTAGATGCGCGTTTGTGGGGCGATCTCGGCTGGACCATGTTGTCGGTTGTTGTTTCATTTTCGATCGGCTCGGCGGCCGCGATTGGCACAGGCTTGATCTTTGTGACATGGCCCAAATTCGAGGCTTTTTGCGATCCCTATGTCAGCGCTCTGAACGTCCTGCCAAGGATTGCCTTGGTGCCGCTGTTCATCTTGTGGTTCGGCCTCGGGGTCGGGTCCAAGATTGCTATGGGTGTGTCCTTGACCTTTTTCATTGTGCTCTCGAGCACCATCGCGGGGATGCGGGGTGTTAGCCAAGATCACCTGACGCTGACCAAGACGCTGGGAGCCAACAGCAAGCAGGTGTTTTTCTGGGTGACCTTGCCAGGCGCGGTACCGGTGCTTTTTTCAGGTTTGCGTTTGGGAATTATTTATGCATTTTTGGGTGTCGTGGGTGCCGAAGTCATCGCGTCTGAGCGCGGCTTGGGCCAGCAGCTCTCGTACTTGGCGTCGACGTTTGCAATCGACGGTGTGTGGTCCCTGTTGTTGGATTTGGCCTTGATCGGTGTCCTGATCATGAAGTCAATGAATTGGTTAGAGCGGCGATTGCTTCACTGGCAGTGATGCGTTCGCAGTCCCTCAATTTGGAGAATTAAAAATGGCATTTCGGCATATTGAATTGACCCCCATGACCCCCACGATTGGAGCGGTTATTTCGGGTGTGGATCTCAACTCGGTTAAATCGGATGACGTCTACGAAGAGATCAAGCAAGCCCTCTGGCAGTGTGGCGTTGTCTTCTTTCGAAATCAGAAAATCACCCCTGAAAACTATCTCAAATTGGGTGCCAAATTCGGTGAGATGGAGCAGCATGAATTCTTCCCGCATATTGACGGCTATCCCCAGATCCAATTGATCTCACACGAGGGATATGAGGCACCTGAGACTGATCGCTGGCACGCCGATGTGACGTTCAGGAAGCGCCCAAACATGGTGTCTATCCTGCGCATCACTGACTTGCCTCCCAGCGGTGGCGACACCATGTGGGCCAGCACAGCCGCGGCTTATGACGCTCTGGGGCCTGATATGCAGCAAATGCTGCAGGGTATGCAGGCCGAGCACGACCTGCCATTCCATTTTCGTCGGATCAACGCGATTGCCCGCTTGATGGAGCGCCAGCGTTTGGCTGGCAAGAAGGGCGGCGCGATGATGAGTTCAATGATGAACGCTGCCGAAATGGATGCCGCCTTGGCTGATCGTGAGTGCAAGCTCATTCATGACAACCCGTCCGTCATCCACCCTGCGGTCATCACGCATCCGCACAACGGTCGCAACTTGTTGTTTGTCAACAGCATTTGGACCAAGCGCCTGATGGGCATCCACATGGACTTGAGCGACTCGCTGTTGTCGATGTTGTTCGAGTGGATGAAGAAGCCTGAGTTCATGGTGCGTTTCAAATGGGAACCGAATTCTTTGGCGATGTGGGACAACTGTCAGACGCAGCACTACGCGGTGTTTGACTACGCGCCCCACTACCGCGCCGGCGAGCGAGTGACTTGTGGCAGTTTTGAGCCCAAGTTGACCAATCGGGGTCGCACGTCTGCAGCCCAAGCGGCGCCGGCACGCGCGGCGGCGGCTGATTTGTCTGGTGAGCTCGACCTCGATCAAGTTGTGGCGTTTGCACGCCGCCGTTGATTTCATGGACAAAGACCTCGCTTCCCTCCAAGAGGTTCGTGACCTCATACGTCGAGCCCGAGTGGCATCGAATGCATTGAGCGCCATGGAGCCCGAACAGGCATGGAAAATCGCGCACCAAATTGGACCTGCGATGCTGCCTCGTGCGGAGTACTACGCGCAAGCTGCCGTGAGCGAGACGAGCATCGGTCGTTTGGAGGACAAGATCCTCAAAAACCAGATCGCCTGTGAGCGCACATTGGCGGAATACGGTGCTGCGCCGGTTGGTGGTGTGCGTCGCGTCGCTGATAAAAACCTCATTGAAATTGGGCGTCCAGCTGGCGTGGTTGTCGCGCTGTCGAATTCAACCTCGCCAGTTGCGACCATTATTTTCAAAGGGCTGTTGGCGATGCTCAGCCGAAATGCGATCGTCGTGAGCCCGCACCCTGTGGCTTTGGCGGTGTGCAGTGAGGCCGTTCGGGAGATGCATGACTTGGGCGTGAAACACGGTGCGCCGCAAGACTGGATACAGATCCAGCAGCAGCCCACACTTGCTGCGACCGAGGCGATGATGCAACACGAGGAGACTGATCTCATCGTCGCCACTGGTGGCACGCCGATGGTCAGAGCGGCCTATCGCAGTGGCAATCCAACTGTCGGCGTCGGTTCCGGCAATACGCCCGTGTATGTAGACGCTTCGGCCGATGTGACTACCGCAGCGGAACAGATCATTGCTGGTAAACATTTTGATAACGGATCGGCCTGCACCAGCCCCTCCGTGGCGTTGGTTCATGAGAGCGTGTTCAAGGCGTTTTTGCAGGCCTGTGCGCGTGCCAACGCCCATGTTTGTACGCCAGAGCAATCAGAGGCATTGACGCGCTATGTCTATCCCAACGGCGGTTTCAACGCCAAAGTGGTCGGGCGCGATGCCTGCGTCATTGCTCAAGGCGCCGGCTTTTCAACATCGAGCAACTGTCGCACCCTGGTGGCTGCCTTTGCCGCAGTTGAGGGGCATTCGATGCTGAAGGAAAAGTTGTCGCCGGTCCTCGGCGTCGTGTGTGTCAGCGATATTGACGATGCGATTGATGTGGCTCGCTGGATGCTCAAGCGCGGCGGCGCAGGACATACCGCTGGCATTCACAGCACCTGTGAGCGCCAGGCGGTCTATTGGGCGGGCGCGCTGGATTACTACCGCGTGGTGGTGAACGGTGTCACAACCAACGGTGCGACCGGGACGGAGACTGGGCTGCCTTACACATTCACCGTGGGTACGGGATACGCCGGTAAGAGTTCGCTGGGTGTGAACATGGGCATTGACCCCTGGCTGGATTACAAGCGCGTTGCCTTTCCCTTGCCCGAGGGCGGTGGGCTGGCAGGCGCTTCGGTGACGCGTCGAATCATTCAAGAAGAAATCGCAGAAATGCACAAGCAAAGGTGATGTATGGCTAAGTTGCGCGGATATGTTTTTCTCGACCGATTGCAGCCTCAATTGATGAGTCTGATCGGTGCGACCTGCCGGGGTTATTTGCCGAGAGCCAACGAGGCATCGCTCACTGTGGAAGTGGCGCCAGGCATGGACGTCGAGTGGCTGACGGATGTGGCGCTCAAGCACGACGATGTCAAGCCAGGTGTCTTGGTGGTGGAGCGTCAGTTTGGCTATCTGGAGTTTCATTCCAAATATGCAGCATCGGTTCAATCGGCTGGTGCGGCTTTGTTGGCAGCGATGGGCGCTAAAGAGAGTGACGCCATCAAGCCCGAGATTTTGGCCAATCGGATTGTCGACCGCGTTGACGGTTATCACTCGTTCCTGATCAACCGGAGCAAGGCTGGCAGTATGTTGTTGCCGGGCGAGTCGTTGTTCATTTTGGAGATGCAGCCCGCAGCCTATGCGTTGATTGCCGCCAATGAGGCCGAAAAGGCGAGCAATGTGAAATTGGTGGATTGCCGATTCATGGGCGCTGCAGGACGTTTGTATCTCGCGGGTGCAGAGTCTGATGTCCGAACGGCAGCTGAGGTAGCGATCGAGACCCTGCAGAACTTGGCTGGGGGTCGTGGATGAGCGATCAGCAGTCGTTGCGCGATCAAGTGCGCGCCGAGCTCAAGCTGGCGGCGCAGGCTGAAGGACCGTTGCTCACGGTTCAGTCTGAGGCCGATATCGCTGCCTTGGTCAAGTTGATCCGCGAGGTGGGCAGCAACCCGCTGCTGGCAGATCAGCTCGGTCATGGGGTTGGTTCAATGCGTGTGAGGGTGTTGCATGGCAACTATGACGGCTGCGCCTGTCACTCGGGCTCCGAGGACCATGCTGAGCCCCAGTCATCACCGAAATCGCGTGCCCTGGCTCCAGCGCTGGGTGGCGTGATCACCTTGGCGCGCATCCAAGCCGCCAAGATTCCCAAAGACAGCACCATATTGCTGGACATCGATGCCGTGTTGACGCCACAGGTGCGTGATTGGTTGCGTCAAAACAAAGTGCAAGTGCAAAGGAGTGAATCATGAGGACTGGCGTTGTGATTGGAAAAGTCTGGGCCACCAAGCGTTTGGCGGAGCTGCCCAGCGGCGCCTTGTTGCAGGTCCGACTGGATGGAACCAAGGGCGAGGAGGTGGTGGCCTTGGACACGCTTGGCTGCGGGGAGGGTGAGCGTGTGTTGATTTGCCAGGGCGACATGGTTGCCCGGTGGTTTGAACAACAGATACCAGTGGTGGACACCCTGGTGGTTGGTGTGGTTGACGGCGTCTGAGGCGCTGGATTGATTTCGAAGTGACATTTTTCATTTAAAGGAGCACAACATGTCGCAAGCTATTGGAATGATTGAAACGCAAGGTTTTGTGGCTGCCTACGCAGCTGCGGATGCCATGGTGAAGGCCGCCAATGTGACCTTGGCTGGAAGCAGAGAAGTGGGCGGTGGCCTGGTCGCAGTCACGGTGACTGGCGACGTTGGAGCCGTGAAGGCAGCAACTGAGGCGGGCGCTGAGGCAGGCTCTGCAGTGGGTAAGGTGGTGTCCGTTCACGTGATCCCACGTCCGCACGCTGATGTCGTAAAGGCTTTTGAAAAGAAGTAAACCATGGCAACCAAACCCGCAAAGAAAGCGGCGCCGAGCGCGGCCCCTGCATCTCCCACGCAGTTGCGCGTCTGTCTGACTTTGACGGATTTGCAAAGGCAATTTGCAGCGTGGATGAGCTCTCCTGTGGGGGCACGTGGTTACGTGCCCATGGAGGGGGCTCACTCCTTGTTGGTCGAGGTGGCGCCTGGCATGGCCATTCAGCGCATCATCGATACCGCACTGCGCAGTGAACCGGACTTGGTGCCGGGGATGTTGGCGGTCGAGCGTCAATTTGGCGTCATGGAGCTGCACAGCAACGACTTGGCGTTGCTTGAGCGCGGCAAGCAAGCCATGCTCAAAGGCTTGGGCACGACTGAGGCTGAGGTACTGCCGCCGCAGATTTTGTACAGCGACATCATCGATGACATCACCGATCAACACGCAGTGATGATCAATCGGGCGCGCCAAGCCAACATGATCATGCCCGGACAGAGCATGTTGATCATGGAGGTCGCACCAGCGCTGTATGGCGCTGTGATGGGCAATGAGTCAGAGAAGGCGGTACCCGAAAACACGTTGGTGGAGTGTTCGATGATTGGCGCATCGGGTCGGATGTATCTGGCAGGGGAGCGCAAGAACCTCGAAATCGCCAAGGCAGCTGTAGAAAAGGCGCTGGCGGCCCTGGCTTGAACGCAGGCTTTTCTCACGAGGCGGGGACAGCTCTGAGTGAGCTTCCATGCTGTTTCCGGGTTCGTGAGAGGGGCGTGTGCACCGGTTCCCCGTTGCGCCGATGGGGCAGTGGCTCGCTGGCGGCAGGTGCAGGGGCAGGGATGGGGTTGACCCGGTTGCCACCACCCAGGCGGCGCTGACCCAAGAAAATGTGTGTCCAGCGGCGCCGCTTTGAGCGTTGTCCTCGGTATGATTTGTGGGCGTTCGCGTTTTCAGCGAACATTCTGACCACTCGATCATGCCCCTCCATGCTGTGCCTATCGCGCTCATTGCGCTTGCGATTTATTCAATACACGACGCGCTGATCAAGTATTTGGGTCAAACGTACTCGGTGGTTCAGATCATTTTCTTTGCGAGTCTGTTCACCTTTCCGGTGTTCTCTATCTGGCTGGTTGGCAGTCGTCAACTGCAGAGTCTGAAGCCCGCCAACCCGTGGGCGGTTGGGTTTCGCTCGGTGGCCATGGCGCTCAACGTATTGACCGCTTTTTATGCCTTTCAGACTTTGCCCATGGGCCAGGCGTATGCCTTGCTGTTCACAGCGCCTTTGGTGGTCACGGCGCTGTCAGGTCCTTTTTTGAAGGAACGCGTGGACTTGGCCAGTTGGGTCGCAGTGGCCCTCGGATTTGTTGGCGTGATCGTGGTGCTCCAACCCAAGGCTCAGGGGATCACGTTGGGCCACTTGGCCGCTTTGACGGCCTCTGTGGTCAGTGCCATGAATTCAGTCCTGGTTCGAAAAATCGGCAGTACTGAGCGATCGGTTGTGCTGCTTCTCTACCCGATGATGACGACTTTGCTGGTCATGGCGTTGCTGCTTCCGACGGTGTATCGCCCCATGGCGCTGGGTCACCTAGGTATAACCGCTGCGATTGCGGTCATGTCCGTTACCGCGGGTGTTCTGACGATCCAAGCCTATCGGCGCGGTCGGGCTGTGATCATCGCGCCTATGCAGTATTCCCAAATGATCTGGGGAGTCTTGCTGGGCTATTTCTTTTTTAGTGAGTCCCCAGCTTTGCACACGCTGGTGGGAGCCACCATCATCATCGTGTCTGGTATTTACATCGTGTCGCGCGATCAATCGCCGCCGGTGGCTCAAGAGACGGTGACGCACCATGCGACCCAGATCGCGAGGTTGTCGCGGTTGTTTGCCGGATCCAAGCAGCCCAAGTAGTCACCCTGAGAGGGCGCTGCGACTGTCGCAGGCATCACTCCTCGGCGCTGAGAGTCGCGGCATGATCGGGGTTCGTCTATGGAATCCATCGAAAGCGAGACTCTCATGCGATCAGCTGTCATTTGCGAACCGATTCGAACGCCAGTAGGCCGTTATGGCGGCATGTTCAAAAGCGTCACAGCCACCCACCTTGCGGAGACCGTGTTGCGCGCATTGGTGAGCCGCACTGGTATCACTGGCGATGAGGTCAATGACGTGATTTTTGGCCAGTGCTATCCCAACGGTGAGGCGCCAGCCATCGGTCGAGTTGCGGCGCTTGACGCGGGTCTCGGAACGCACATTCCAGGCTTGCAGATTGATCGCCGTTGCGGCTCCGGCTTGCAGGCGGTGATTGATGCAGCCATGCGTGTGCAAACTGGTGCGGCAGATCTGGTGATCGCGGGTGGTGTGGATAGCATGAGTCAAGCCGAGCATTACGTGTTGGGTGGTCGTTTTGGCTTGAAAGGCGACTCGCAACCCTTGTGGGATCGCATTGCGCGGGGCCGGATCACCTCGGGTGGTCGGTATCACCCAGTTGCGGGCGGCATGTTGGAGACAGCAGAGAACTTGCGCCGTGAATTCAAGGTCAGCCGCGAGGCCCAAGACGCACTCGCCGTGCGCTCGCACGCCAACGCGGTCGCAGCACAACAGCGCGGTGTCTTTGCCCAAGAGATCGTGCCAGTCACTGTCCAAGGCCGCAAGGGTCAAGAGCTGTTGATGGTGGATGAACACCCGCGCGCGGACACCACCATGGAGAGCTTGGCGGCGCTCACACCCGTGCGCTTGAAGCTGGATGCCGAGTCGACTGTCACAGCGGGTAACGCCAGCGGGCAAAACGATGGCGCTGCGGCGTGTATCGTGACCACGCCAGAAAAGGCTGCGGCGCTCGGTCTGCGCCCCTTGGCACGCTTGGTGTCTTGGTCAGTGGCGGGCGTCGAGCCTGAGCGCATGGGTATCGGTCCCGTACCGGCGACGCAGCAGGTGTTGAAGCGCACAGGCTTGGCGTTGAAAGATCTTGACCTGATTGAGCTCAATGAGGCTTTTGCAGCACAGGTGTTGGCGTGCACAGGCGCTTTGGGCTTTGATGCGGGTGATTACGACCGTCTGAATGTGAATGGCTCGGGCATTTCTCTGGGGCACCCCGTTGGTGCCACGGGTGTGCGGATTCTCGCCACCATGTTGCGTGAGCTTGAACGCAGACAAGGCCGATACGCTCTAGAAACCATGTGCATCGGCGGGGGTCAAGGGCTTGCTGCGATCTTTGAGCGCGTCGCGCTGACGTGACACCCCCGCCTTTGCGGTTCGATCCGGTTCCGCTATAAAACTCGCATCGAACATTTCCTTTTCACTTGTCCAGAGCAACGAACCATGCACCAACGCCAATTGAGCCCAGATGAGCTGCAACGCTATCGAGATGATGGCGTCGTGCTCGTGAAAAATGCCGTTGATCCCATATGGGTCGAGCGCCTGCTGGCGTTTGGCCAGCAACAGCTTTCCAACCCCAGCAAGCTGGCCAACGATGCAAGCCCAGGGGCGCGAGAAAATCGCTTGTTCACCGACCGCTATCTGTGGCGCAACAATGATTTGATCTACCAATTTATCCGCGACTCTGGTTGTGCGCGGATCGCAGCACAAGCCATGCAAAGCTGCACAGCCCGGTTTTATTTTGACCATTTGTTGGTCAAGAAAGTGAATACCTCCACCCCAACGCCGTGGCACCAAGATGTACCGTACTGGCCGTTTCGAGGCAAACAAATCGCGTCGATTTGGCTAGCCCTGACGCCCGTTTCGGTCAACAGCAGCGCGCCTGAGTTTGTTCGGGGGTCACACAAGACAGATCAGTTCTATTTGCCTGAGGCTTTTGGCGCATCTGGCGCCAAAGTGAACAGTTGGACGGGCCAAGGTGAGGGCGTTCCGTGTCCGGATATTGAAGCTGATCGCAGTGCCTACGACATCGTGGGCTACAACGACATGGAGCCAGGCGATGCGGTGGTGTTCTCCGCTTGGACGTTGCACGGTGCGCCGGGCAATCAGTCGGCGACGCAAGACCGATTCGCCATATCGACGCGTTGGCTTGGCGACGATGCTGTCTGGGATCCTCGGCCAGGCACTGACCCCAGCGTGAATCCCGCCGAAGTCCGGGTTGAGCCCGGAAAACATCCCTCCGACAACGCCATATTCCCTGAGTTCTACCGCGCACCCGCGGCCTGACTCTGATGACAAACGGCAAGTTCGGAGCAGCTTGATGACAGCACAAGTTGGAGGCGATGGCACAGGCTCTGATGCGCCTGTTGGTCCACTGCAAGGCATCAAAGTCATCGAATTGGGGCAGTTGATTGCGGGTCCTTTTGCGGCCAAGACGCTGGCTGATTTTGGTGCGGAGGTGATCAAGATCGAGTCACCGGGAGCGGGTGATCCTTTGCGTCGCTGGCGCCTAATGAAGGGGAATACCTCGATCTGGTGGCAGGTGCAGTCGCGCAACAAGCAATCCGTTGCGCTCGATTTGCGGCAAGCAGCCGGCCAAGACATCGTGCGCAAACTGGTCGCTGATGCGGACGTGTTGATCGAAAACTTTCGTCCCGGTGCCATGGAGGCCTGGGGCTTGGGGCCGCATGATCTGCAAGCGATCAATCCGCAGTTGGTGATGCTGCGCATCAGCGGCTATGGTCAAACCGGGCCCTACCGCGATAAGCCCGGTTTTGGCGTGGTGGCTGAGGCGATGAGTGGTCTGCGCCACTTGACGGCTGAGCCGGGGCGTGTGCCTGTACGCGTGGGCGTTTCGATCGGTGACACCTTGGCGTCCTTGCACGGTGTGATTGGTATTTTGATGGCCCTGATTGAGCGACAACGCTCAGGGCAAGGGCAGGTGATCGACGTTGCCCTGTATGAGGCGGTGTTCAATTGCATGGAGAGTTTGTTGCCCGAGTACAGTGCGTTTGGCGCTGTGCGTGAAGCAGCGGGTAGCGCTTTGCCGGGCATTGCGCCGACCAATGCATATTGTTGTGCCGACGGCCAATATGCCTTGGTCGCGGGCAATGGGGACAGCATCTTCAAACGTCTGATGATGGTGATTGGGCGTGCAGACTTGGCCAATGATCCGGCCCTCGCGGACAACGCAGGACGGGTGAAGCGGGTCGCCGAGTTGGACGCAGCGATTGGTGAGTGGACCGCACAACGCAGCGTGGATGAGGTGATGGCGGCGCTGGACTCAGCTTCCGTACCCGGCGGCAAAATTTACAACGTTGCTGACATCGCCAATGATCCGCACTACCAAGCCAGGGGCATGATTCAGAGGATCACCTTGGATGATGGCGACCAAGTGGACGTGCCTGGCATTGTGCCCAAGCTATCCCGAACGCCAGGTAGTCACCGCCGAAACGCGCCTGAACTGGGCCAGGACACGCTAGAGGTGATGCGGCGGATTGGGCTGAATGACGAACAAATCAAAGCGTTGCTGGAACAAGGTGTGGTCGCTGGTCAACCAGTGCGCGATTGAGCGCCCCGCTTTCGTATTGAATCAAGTCCCGCTGTAAGGTCTGAGTGCATCGCTGCCTGATTCGGCATGGATGCTGGCATTGAAAGACACAATGATGCGGTCATCGACGCCAGAGTAGGGCATGGCCTGGTGGGGCAACCAGGACGGAAACACCACGAGCTGTCCGGGAATCGGCATCACATCCACGTGCGCCGCTTGGAGGTAGGCATTGCCAAAGTCCATGTGCGCGCCACCCAGGCGGTTGAAGTGTGGGCCATAAAAACGCGTGACACCGTTGTGCGCTTTTAAGGTGGGGTGTTGGGTGCGCGTCTCAGGGGCGTCGACTTGCACGCAATAGACGCCGGACCATGAGCAGTTGCCGTGGGTGTGGACGTCATGGTGGGCACCTTGATTGCTGATTTGAAACCAGATGCCTTCGATGGCCATATGAAAACCCGGCGCCCCATCGGGCCAGATGCCGTGGTTGGCCTGGACCACTGTTTTTCGCAGGCTGTCCACAATGAACTGAACCAAGATTTTCCACTCGGGGATGGAGACGCGGCGCAACAAATCGTCCTTGCTCGCATAAAAACAAGCATCCGGATCGGCCTGTGCATCGGTCGCCTTCATGGCTCTGAAGACCCGCACCAAAAGGGGATTGATGTCTGCCGCTTGGGGGCACTGATGCACCCCCACTGGTGTTGCCCAAAGGCTGTGTAGATCTTGTGTCGGGAGACTCATGCAGTGGTCGCTTGCCACGCGCTGGGCCAGACCAATTGATGTCCCGTGCGTTCCTTCAGCGCCGCGATGTCCTCAACTGAGTCGACGTCGGTGACGTAACGGCGGTTGGGCGATGGCCAGACGTGCACCTGGTCTGGGTGGGCAGCTTGCCATTGGCGGCAGCCCACATTGGCGCCTTCATTGAGGATCGCATCTTTGACATCCGCCGAGATGATGACCGGGTTGCCACGCTGTCCCTCGTACTCGGGATACACGACTTGAGCGGATTCAGGGCGTTTTTTGTAGGCGCCGATCAAGTCTGATACGTCTTGTGCGTTGATCAGTGGCTGGTCTGCCAGTGCGATCATGACCGCATCCAATTTGCCTGTGAGGGCCGCCAGACCGCAGCGCAACGAAGAGATTTGTCCTGCGCTGGGATCGGGGTTGCGCACGATCGTGACGGGGAATTCACGCACTTGGGGTTCGATGTCATCTGCGTAATGTCCCAGCACCACGACGAGCTCATCAACGCCCGCGCCTGACAGCGCGATCAGCTGGCGCCGGATCAGCGAAACGCCGCCCAACTCCAAAAGCGATTTGGGCTTGCCGCCCATGCGACGCCCTTCGCCTGCGGCCAGCAGCACGGCGCCAACAATCACTCGGCTGTATAAGCCGCCGCCGCCCTTGAGAATGCATCCCATATCAACGTCCTCCGCCACAACATGATGGTGGTGTGTTGGAAAATCGCTCGGCAATCGAGTCCCATTTTCCGCGCCACCCACTGGCAGATTCTCCCACGTTGGGTGAGGCATCGGTGGTCACCGGTGTCTTTTCAGGTGGCGCATCGCCGCCATCGGCCAAGCTACAACAACTGCCACCGACCGCAGATGTGGCCAACGCTGGCTCAGCCATGGCGTTGGCTTGGCGTGCGCCGACCGGTTCAGTCTGGGCAACTTGGCGGCGGCCTGCGACCACTGTCGCCAACACGGAGAGGGCAATCTCTTCTGGGGTTTTTGCGCCAATCGGTACCCCTGCCGGAGCCACGATGCGATCCACTTGCTCCGG
Organism: uncultured Burkholderiaceae bacterium; assembly: GCA_964478285.1. GTDB lineage: Bacteria > Pseudomonadota > Gammaproteobacteria > Burkholderiales > Burkholderiaceae_C > RS62. The sequence continues at coordinate 36,497 of CAYZHE010000009.1, forward strand.
CGCGTGGCCGCTGGATTTCAACTGTTGCAACAACACGCCAGCCTTGCGGTGACTAGCGACCAGCCAGATGTGTTGCGCTTGGAGGGCCAAAGCGGCTTCCAGGGCTTGCATGTCTCGGCGTCCTTGCGTGGCAATCACCACCAACTGCGCATGGTTCAAATGAGGTTGCAGGCTGCTGGGCTCGTCACTGGGGAGCACTTCTAGTGCGCTCGGGTAGTCATCAGCTTGAGCGCCTTGTGCGACCAATGCGACGTCAAGTCCCACGCGGGGCGCCAAGTCGCACAAGCTGCGGGCCACCGCCGAGTCTCCAAAAACAACCAGTTTGGGTGCGGGCAGGACGGGGTCGATGAACAACTCGAGCGTACCGCCCGAATGACAAGTCATGCCAAATTCGAGCACGTCCTCCAGCTGCCGCTCTTCACTGGTCGATGCTGCGGCAATGCGAATCACCCGGCTTTGGCCATCTGCCAGCGCTTGGCGAACCGTGCGGATGACGGATGGTTGGGCGCATCCACCGCCGATCCATCCGCGAATCTGTCCGTCAGCGGTGACCAGCGCCTTATCGCCAGGCTTGGCAGAGGTTGGCGCTTGGGCGCGCAACACGGTCACCATTGCAAATGCTTGACCAGACTGTTTCAGTCTTTGCACATCTTCAAACCATGTGTGTCGTGTCATGAGAACTCCGTGTCGTGGTTAGACCAGCGTTTGGGCTGCCGCGCGCAGGTCTGCGAGCTGAGCCAAGGGGTGAAATTGATGGATCAATGGGCGAGCCAATTTGAGCGATTCAGCAGCCGATGCCTGTCGGGTGGGGTGAAACCAGTCGAGTCGTGCGCCCCGCGCCCTGATGGCGCGAATGCTGTCGCTCAGCGCCTCGGGCGCTTCGGTATCGAAGCCGTCTGAAAATATCCAAACTCTGCTGTTGCGGGCAAGTTGGCCTCTCGCGTGGTGGCGAGCAAACTCGTGCAAGCTCAGTGCAATGCGGGTGCCCGCACCAAAGCCAGCGGTCACAGCGTTGATCTTCTCTTGTACCGCTGCACTGTCTGAGTACATCAAGGAGGTGACCTCCGCGATGCGGGTATGAAAAACAAAGACGCGAGCATCGCCGACCTGTGCGAAAGCCTTGGCCACACGCAAAAAGAACGCAGCATGGCTCTCCATCGAGCGGCTCACGTCGACCAAGATGAACAGCTTGGGCGCGCGAGTTTGGGGGCTCAACCAGGCGGGTCGTAGCGGTACACCGCCCAAGGAAACGCTTTGTCGCAAGGTTTGTCTTAGACCCAGTTTGCGGCCATGCGCTTGGGTCTTCCAGCGCCGTGTGGCGTGGGGTTGCAGCCGCTTCATCACGCGGGATGCCAACAGGCGAAGTGCCACCAGGTCTTGAGGCATCCATTGCAAGCCACTGCGGTCGTCCATGGCATCGGTTTGACTCGCGCCGCCTTGTGCGCGGTTCGATGCCGGCAAGTCATCGTTGCCTTGTCCCGATTGGTCTGCAGAGGCGCTGGGTTGACCCGACGATTGGGGAGGCAGACTTTGCCCCTCCATTTGCTCGCGCATCGTTTGTACCATTTGGCGCAAATCGCGCCGTGGTCTGGTTTGACCACTGACCCGCGTTTGTCCTCGCAATTGGTGCGGGAACCAGTAGCGCTGAAAGAGTTCATCCCACTGCCGCCAGTCGCGCGGTGTTTTGCAAGCGATGGCACGCCAAGCAGCTGAAATTTGACGAGGCTTGAGTGCATCAAGCAAGTCGACTGCACGCCACATGGCTTGCTGCTCAGCTGGCCCGACTGCCATGCCCTGATCTCGCAAGAGACCGGCAAAACCCGCTAGGCGCTCGGTGGGCCAACTGGCACCAAGCAGGTGAGGGGTGTCGACGGCGTTGGCAGACATGGGTCAGTGGCTGGGTACGCTGTGCTGGCCGGGAGCCACGCCCTGATGCCGCTTGCCCTCCAGCAATGCGCGAACGCTGTCGGCGCCATGTTGAAATCGATCTTCCCGTGTCTTGAGCAAGCATCCCATGGTGGTCAAGATGGACTCAGTGTCGTCGGTGCTCAAGTGAACGTTAAGCTTGTGCAGTGCCTTGATCCAATCGAGGGTCTCCGCGATGCCGGGTGTTTTGGCGAGATCTTGGCCTCGCAAACGCTGCACAAACGCCGTTGCTTCTTCGACCAGGCGCCGGTCGACGTCGGGCAAGGCACTTTGAACAATGCTGATCTCGCGAGCCAGGGAAGGGTAATCCAAGTGGTGATAGAGACAGCGGCGACGCAGGGCGTCAGACAATTCGCGCGTCCCGTTGCAAGTCAAAACAACTTGCGGAATGTGGGTAGCTTGGATGGTGCCCAGTTCGGGCACGGTGATTTGGAACTCAGCCAGCACTTCTAATAAAAAGGCCTCAAACGCTTCATCGGCTCGGTCCACTTCGTCGATCAGCAAAACGCAAGGACCATCCTGGCGGATCGACTGCAGCAAGGGTCGCTCGAGCAAGAACTCGCTGTTGAAGACGTCATTGGTGCTGTTGCTGTTGCCATCTGCGCGAAGGCTGAGCAGCTGCTTGCCGTAGTTCCACTCGTAGGCGGCTTGCGCCATATCGAGCCCTTCGAAACATTGCAGCCGAACCAGCTTGGCCCCATGCACCTGTGCCAAGGCGGCTGCCAGCGCGGTTTTACCCACGCCAGCATCGCCTTCGAGCAACAGGGGCCTCTCCAGTCCCTGTGCCAGCCATGCCGCCGTCGCTAAGTCATCGTCTGCGAGATAACCTGCAACTTGAAGCGCCATGCGCAAGTCCGCAGGTGCAGCAAAGGGTGGCGTCGTCGGCATGACCATGGCCTAGCTTTAGGCCCGCTTACCAAAGAGGCCAGAGAACCAGCCCTTGATGAGCGCCCAAACGATGGCGAGTCCGTCTATTTCCTTGCCTGCAGCAGGCGCCGCACTTGCCGGCGCCGAGCTTGCAGGTGCTGAGGCACCGGCAGTCGCAGTGGCTGCACCCCCTTGAGGGGTCAGGGCCTGTGCCGCGGTTTGGAAGTTGCCCACGAACTGACCCAAGATCATCTCTGAAACCTGGACCATCATGCGCCCGCCAAACTGAGCGAACTTGCCGTTGACGATGACCTCTGCCGTACCGTTGAGCACGCAAGCAGCAGGATTGTTGGGATCGTCCTCGATCACCGCGGTCAGGTCCATGCTGGCAGAGGAGCCGCCTTTGTCAGCGCCCTTGCCACGCATCACGACCTTGCGGGCCGCAGCGTCGACCTCGAGCACATCAACCAGCCCAGCAAACTGAGCGGTGGCTGGGCCCACTTTCACTTTCACGCCGCCTTTGAACGACGTGTCAGACAGCTTCTCTGTGATGGCAGCGCCAGGCATACAGCCCGCCGTCGCCTCGAGGTCTGACAACAACGCCCACGCTCGGGCGCTGTCGACAGCCAGCGGATATTGTTTCTCTAATTTGACTTCCATGAAGCAACCTTTACAAAGCGAGCTTGTGCTCTTTGAGTGCCTTCCAGACACGGAAAGACGTGTGGGGCATATCGAGGTGCGTCACACCAACGTGCGAGAACGCGTCCACCACGGCAGAGGTGAACGTGGGAATAGAACCCACGTGAGGCGATTCAGCGACGCCTTTGGCACCAATTGGGTGATGGGGGCTTGGCGTGACCGTGTGGTCGGTTTCCCAATGCGGGGTTTCCACTGCGGTGGGCAAGAAGTAGTCCATCAGCGTGTTGCCCAACAAGTTGCCTTGCGCGTCAAACGGCATTTGCTGCCCCATGGCGACCGCAAAACCTTCGGTCAAGCCACCGTGGATCTGACCGTCGATGATCATGGGGTTGATGCGTGTGCCGCAGTCGTCCAGCGCATAGAAACGGCGTACTTTGGTCTCACCCGTTGCACGGTCAATGTCGACCACACACAAGTAAATACCGAAGGGGTAGGTGAAGTTGGGGGGGTCGTAGTAATGCACTGCTTCCAACCCAGGCTCCACACCCTCGGGTGGCTGGTGATATGCCTGCCATGCCACATCGGCCATGGTTTTGAATTTGCTGTCATCGCCCTTGACTTTGAATCGGTCGATTTCCCAATCCAAGTCGCTTTCGTTGACTTCCAGCATGTGCGCTGCGATCTTGCGTGCTTTGGCGTGGATTTTGCGCGCGGCCATGGCAATCGCCGCACCCGCAACCGGGGTGGAGCGTGAGCCATAAGTGCCCAAGCCATAAGGCGCGGTGCTGGTGTCGCCTTCTTCGACTTGAATCACCTCGCTTGGAATACCGAGCTCGGTGGCAATGATCTGCGCATAGGTGGTCTGGTGACCCTGTCCCTGCGTGATCGTGCCCATGCGAGCTATGGCACTGCCTGTGGGGTGAATGCGGATCTCGCAAGAATCAAACATACCGACACCCAAGATGTCACACATCTTGGAGGGACCAGCACCCACGACTTCGGTGAAAGTCACCAAGCCAATACCCATCAAGGTTGGGCTGTTGGGGTCGGCTCGCTTGGCCGCTTGCTCGGCACGCAGCGCTGGGTAGTCCACAGCGTCCAGCACCTTTTTCAGCGCGGTGTGGTAGTCGCCACTGTCGTATTCAAAACCAAATGCGCTGGTGTACGGGAACTGTTCTTTCTTGATGAAGTTCTTCTCCCGGATCGTGGCCTTGTCCATGCCGAGCTTTTGAGCCAACACGTCGACCATGCGTTCGATCAGGTACACCGCTTCGGTTACTCGGAATGAGCAGCGGTACGCCACGCCACCAGGCGCTTTGTTCGTGTAAACGCCTTTGACTGAGCAGTGGGCTGCGGGCACGTCGTATGAGCCTGAGCAGATGTGGAAAAGTCCAGCAGGGAACTTGGTGGGGTCAGCACAAGCGTCGAATGCGCCGTGATCAGCGACGACGTTGACGCGCAAGCCCAAGATCTTGCCGTCGGCAGTCGCGGCCAGCTCGCCGTCCATGTGATAGTCACGGGCGAAGGCTGTCGTTGAGATGTTTTCGATGCGATCTTCAACCCATTTGACGGGGCGACCCAAAACGATGGAGGCCACGATGGCGCACACATATCCTGGATAGATGCCGACTTTGTTGCCAAAGCCGCCACCGATGTCTGGGCTCACGATGCGAACCTTGGACTCAGGAATGCCGGACAGCATGGAGACGACCGTGCGAACCACGTGGGGTGCTTGGCTGGTCAGGAAGGTCGTGAGCTCGCCGCGAATTGGATCGAAACTGGCGACGCAGCCGCAGGTCTCGAGTGGGCAAGGGTGCACACGGGGGTAGTACATGTGCTGGGACACCTTGATGGGCGCCGCGTCAAACGCGGCGTCCGCTGCAGCCTTGTCGCCTGCATCCCAGGTGAAAATGTGGTTGTGATGCTCACGGGCACCGTGGGCGCCTTCGGTCTTGCCAGCCAAGTCCTCGCGCAACACAGGCGCATCGGGTGCCAAGGCAGCATAAGGGTCCATCACCACGGGCAGCTCTTCGTACTCGACTTCGACTGCTTCCACGGCGTCGGCCGCAATGTAGCGGTCGTCAGCGATGACGATCGCCACCTCTTGCATTTGGAAGTGGACCTTTTCGTCCGCCAACACCGCCGCGACGTCGCCGGCCAGGGTGGGCATCCAGTGGAGCTTGAGGGGCTTGAGGTCGTCAGCGGTCAAGACGGCGTGAACACCGGGCATGGCCAATGCGGCTTCTTTGTTGATGGACTTGATTCGGCCGTGGGCGATGGGCGAGCGCACGATATCCATGTGCAGCATCCCTGCCATCTTGATGTCGTCGACGTAGTTGCCTTTGCCCTGGATGAATCGAGCGTCTTCTTTGCGCAAGCGCGATTGACCCATGCCGGCCAGTGCGAGTTCGCGTGCTTCTTTGCTGTCTGCGGGTGCATTCATGTTGGTGTCTCCGGTTGATGCGTCGCTTATGCGGCGGCGGTTTCAGCTTGTTGCAGCTTTTTTGCCGCGGATTTCACAGCTTTAACGATGTTCATGTAGCCCGTGCAACGGCAGAGGTTGCCGCTCATGCCCATGCGGATTTCTTCGTCCGTGGGGTTCGGGTTGTCTTGCAAGAAGCGGTAGGCCCGCATCAACATGCCTGGCGTGCAGAAGCCGCACTGCAATCCGTGCTCCTCGTAGAACGCCTGCTGCACAGCGTGAAGGGCACCGGCTTGCGCCAAGCCTTCGACAGTTTTGACGCTGGAGCCGTCGCATTGCACTGCCAGATGGGTGCAGGATTTGACAGACTGACCATCGACGTCCACGGTGCAAGCGCCGCAGTGGCTGGTTTCGCAGCCAATGTGAGCACCGGTGAGGTTGAGGTCTTCACGCAAGAAGTGAATCAACAGTGTGCGTGGCTCGACGGCGCGTTCTTCTGTCTTGCCATTGATGTTGACGGAAATCAGTTTTTTAGCCATGTGTGTCTCCTTTGACTTCAAGCGCAACGCGCCCAAGCAGCATTCAATGCACGGCGCACCATTTCGGCAGCCATTGCGGTCTTGTATTCGACGTCCCCGCGCAAGTCCTCCGCAGGTTCACAGATCGCAGCAGCGGCCTCAGCTGCTGCAGAGACGTTGGCGGCGTTGAACTCCTTGTTGAGCAGAGCGATCTCAGCGCCATCTGCGCGCAGAGCCGTCGGCGCCACGTTGGTTAAGGTGATGCGAAGGTGCGAGACCTGATTGCCCGATTTGCGCATCACGACTGCACATCCTGCGGTGGCCCAGTCGCCAGTCTTGCGCTTGAGCTTTTCGTAGGCGTACCCGGTGCCTTGTTGGAAAGCTGGCGCGTGGATTTCGCACAGGATTTCGTTTTCGGCCAGCGCGGTCATGTAGGTGCCAAAGTAGAACTCGCTTGCGGGCACAGTGCGCTTGCCGTTGGGCCCTTGGAGCAAGAAAGTGGCATCGATCGCCAAAGACAGGGCAGGGTGGTCGTTGCCGGGGTCGCCGTGGGCGATGTCGCCGCCGATGGTGCCGCGATTGCGCACTTGCGGGTCAGCGATCAGTTTGGCGGCATCGGCCAAGAGGGGAAGCTTGGCGTTGATGATGGGGGATGCGATCAGTTCGTTTTCTGTGGTCATGCCGCCGATGACGACAGTGCCGCCTTCTTCGCGGATGCCCCTCAGTTCGGGGATGCGGTTGATGTCAATCAAATGTTCGGGCTGAGCAAATCGAAGCTTCATCATGGGAAGCAAACTGTGCCCGCCTGCGAGGATTTTCGCGTCCTGTAGGGTGTTCAAAAGATGAACGGCATCGCCAACGGAAGTGGGGGCGTGGTATTCGAACCGAGGTGGAATCATTGGAAGTCTCCTGATGGTTTGTCTAGGACATCTAAAGGTTACGCCATCTGAAATGTCCATGCAATACCCACAAATCCAAAATAGATTGGACAATTTGTGTTGGACAAATGCACCAATGGCGTGGTTCCCCGCACGAATGGCGCCTGTTGAGCGCGAAGCGCTATTCCTCGCGCCAAAAGCAGCAAGGGAAAACACCTAGAAGATTTTGTCTAACTCAGAGACCCAAAGCTTGCTTGAGCTTGGTTTGGATGCTGCGTGACACGGCAATGCGGTGCGTGTCCGAGCCGGCGATGCGCAAGTAGGTGCGGTGATCCGATTTGTCGATGCCCTCAACCCAGCGCAAATTGACGAGATAGCGGCGATGCACCCGCATGAATTTGCTCGAATCCAGCCGGGCCTCGAGATCACCAATGCTGAGGTTAGACACATGTTCGCCCTTGCTGGTGATGACCCGGCTGGAGTGTCCGTGAGACTCAATGCATTGCACGTCGTCCACCTCAACAAACTGCACTTTTGCGCCGCTGATCAGCGGAATTCGGCCCAGCTTTCGCGTGGTCTTGCGATCAGTCGGTTGGGGTGCCGATTGGCTCTCTTGATTGGCTTCGGTGAACGCCGTGACATCGTGAAATACCAAGACGTATCCCGTCACCTCTTGTGCCTCATTGGTCAATCTGCTCAAGCGGATGAGCAGCATTTGTTCCGGGATGTTGATGATCATGGTCATCGGCGCAGCATGGGCTGCCTCGACACTGGATGCGTCCGCTTGGTTAATGAGGAAATTGATTTTGGCTCGGCTCGGCTCGGGGTGGAACGCTGTCACGAGTTGGTTGAATGGCCTCTTGCTGTCCACTGGGAGAATGGCCCGAGCGTAATCGTTCATGGCGACAACCTGATGCCGGGCGTCGAGATGGATAACACCCGTCTCGAGTTTTTCAAGGGCATACATCGGAGATTGGGCAGCGGGCAGGTGAGCGGGCAAGGGCAGTTTCCGAACAATCGATGGGGTAACGTTACCGCGATTTTGAAATTGACTCAATGGGGATCGTGATTCCAGCGCGACTCAGCTTTGAAAAGGGAGAAACTGCGCGCTGCGTGGACCCTCATGGCCGTATTGCATCGGCTCGGTGTGTTGGTGCTCAAGCGACAGTCGAAAGGATCGCTTGGCCCTAAGCTTCGGACCCATCAAAGCCATCCTTGGTGCTTCCGGGATGGACACGTTGGACGGGTATCTCACGAAGGAGTCTCAATGGCCAAGATGTCAGGTCGATCCGCTTTCTTAGCGCTCTTGAAAGACGAAGGGGTAACCCACTTGTTTGGCAATCCGGGGACCACGGAGCTGCCAATCATGTACGCGCTAGAAGATCATCCCGAAATGCAGTTTGTGATGGCGATGCAAGAGGGCGTGGTGGTGTCCATGGCGGATGGGTTCAGCCGGGCATCGGGTCGATTGGTTGCCGCCAACGTCCACGTGGCGCCGGGTCTGGGCAACGCGATGGGCGCGCTGTACAGCGCAAAGTTCACCGGAACGCCCATGATATTGACCGCGGGGCAGCAAGAGCAGGGCCATGGTTTGATGGAGCCCCTGTTGTACGACTCACTGGTCCGCATGGCTGAGCCATTGGTGAAGTGGGCCATCGAGGTCACTCGATTGGAGGACTTACCCCGCATCATCAGGCGCGCCGCGAAAATCGCACGCACGCCGCCTAGCGGCCCTGTCTTCATTTCGCTGCCAGGTGACATCTTGAATGCGGAAGTGGAGCTGGATCTGGGTACGCGCACGGTGGTTGACGCCCGTGTCGCGCCGAGTTCGTCTGCTGTCACCGGTCTGGCCCATCGCTTGTTGGCTGCGCACAACCCGGTGATCGTCGTGGGGGACGAGATCGTGAAGAGCGATGCGTTGCAGGAGGCGGCTGTATTCGCCGAAACACTGGGCTGTCCGGTGTATCAGCAAACCGTGCCGTATGGTGCCCATTTTTTGTCCGAGCATCCCTGTTTCATGGGTGCCTTGACCCGCAACCAAGTCCAAGTGCGTGACACGCTCCAGCCTTACGATTTGTTGATTGTGTTGGGCGCTGATCCACTTCGGATGTCGGTGTACGACGCCGTTGAGCCTTTGCCCAAAGGGATGCCAATCGTGCAAGTGGGACTGGTTGATGGGGACTTGGGTAAAAATTATGGCGCCGAGATTGCCATCAAGGCAGATGTGCGAGAGACCTTGCTGGCGTTGACTCCACGGCTTCAGTCCATTGGAGGGGAAGCGTTGGCTCAGCGAGCGAAATCGCGTTTATCGGCCTTGTCGCGAGACAACTGGACCACGCGCCGTGCCGCTCTGGTGGCACAAATTTCAAGCCGAGCAGGGCAGTCACCGATTGATCCTGACTGGTTGTTGTTGCAGACCATTGAGGCCTTGCCACGCGAAGCGATTTTCATTGAAGAGTCGTTGACAGCGGCGCGCTACATCCCAGCTCTGTTGCCCTATCGAGATCGATTTGGCTTCAGTGGGCTTGCTTCGGGCGGGATTGGTTGGGCGCTGCCGGGTTCGGTAGGAACCGGCTTGGCCAATCCGGATCGGCCGGTGGTTTGTTTTCTGGGTGATGGCAGCGCGATGTATTCGATCCAAGCCCTGTGGACTGCTGCGCACCACAAGTTGAATCTGAATGTCGTGTTGATCAACAACGGCGGCTATCGAATCATCAAACAGCGGTTATTGGCGTTTCACAACAGCCGACATTTTGTTGGGATGGACTTTCAAGATCCACCGATTCACTACGCAGACCTGGCGGCCTCGCTCGGAGCGGAGTCCATGCGCATCACCGACGGACAAAATTTGTTGGACACCTTGAAGGCTACTTTTGCAAGGCCAGGTACGAAGCTGATCGAGGTGATGGTGGATGGTTCTGTTTGATGCATCGGCCTCAGTGCCGATGGAACCGGGCGGTATGAAGCGCAGTGAGCGCATAGGCAACAAAGGCAAAAGGCGATATGGAATTTTCTGAACTGATCAAGGCGCGCAAAAGCATTCGCGGCTACAAACCAGATCCCGTACCGAGGGAGGTCATCGAGGAGATCATTGAGGTGGCCAAGTGGGCGCCATCGTCCATGAACACGCAGCCGTGGAGGGTCTACGTTGTTTCGGGTGAGCCCCTTGAGCGCATTCGCCGAGGCAACACCGAAAACATGCTCAATGGGGTACCGCCCAAGCGGGATTTTCCGATGAGCGAAAGGTACGAGGGGGCTCATCGCCAGCGCCAAATCGACATTGCGATTCAACTGTTCGATGCGATGGGGATTGCACGCGATGACAAAGCACGCCGCCAAGATTGGGTGATGCGGGGCTTTCGTCAGTTTGATGCGCCCGTGTCCCTGGTTCTGACCTACGACCGGTATCTGGAACCTGCCGCCATCAGTCAGTTTGATCTGGGTGCTTTCTCACACGCCATCGTGATGGCGGCGTGGGAGCGTGGTTTGGGATGCGTGATCAACGGCCAAGGCATCATGCAATCGGCAGTGGTGCACGAGCACGCGGGTATTCCCGAGGATCAGATCATCATGATCTGTATCGCCATGGGTTACCCGGACGATGGCTTCGTGGCCAACCATGTGAAGTCGGTGCGCGAAGACAACGCTCGCTTCGTCCACTACGTGGGCTGATGGGTCACGCCGGCACAGTAACCGGCGCACCGATCGAGCGTGCCAAGACTTCGGGAGCTGTGGCAGAGTGACTGGAGGTCCATGCCACGAACAAATCAGGACGCACCAACACCCGGTCTGAACCGTAGGCCTTGATCAATGCGTCTGAAGGTTGATGCACCACTTTGAATGGGATCCCCATGTCCTGCGCCGCGCGCGTGAACTCCGACGCCACATCCAGCTGCGGCGTGAATTCGAGCAATACGAATTGGCGTCCCAGGTGATCCCACAGGTCTGATCCGTCTGGCAGATCTTGTGGCGCCAAATGGTGGCCGGCACGAGCGTGGAAATCGTGTTTCCCTCGTGCGCCAGAGGCTCCACCAATGCCGCCAGTGATCAGGGGAGATCCGGAGTAATGGGGCAAAAACTCGGTGACGTCAACATCGTCGGCATCAATGCGCTCTTGCCACGCGCGTTGAAAATCTTGCAAATCCACTTCGGGGTTGTGCGCCTCACAGAAGCTGCCGAAGTCGTCGATCATCCGACCAATGAAGTCTTGTGAAATCGATTTGAATACCGGCAAACGCTCGGCACTGTAACTGTCCAGCAGATGGGGTCCAGCCCATCCATCGAGGCTGGCGACCAGCTTCCAGCTGAGGTTGGTGACGTCTTCGAATCCGGTGTTCACGCCGTAGCCGCCGTAGGGCGGATGGCTGTGCGCTGCATCGCCAGCGATGAACACTCGCCCTTGGCGATAGTTGTCAGCCATGGAAATGCGCAAGTCCCAAAACCCAATGTGTTCGAAAGACACCTCAAAGCTTTGTCCCACCACTTGGTGGAGGTACGCGGTGAAATCGAAGTTGTCGCGGGTGGTGTCGTCGGGCACGGGTGCGTGGTAGAACCAGCCGCTGTCCAAATCAACCCGCCCTAAGAACTGCCAATACCCACCGATGTCGGGATTCATGACGTTGAAAATGGTCTTGCCAGGGAAGCGCGCCCGCAACAGGTCATCAAGCGATGGCGAGCGAAACACCAGCAACACCATCTTGGGGCCTTTGTGGTCTGTCGATTGGGTAATGCCGACCTGCTCGCGCACGAAAGAGCGTGCGCCATCGCAGCCGACCACATACTGGGCGTGCACCTGAATGTTGGGCTTCCCTTGATCGTCCACGCCACTGAGCGTTGCGCCGTCCGCGTCCTGACTGACGCCCGTGACCGTGGTGCCCGTGTGCAGTTGAATATTGGGCATGGATGAGGCACGCTCTCGCAGGACTTGCTCGAGCAAATACTGGGGCAGGCGTTCGTTGTCCGTGAAGTAGTAGGGGCGGACGCGAGAGCGCTGAAACCAGTCGTAGCTGTACTGACCCAGCAATTGACCATAGGTGATGACGCCAGCGTTGCCAAAGCTTGGCGGGATCGGGCTGATGTCCCTGACGGCCTGAGAAACCCCCCAGCGGCGAAAATGTTCGCCCGTGCGCTGGGTCAGGCTTTGCCCCTTGGGAATGCGGTGCAAAGTCTGGGTTCTTTCGAGCAATACCACCCGCTTGCCCTGTTGGGCTAAATCAATGGCCAGACCAAGTCCCACTGGGCCAGCGCCCGCAATTGCAACATCCGCTTCGATTTGCTTGACCATTTTTTGCTCCAGTGCTGTCGCACATCAATCAGTGGGGAAATACTTTTCAGGGCAGGATATTAGGAGATTGATTCCAAAGGTTGTGTCACATGCATGCAAGCCCCTCTCCTCAGAAGAAAGATCCAGTGATTGTCATCGGCGCTGGCCCGGTGGGGCTGGTAGCCGCCATTGATCTGGCGCAGCGCGGCGTCGCAGTCATTGTGCTTGAGCGGCGCGAAACGCCAGACTCCACAACTGTTCGGTGTAACCATATCGCATCGCGCACGATGGAGACTTTTCGCCGCATGGGGTTTGCCGATGAAGTGCGGGCGGCAGGATTTCGCGATGACTTTCCCCACGATGTGGCGGTCCGTACTCGCGCCACGGGCCCCGACATTGGGCGGATATTGATTCCAGGACGCCAGGGCCGCAAAACCGGCGCTCCTGGATCTGATGTCGGCTGGCCTACCGTCGAGCCGCCGCACCGGATGAATCAAATTTTCTTGGAGCCCGTGTTGCACGCTGTAGCTCAACGCACGCCGGGGTTGACCGTGGTGTTCGGCGCCAATGTGACGGCAATCGAGCAGACTGATGGCGGCATCAAGGTTCAGGTGGAGATGGCCAACGGTGACAAAAAACAATGGGATGGGGTCTACCTCATCGGTTGTGATGGTGGTGCATCGATGGCGCGCAAGACCATCGGAGCGAAACTCGAAGGCACGGCCGTGATCCAACACGTGCAGTCCACCTATATCCGTGCTCCCGGGCTCACCAAGCGGATGAAAGGGGGCGAAGCCTGGGGTATTTTGAATATCAACTTGGAACGCAGCGGCACGATTTACACCATCGACAATGATGACCGGTTTTTGGTGCACAACTACGTCAAACCCGATGAGACGTTTGATACGGTTGATCGCGATGCCTGCTTGCGCGCGATTTTGGGTGTTGGTCCGGAATTTGAATATGAAGTTTTGCGCGTCGAGGATTGGACTGGGCGCCGCCTGATGACTGACAAGATGGCTCAGGGTCGGATCTTTCTCGCCGGTGACAGTGCTCACCTTTGGGTGCCGATGGCAGGCTATGGCATGAACGCCGGCATTGCCGATGCGGCTGGGCTGACTTGGTTGATGGCTGCTGTGATCCAGGGCTGGGCACACCCCGACATCTTGCGTGCCTACGAGGCCGAGCGCTGGCCCATCACGGATCAGGTGTCACATCACGCGATGCGCACTGCCGAGACCATGATCAAAAACAGAGCGGCGGTGCCACACAACATCGAAGACGACACCCCGGAAGGCGAGGCTGCGCGCCAGTGGTATGGCCAGCAAACCTGTGAATTGAACACCCCTCAATATGCTTGTGCAGGGCTAAATTTTGGGTACTACTATGACCATAGCCCGATCATCTGCTATGACGATGAGCAAGCCCCTGCCTACTCGATGGCCGACTACACACCATCCACGGTGCCAGGTTGTCGGTTCGCACACCGCGTGATGGCAGATGGATCGTCGATCTACGATCACTTCGGCAAAAACTACACGCTGGTGCGAACGCGAGACGACCTGGGGTCATCGATTGAACGCACCGCCACTGAGATGGGAATCCCTTTGACCGTGCTAGACATCCCTTTGTCTGAATTACACCCGCACGCCCTCTACTTGGTCCGCCCCGATCAACATGTGGCGTGGCGAAGCAACGCTGAGCCTTCAGATGCCAGCCATTTGCTTAAGCAGTTGACGGGCAGGTCAGTCCACTGAGCGGCTGATCAAACGCCCAGCCCAAGGGTCAGGGCATCGCCACGTCAAGCAGGACTTGACGTCCGTTTTGGCGCAGCTCGTGCAGTGCACGCCGCAGGGCCTCGCGCAGTTGACTGGGGTGATCCACCCGCTCTGCGTAGGCGCCGTGCGCTTGAGCGACCGCGCAGTAATCTGGCGTCGGTCCCAAATCTGTGAGCGGCATGGTGTGTTGCGCAGCGGCCTCGCCATCGGGGTACATCGACAATGTCGCTCGCTTCACTGCTTGCCAACGACCGTTGTTGAAGACAATTGTGAGGACGGGCAAGTGGTGTGCCGCAGATACCTGGTGACAGGCAGATGGGTTGGCAAACAAGTAAGAACCATCGCCAACTGTTGCGATGACCGTGCGCTCGGGTTGTGCTAGTTTGGCGCCCAAAGCCGCTGGCACGCCCCAGCCGAGTCCCCCGGCCAGTGGTGTCCAAAAAAGACGTCCTGGTGCACTGAGCTCCAACGCGCCACCAATGGCACCCAGTTCTGAGAAAACCAAGGCTTCGGGGCCAGCTTCGTCGGAAATCACGCGGCTAATGAACGCGTGATTCATAGTGCCTTGCTCGCCCATCTGAATGGTTTTGGCCAGGGTCTCTGCTTGCGCGGTGCGTGTGGCAAGCAAAAACTTGCGGCGTTCATGGATCAAGGCTTCCGGCGTCATGCCCTGCAGTGCGTCGCGCAGGGCGGTGATCGCCAGCGAAGGATCGGCCGCCATCAAGACGTCGGCTGGGAAGCCGCGAAACGGCACGCTCTGCTCCAGCGGATCGAGACCAATGGCGATCACCTTGCTTGAAGGGGGAAGGGCTTGCATCGGCGACCACGGAACCATCGCGCCGATGGTGACGACCACGTCGGCATCTTTGAGCACAGCGGCGGGCTCGAAACCGATGTGCGAAGGGTGGTCAGTGGCCAGCGCGTTCGCGGTGGGCCAAAACTCACACACACCCCACGCTGCCTCATGCGCGATAGAGGCCAAATGGTCGATCTCGCCACCGGCGGGCGTGCGTTGCACCACCACCACAGGACGCTTGGCGCTGGCCAACAGGTTGGCAGCCTCCTGCACCGCGGTCGGGTTCGGCGCTGCCGCGTGTTGTTGGCTGTGTACCAGAGGGCGGCTCGCAATTTGGACGGTTTCGGCAAGTCCCTCTCTGGGCAAGCTCAGGTAGACCGGTCCCGCTGGGGCTGCGGTGGCCACAGATACGGCCCGATGCACAGCAGTGGCAGCTTGCTCGGGGTACCGCAATTCGTATTCCCACTTGGTTGCCTCGCGCACCATCGCCGCTTGGTCGTACATCTCCTGACCCCAGTGGATGGGCAGCAACCGGCTGCCGTGTCGTCCACCCTCTGTGATGGGAGTGCGCCCAGACATGAGCAGGATAGGCACTTGGGACGAAGCTGCGTTGAGGGTGCCCATGGTGCAGTTGGCCAAGCCCACATTGACGTGCACCATCACCGCGGCTAGATGGCCACTGGCTAGGTAATACCCGTGGGCCATGCCCACCGCGACGTTCTCGTGGTGAATGGCCAGAGCGGTTGGCATCTCGCCGGAGCCCTTGTCTTTGCTGAGGGCTTCGATGATGGAAGGGAAGTCGGTTCCCGCGTTGGCCAAAAGATGGTGAACCCCTTCGCGCTTGAGCTGTTGAAGCAGTTGAGTAGCGGCTGTTGGTACTTCCGAATGGTGTGATGACATGATCGATCTTCCTTGGAGGGATGCGTCGCCTTGGCAACTTGCGCAACAAATTAGCGGGACTATTATGTCGATGCCTCTGCTAAAGGCCTAAGACACCAAGGAGACAAATCATGAAACGCTTTCAAAAACTAGCCGCTGTGATCGCGATGAGCGCAGCTTTTACCGCCGCGCACGCGCAGCAAATCACCATTGCGACGTCCAACCCCGGCGCCATTTATCACAGCATTGGCGTGGCAATAGCCAAAGTACTGAATGAGTCAGGTGTGAACGCAACCGTTCAACCTGCGACAAGCCCCAATCAGTTTCTGCCGTTGGTCAGCTCTGGCGAATTTGATTTGGGACCTGTGAACCTGCAAGAGCTGAGCTACGCATACAAGGGTGAAGAGTGGTTCGCTGGGCGTCCCAACAAAGGCTTGCGTTTGTTGGCGTTGCACTACCCATTGCGGGTGGGGATCTTTGTGCGTGCCGACAGCAGCATGCAAACCGTGGCTGACCTCAAGGGCAAACGCATGACCTCTGGGTACACCGCCCAGAAGACCATCAACCCGCAAAACGCGGCGATGTACGCCACGGCTGATTTGGTCGAATCTGATATGAAGCCTGTGCCTGTTCCCAGCGTGGTGGGTGGCGCCAATGCATTCATGACGGGTGCAGCGGACGCCTTCATGTTCGCCATTGGTGCCGGTAAGGTTCGTGAGGCGGACGCATCCGTGGGGGGCATCCGTGCACTCAAGATCGTCAAGCAAGCGGACACCGATGACAAAATCCGCAAGCACTGGCCGGTCGGCTATGCAACATTGGTTCAACCTGGCCCCGCAGCTGGCCCTGGTATCAACGAGCCAATCTGGATGTTGACGTATCCGCAAGCTATCGCAGCCAGCGAAAAAATGTCTAACGACGCCGCCTACGCGGTCGCCAAAGCGATGTACAACAACCCCAACAAATTGGGCGAGTTGCTGCCCCCATTCAAGTTGTTTAAGCCCAGCGAGATGGTGGGACCAAACGGAGGCGTGCCTTATCACCCCGGAGCCATCAAGTTCTACAAAGAAGTTGGTATCTGGAAAGAATAAGGTTCACCCAACATCATGACCCAAACTCCTGCAGATAAAGCAGACAGCGAAGACCTGTCGACCCCAACGTCAGGTCTGTTTGCTGCCGCAACCTCGGGCCTGGCCGCCGCCATCGTTGTGTTGGCGGCAGCTTGGTCCTTGGATATCCCCAGGGCGCTGGGGATGGCCTTTTATCCAGCGCAGTTGCTGTCGCTGGTGTTGGCCATCTCCGTTGCGCTGGCCTTTATTTTGCGGGACACGAGTGGTCGAGCACACCAGGGCCCGCCCCCTTGGTTTGATCAACTGGCTGCGGTGGTGGTGTTGGGTTGCGGCGTGTTTATGGCGTGGCGATATCCGAATCTGGTCGATTTGGTATTGCTGCGTCCACCCCAAGCCGTGGCGATCGGCATGATCATGCTGCCCTTGGCACTCGAGGCGTTGCGGCGCACGGTGGGATGGACTTTGTTCATCGTCGTGTTGTGTTTTGTTGGTTACGCGATGGCGGGGCATCTCATGCCGGGTCGCTTGGCTGGGCGGGCCCAGCCATGGGACAAGATTGCGTCGTATTTGTCTTTGGATGCGAATGGCATCCTGGGCATTCCGCTACAAATCGCGTGTACGGTGGTGATTGCTTTCGTTTTGTTTGGTGTCACGCTCAATCGGGTTGGTGGTGCCAAATTCTTCACCGATGTGTCGCTCATGCTGATGGGTGGCTTGCGCGGTGGGGCCATGAAAATCGCGGTGATCGCATCGGCTATTTTTGGCTCCATTTCTGGCAGTGCTGTGGCCAATGTGATGTCAACGGGTGTGGTCACCATCCCCATGATCAAGCGCAGTGGATACCCGGCACATAAGGCGGCTGCAATCGAAGCCGTGGCTTCAACCGGAGGGCAATTGTTGCCGCCGGTGATGGGTGCTGCAGCATTTTTGATGGCAGAGTTTTTGTATGTGCCATATGCCACCGTCGCCATGGCGGCCTTGGTTCCTGGCTTGCTTTACTACGTGGCGCTGTTTGTTCAGGCTCACCTTGAAGCGGTGAAGTACGACATCGCCCCTGTGCCTAAGGCGCAGAGGCCGCAGTGGAAAGACATCCGCTCGGGATGGCATTTCGTGCTGGCATTTGCCGTGCTGATCCTGACATTGTTTGCGTTCAATTGGCAACCCGCCAAATCCGCTCTGGCGGCCACTGGTGCTGTCTTGGTCTCGTCAATGATCTGGGGCTACCAAGGCGAGAAACCAAAGCTCAGTTTGTTGTGGAGTGCCATTGGCCAATCGGGGCGTGGGTCGATGGATTTGATCCTGATTTGTGCTGCCGCTGGCATGGTCATCGGCGTGTTGAATATGACAGGATTGAGTTTCAACCTGACTTATGCACTGGTGCAGTTGGGTGGCGGAAGCAAGTTGGCGCTGCTGTTCATGTCTGCTGTGGTGTGCGTCATTCTTGGCATGGGTTTGCCCACACTGGGCGTTTACGTATTGCTCGCCACCCTGGTCGCACCCGCATTGGTGGAGCTGGGCGTGGATCGCATCGCAGCGCATTTGTTCGTGTTGTATTTCGGCATGATGTCGATGATCACTCCGCCAGTCGCTGTGGCTGCATTTGCAGCGGCAGGCATTGCGGGTGCCAATCCAATGCAAACCGGTCTTGCTTCAGTGCGCTTTGGCTGGCCTGCCTATGTGGTGCCGTTCCTGTTCGCGCTATCGCCGAGTTTGATTTTGAAGGGTTCCCCACTCGTTGTTGCGATGGACGTTTCCTTTGCGGTGTTGGGTGTTCTGATGATGTCGGTGGCGGTCAGTGGGTATTTCCAAAGCGCCTTGAAAATGAGTTGGCGCCTGGGTATCGGTGCGGCTGGCATGCTGACGCTGATGCCACACGATTTGGTACCTGGCGGTGCATGGGTCAGTTTGGCGGCGGCCTGTGTGGGGTGTTTGCCCTTGGTCCTATCGGCGCGCCAGCGCGCGGCCGCCAGTGTTGCGTCCGCTCGTTCATAGCACCGCGAGTGCTCGCCTGAGTCGCCGCGCTGGTGTTGCTGCGGGTTGACGACCGCCTTATTGGAGCATTCAAGATGAGTAAAAGTTGGGACGACTGGAACGACGAGTTGACCATTCGAGCGCTGGTTGAAAACTGGGCTGTATGGCGGGATGCAGGTGATTGGGAGCGTTTTCGCACCGTTTGGCACAGCGATGGCGTGATGATGGCGACTTGGTTTCAAGGCCATCACGAGGAGTTCATTCGCGTGACCATAGAGGGTTGGAATCGTGGCGTCAGCATCCTGCATTTCCTCGGTGGGACGTCGGTTGAAACCAAGGGTGATCGAGCGATCGCTCAAACTAAAATGACGATTTCTCAACGCGGGCCGGTTCACGATGTGTTGTGCGATGTGGTCTGTACCGGTCGGTTTTACGACTTTTTTGAGCGAAGAGAGGGTCGCTGGGGCTTGGTGCTGAGGCAACCGATTTACGAAAAAGACCGCATCGATCCCATCGATCCTTCGGCCGTTTTGGTGCTAGATCAAGAGCGCCTCGCGTCGATGCCAGCCGGATACAAGCACCTGGCTTACATCCAGACAGGTATCGGGTATCAGGTCAAGATGGATATGCCCCAACTCAAAGGGGAAGAGGTTCAGGGCCTGTATCAGCGCGGCGCGGACTGGCTGGAGGGGCGCTGAAAGCCACTTTGCTGTCGGTACTTGCGACCCTGAAAAGCCCAGTTGAGCTGGGCTTTTTTTCGGTTCTATCTGTGCCGATGGGCCGACTTCAATTCAAGATGTGACTGAAATAGCGACTCAATTCGTCGGTCCCTTCGAGCGGCAAGACGTTGGCCACATACTGATCGGGTCGGACAACAATCATGCAGCCTTGTTCGCGATCGATGCCGCGCATGTCATAGATGTCACCCATGCCCTTGTGATCGACACAGAAGATTTTTTCATGGTCCTGTAGCCCGAGCCTCCCCGTTTTGGGCTTGAAAAAGTCTGGCATATCTTCATACGCCAATTGGTCGAAGGTCTGCTGAAATATCACCCTGACATCAATCACGGCGTCGATGTCTTCGCCGGCGCGCCGATGTCGGACGACCGGAGAGTTTGGGTCGTTCTGCAACCAATCTCCGAGGCGATGGATGGCTGAGCCTGGCGTCGAACTGTCGGCTCTCCCAGCAAAGGCATAGATGCGCCAGCGTGCGTCTGCCTGTGCGACGTGTCCAAGCTGCATGGGTTTGGCATCAGATAAACGCACGACAGGAGCGGAGTGAAATCGGCGTCCGATCTCTTCTTTGCGCGCGAGTGCTTGATGGGTGCCGGGCGCAAACAAGTCTGAGGTGTCGTACTTGACTGCAGTTCCTCCAGTGAACTCTAGGTTGTCTTTGAACTGCCGAATGATCCGAGGCTCTTGCGTGCCGTCCCGCTCCGCTTGTGTGGTGGGGGCAGACATCACGCGCGACCAGTGGTGATCGGTATCCACCAGACGCTTGGCTTCGGCGAGGCGCTCTTTCGAGTAGCTTCGCAAGAGACGAGGTGCCGCGCGCCCTTGGAGTACGTGGATGAGTTTCCATCCGAGGTTGAAGGTATCTTGCATGGAAACGTTCATGCCCTGTCCGGCCTTGGGGGAGTGCGTGTGGCAAGCGTCGCCGGCAATGAAGACGCGCGGATCGCGGTCCTCACCGCTGGGAACGTCATCGAAACGGTCGGTGAGGCTGTGGCCGATGTCGTAGATTGACCACCACACGAATTCTTTGACGTCGAGAGAGTAGGGGTGAATGATGCGATTTGCTGCAGCGATCAAGTCGTCTTGGGTGAACTTCTTGTGCGCTGCCCGTTCGTCGGGACGCAATTTGTCAAGCTCTACATACATCCGAAAGATATAGCCGCCTTCGCGAGGCAGAATCAGGACATTGCCCTCATTGGCTGAGGAGATCAGACACTTTTGGCGCACATCTGGAAAATCAGTATTCGCCAAGATGTCCATGACGCCCCACGCTTGGTGTGCCGCATCGCCTTTGAGCTCTCCGCCAATCGCTTTTCGGACTGCAGAGTGGGCGCCATCGCAGCCGACGACATAGTTTGCGCGCACGGTGCGTGTGCCACCCCAGTTGATACCAGTGGCGTCCTTGAGGGTCACTGTGACTGGGTATGCGGTCGCGTTGGGGTCGATGCTCAAGCCGGCAATTTCCCACCCATAGTCTGGTTCTAGGCGCGATGGGGCATTTTTCATGACCTCGAGGAACAGCTCGTGTAAGCGTGCCTGGTTGATCAGGATATGTGGCATTTCCGAGCTGTCGTCGGCCACATCTTGGACGCGTCCAACGCGCTTGATGCGTTCTGGCTGCTCTGGGTCTGGCATCCAGAAAGCGGTTTGGTTCACCCAGTAGGTCTCGCGTTTGACTTTGTCCGCAAAGCCAAACGCCTGAAACATCTCCATGGAGCGCGTGTTGATACCGTCGGCCTTGCCTTTGATGATGTTGCTAGACATCCGCTCCACGATCATCGTGTCGATGTCGGCAAACTGAGCCAGTTGAGCGGCCAAACAGAGTCCCGCCGGCCCAGTGCCGATAATCAACACATCCACTTCGGAAGGGAGTGGTTCATGGGTGCCGCGGTTGCGGCGGTTGGGAGCGGCCTCTTGGATATCTGGGTTGCCACCTCTGAATCCATTTTTATAGAACTGCATGGTGTTTCTCGCGTTGGGTTTTAGGTCCAGTGAGGGTTTGGTGGCTTAAATGATATCTATACATACTATCTGCTGTCAAGATAATATGTATGATTACTAAATGGGGGGCAGCGCACCCACAACACCACAAACTGTTTGGGAGAGAGGCGATGGACGCGTTGAATATGGCAGGACACTGGATTCGTCGGCTGCACCAGCATTCGACAGCCGTCTTTATCGAGCGAGTGCAAGCTGCCGGATACGACATGACGCCTGTGCAATTTGCGGCTTTGGATGCCATCCATGCCCATCCGAGTAGCGACCAGGCGGCGATTGCCACTGCGATTGGCTATGACCGCGCAACCATTGGTGGCGTGATCGACAGGCTGGACAAGAAAGGCTGGGTCAAGCGAGTGGTCAGCGAGCAGGACCGTCGCGCACGCGAGTTGTCCTTGAGTCCACAAGGCGCCCGGGTTTATGCCGCGGTGAAGCCGCTGGTTCAGAAGCTACAGGCTGACATTTTGAAATCTCTCAGCGCCACAGAGCGCGACACTTTGATTGACTTGGCGCGTCGTGCCGTTCAGGCCTCAGAGAGGTGAGCCATCCGTGAGGGAAGGCGAGGAGGGCGGGTGCCCAGTGACTTGCCGCAGGACCTGTTTGGCATGGACGGCGGAGCGACCTCGCCAGGCCACTATTTGATCAGGTCGAATCAAGACCAATGGTTCTTCGTATGCGGCTTCGATGGCGGGATCAGCCAGCGGCAATATGCGCAGGTCAAGTTTCAGCTCTGCCGCTGCGTTGGCGAATTCTTGCGTGCTTGGCGCCTCGTTACCCAGTACCAACAGGGTCCACTCGGTATGAAACAGGTCGTACAGCGACTGTCCATTGGCCAACCAAGCGTGCGGCGGTCTGCCGCCTGGACACGCGCTCGGTTGATACCGGTTGGGCTCGTCCGGCGGCGCTGCTGATCCATCACTGACGATGATGGGCGAGTCGCTGTAGCGGCCGCCGAATGTGACTCCGGGAATGTTGAATTCCAATCGTGCGTGGCGATTCAGGCCCACCGAAGCCTGCTCGC
The DNA here is from genome assembly GCA_964478285.1 of uncultured Burkholderiaceae bacterium. Classification (GTDB taxonomy): domain Bacteria; phylum Pseudomonadota; class Gammaproteobacteria; order Burkholderiales; family Burkholderiaceae_C; genus RS62. Next base: position 59,258 of record CAYZHE010000009.1, read on the forward strand.
GAGCCTGCACGCCTGCTGGACCGGGATCTTCCAGCGCCGCATCCACCACAAACAAGCCGATGGAATCGGCAAAGTGTTTCGCGTACTGGGTGTTTCGCACCGCCAACGGGTGGCGCTCGCGCTCATAGCTGTCCAGTAAAGCCTCTGGTGCGCGTCCCTGGATCACGCTGGCCAGCTTCCAGCCGAGATTCACTGCGTCTTCAACGGCGGTGTTGTAGCCCAGACCGCCCGTGGGGGTGAACAAATGCGCAGCATCTCCCGCGATGAATGCGCGTCCCAGCTTGAGACACTGAGCCACCAACGCATGGCCCGCCACCCAGGTGCGCATGGACAAAATCTCGATGTCGATGTCTGCGCCCATTGCTTGCGCGAAGACCCGCTTGGCATCTGATTCAGTCCATTGGTCGGCGTCTTCGTCGGGGTGAATCGCTGCGTGAAAAGCATATTCACTCACACCATCCACAGATGCCATGAAGGAGCGCCTTTCGGCGTTGACTGCGACGTACATCCAAGCCTTGCGAGTTGGGAGATGGGCGTGGAATTCAGGCGCTCGCAGGTAGAGCGCAAACATTTTGCCGCCCATGAATTCGCGCTGTGCCCCGCTATCTCCACCCCAGGCGATCCCCAAAGTGCGTCGAATCAGGCTTCGCGCGCCATCAGCCCCAACGATGTACTGAGCCCGCACATCAACGGATGCGCCACCCTGCGTGGGTTGGATGGTGGCCTGTACGCCGTCGCCCAAGTCGGTGAACGATTGCAGCGTCCAACCATACATCGCTTGTACGCTGGCGCACGCCTTGGCATGGCGCAAGAGGACTTGCTCCACCCACTTCTGTGAAACCCGATGCGGCAACTCTGCAGCGCTCCAATCGCCGCTCATCGATTTGACTTGCACCGTCGCCTGCGCAGCGGTCGGCAATTCAATGCGGGCCAGTTCGTGTCCTGCATACCGCGTGAAGTAGGCGATATCGGTGGGGTGATCGGGTGGCAAACCAAGAGACCGGATTTCGTGAGCAAAGCCAAGGCGGCGAAAGTGCTCCATGGTGCGCGCTTGGGTCGCGTTGGCTTGCGGATTGAAAGCTGTAGCGGGTTTGCTGTCCACCATGGCGCAACGGACTCCGCGTCGACCCAACTCAATGGCCAGTGTCAAACCGCAGGGGCCACCACCGACAATGAGGACATCCGTCTCGATCGCTGAAGTGCTGGAGTGTTTTGGGTTCATGAGGTAAGCTTTTTGGGCCACTGCAGGGGCGCAGACGTGAGCGTAACAAACCCAGTTGTGTCCGCAGTGCCCGAGATGACAACCCGCCTCTAATCGCTGAAGGACGCCATGCGCAATTTGAACCAAGAGACCATCACTCAAGCAGTCATCGACAGCCTCGCTCATACTGAAGATCCGCGGTTGTTGGAGATCATGACTGGTTTGGTTCGGCACCTCCATGCCTTTGCACGCGAGGTGCAACTCACAGAGGAGGAATGGTTTAAAGGCATCCAGTTCTTGACTGAATGTGGTCATATCACGGACGAAAAACGGCAGGAATACATCTTGCTCTCAGATGTGCTCGGGCTTTCGATGCTCACGGTTGCAATGAACAACGACAAGCCTGCCGGTTGTACCGAGGCGACCGTATTTGGACCATTTCACGTGGATGGTGCGCCTGAGTACGCTCTAGGGAGCGATATTGCCAACGGTGCCCAAGGCGCAACCTGCTGGGTTGAAGGCTCGGTGCGTGGCTTGAATGGCGAGGTGGTGCCCGGTGCGGTATTGGATGTGTGGCAATCGGATGCCGAAGGACTGTATGACGTGCAACACGCTGAGATCACTCATGCCCAAGCGCGCGGCGTTTTGCGTGCCGACGAAGCAGGGCGCTTCCACTTCAGATCCATTGTCGCTGTTCCTTACCAAGTGCCGCACGACGGGCCGGTTGGCCAGATGCTCGAGGCTACCGGTCGTCACCCTTGGCGACCGGCACACCTGCACTTCATGATCAAGGCGCCCGGATACGAGACCCTGATCACCCACGTGTTCCGTGATCAGAGTGAGTACTTGGATTCAGACGTGGTGTTTGGCGTGCGCCAATCGCTGGTGTGCGATTGGGCATTGCAAGCAGATGGCAGTTATCGGATGGCGTTCGATTTCGTATTGAATCCCTCTGGCGACGCGCGCGCTGGCTCCGGTGGTGTGACATGAGCAGTACTCAAAGGCACCTTTTCATTCGGGCGGAAGACGCCAATCCACACATGCAATGGCCAGAGGCGATTGAGGCCTTGCGTGCCGGTCACCTGCTGCCCCGAGCGAACATTGCAGATGTGTTTTTAGGTCCGTCTCACGGTTCACTGTTGAGCCGCTCAGCCTACATCGAGGGCCTAGGGTTCGGGGTTAAGTCAGTCACGGTCTTTGGCGTTAACCCAAGCGTCGGCTTGCCAACCGTTCAGGGTGCGATGCAGGTCTTCGAGCCAGAGCATGGCCGCCTGTTGGCCATCATCGATAGTCGGTTGATCACAGATTGGAAGACCGCGGCTGACTCGGTTTTAGGGGCACAACTTTTGGCAAGAGCTGACAGCGAGACTTTGCTGGTGGTGGGCGCAGGGGCGGTCGCCCGCAGCCTAATCCGGGCGTACGTGGCCGGGTTTTCTTCGGTGCGCAGAGTGTTGGTTTGGGCCAGGAGAATCGAGCAGGCCCAGGCCTTGATTGATGAGATTTCCTTGCACATTCGCGCGCGCGAAGTCGACTTGCGTGCTGTGGCCGATTTGGCAGCCGGCGCGGCAAAGGCCGACATCATTGCCAGCGCAACCATGGCACGTGAGCCAATCATTTTGGGAGAGTGGGTGAAGCCCGGCACCCATGTCGATTTGATCGGTGCATTCAAGGCGGATATGCGTGAAGCAGACGACCTATTGATCTCATCTGGACGCTTGTTTGTCGACAGCAAAGAGAGCACGCTGCACCACATTGGTGAGTTGTGTATCCCCATGTCTCAGGGGGTGATTCGCGAGAGCGATGTGGTGGGTGATTTGTACGATCTGGTGGGTGAAAATGTTCCGGCGCGCTTGTCCAATCAGGACATCACGATTTATAAAAACGGCGGTGGTGCACATCTAGATCTCATGATGGCTGGCTATATTGCCCGAGTTGCACGTGGAGATACCCCATGAAATTTGTGGCCTTGTGTTTCAGTTTGATCCCCAGTTTGAGTTGGGCGACCGATGCGCCTTGGCTCGGCGTCGTTCTGGGGTTTGGCGTCATTCCATTGGCGGAATGGTTTTTGGGCCGCACCCGCGGGTTGGCTCCGGCATTGACGCACCCAGCGATCGTTGATTTGGCTTGGGGCACCCTTTTGCCTCGGGTAGTGGCGGTGGTACTGCTTCTTCAAGTGGTGTTCTTTTCGGTCCATGTTTTGCCCAATGCCGCCTGGCTCGACGTGCTTTGGCTTGGTGCTGCCATGGGCGTGGTTGCAGGTGGCGTGGGCATTGTGTTCGCCCATGAGTTGGGCCATCGGCGTTCACCTCTAGATCGCGGGCTCGCTTTGGCGCTGCTTAGTCAAGTCGCATTTGGACACTATCAAATTGAACACAACCGTGGACACCATCGCATGGCGGCGTCCCTTGAGGATCCCGCTTCTGCGCGTCAGGATGAGAGCCTGTGGGCGTTCATGGTTCGTTACTTTCCTGGGGTGTGGTCTGGTGCAAGAGAGTTGGCAGCACAGGCCAATATCAACCCCTGGCTGCGGCCCACAGGGCTGTTGCTGACGTATGCGATATGGACCTCATTGATCCTGGTGACTTGCGGACCAAAGGCATGGCTAGGCTTGGGTGTCCAAACCCTATTGGCTCTCTATTTGGTGGCTGCGGTGGATTACGTTGAGCACTGGGGTTTGGTGCGGCGCCGCATCGATGGGCGTTTGGAGCGCATGGCTCCACGGCATATTTGGGACTGCGACAACTGGGTGTCTGATGCGCTGCTGATCAATTTGCCAAGGCATGCCCACCATCACTTGAGTCCCTCCGATTCGGCGGACAGGTTGCAACACACCGCTGATTCGCCCCAGATGCCAACGGGTTACGCGGGCATGGTGATTTTGGCTTCCGTATGGCCATTGTTCCGACGCCTGATGACTGCGCGTTTGCCTCGCGAAGCGGATCTGCACGCGGTGATCCCAGATCAGGCGTGACAATGCACTGATCTCGTTCTTGAGCCCTCAGTCGGCTTTGCTCAGCAAGATGTTGGCGAGTGATTCTGGGCGATTGACTGGAATCATGTGATTGGTATCGATCTCGTGGTACTCCCAGCGTGCAGACACTTGGGCATGTGCCGCGGCCCTGGCGAACTGCTGGTCCGATTGTTGGGTGTGATCGTCCTCTGTGGCTCTCACGTAGGTGAGGCTGAACCCGTAGGATTCCAGCGCCCGAGTCAGGCGTACCGGCTGCGCGAATGTAGCTGCCGGTTGGGGGACCCGGCGCGGTGTGTGAAAGGAGGCTTCTGCCGAGTCTTCAAATGCGCGTGGCGTCGGTTGCAAAAAGGCGGGGGCGCCTAGCCCGACGGGAGCCTTGCGAGTGCTGACCATATCCGACACAGATTGTCCGTGCTCAGGCACAAAGGCGTCGACGTAAATCAAATGCTTGACCCGATCAGCGATGTACTCGAGCGCTCCTGTCACCACCATGCCGCCATAAGAGAAACCCAACAAGACGATGTCCTGGAGGTCTTCGTACCAGATCAAGTTCACGACATCTTGAATGTGCGTATCAAGATTGACTTGCGGGCTGGCCAAGTGCGCTCGGGCACCAATGCCCGTCAGCGCAGGCGTGAAGACTTCGTGCCCTTGAGCTTGCAGCAAGCGCCTGACCTTGCGAAAACCGTGGGCGCCAGACCAAGCGCCGTGAACCAAGACAAATGTGGCCATTTCGTATTCTCCTGAGGACATGCCCAATGGGTGTTCAGGTTAGCTGTGAACCGCCTCAGCCGCCAAACCAGCGAGGTCGGCTTGGCGACAGCTGGCGTGTCGCAAGACCGTTGCGTCAGGGCTATGGAGAATGCTGCTCCCGCATCAATGCAGCAATGCGCTCGAGCAGCATTTCATCCGATCCGTCGGTCAGCGACGCCATATGGATCGCTGCGCAGTGGCGCGCAATGGGGTAGTGGGTGTGTAAGCCATGTGCGCCCATCGCATGGAGCAGGGAGGGCAGCTGGCGGTGGCATGTTTGTGTCGCAATCACCTTGGCCTGCGCACATAGGCTCTGCACCTGTGGATCGCTACCGGGTTGGTGGTGGATAGCATGGATCGCTTGCTCCAGCAGTGCTCTGGCAGCCGAGAGCTCAGATTGCGCTTGGGCCAGATTCAGGCGCCAAGCTTGATGCTGGAATAGCGCTCGACCAAATGTGTGTCGGGTGTACCCGTAGTCCTTTGCAGTGTGGAACGCTGCATCCAGCATACCCAAGCACATCGCAGCCACGTAGGCTCTAGCGCTGTTGATTTCGGTCATGATGTCTTTGAATGCCTCGCCGGCTGCCACCAGTAGGCGCTCTCGGGGTACCCGGACTCGGTCCAATTGCATGCCACCGCTGCCAATGCTGGTTTGGTCCACGGCAGATTCCAATGCATATGGGGTACAGCCCGCTGATTGCAAATCCACCAAGAAGGCGGCGATCCCTTGCCGATCGCCTGCATGAGCGCATTGGGCATAAACGATTGCCCATCTGGCATGGCGTGCATTGATGACCCAAGTCTTTTCGCCGCTGATCTCCCAGTGGTCATGGACCCACTCGGCGCGGGTCTGAATTGCGCCGAAGTCGGAGCCAGAACCAGGTTCAGTCAATGCTGTACACGCGCTCGCATCGCCGTGGAGCAGGGCGGGCAGGACCTCGGCACGGGTGGTTTCATCTGCCAGCATCGCGACTTTGAAGGCGACGTTATGGGTATTGACCAGGGACATGGCTAGGCCAAAGTCGACGCCGGCGACAGCAGCGCAAGCCTGTGCCCGCGTGCGAAAGTCCAAGCCGCTCCCACCCGCGCTGAGGGGCACTTGCAAGCCCGTGAGGCCGAGATGCGCGGCGTTCGCTCTCAGTTGACGCAGGACCACATCGCTTGGGGTGCCCCGAGCGAATGCCGGTGCTGCATCTTGAGTAACAAACCTGTATACGCGATCTAAAAAGGCTTGCACTTGCGGAATGGGGGTGCTCATGGGTTCTTCTTCTCCGATTAAAAGATAAATATTGGCCGATAACGTGTAAAAATTAACACTTTCATAGCACGTTTGATGTTCCAGCTTTCATTCGAAGGGTGTATCCGCTCATGGCAGACACCGCGCCATCCAGTATGACACCGCAGAAGGGTTCGTCCCGTCATGCGAAATTGCAAGCGCCAGATGCTGAAGGGCAGGCCAGTTTGCAACAAGCCCTTGACCTGGCAGAGGCTGAGCTGCGCGAATGTCGATTGCAGCTGCAAGTGCAGGGCCAATACTTGAATGTCCTGATGCACGAATTGAAGAATCCACTTTCGGTGATCATGATTGCACTGGAGTCAGGCGCCGAAAAGCCTGAACATTGGAATCTGGCGCTGCGCGCCGTGCGCGAGATGCAAACGCTGTTGGATCGCACTTTGTGGATGGATCAGGTTCAAGTGGGATGTGCTCCTGTGCGACCGGCGCCTTTCGACTTGGCTGATGAGATTCGAGCGATGGTCGCTCGATGGGGCGCGACAGCATCCCCGAAAATAGTGTCCGATCTACCGCCTTGTCTCGTGTGTGTTTCTGACTCCGAAATGGTCATGTTGATCGCGCGCAATCTGATTGAGAACGCGATCAAGTATGCCGATGCGCAAGCCGCGCATCCGATTCGCGTGTCCTTGAGCCAGGACAGCGTCGCGCGAAAAATCGTGTTCTCGGTTGAAAACGAAGCAGGGCCAGCAGGGTTGCCTGATCCCCAACGCGTCTTTCAGAAATACTACCGAGCTCCTGGGGCAAATCATGCAACGGGTTCCGGTTTGGGATTGCATTTGTCCCAGGCGCTGGCGATTGCATTGGGAGGCGAGTTGCTGATGGCAACAAATGGCAATCGCGTCACCTTCACGCTGACGTTGCCGTGGCAGGAGGCGAGTCGATAGGCTCTGTACTCTGGCCGAAAATGAATCCGTGTCGCCCTCGGCTCAACGCATGAAGTTTTTAACGTAATCGGCACCTAAGCCGACGGACTCGAAATGCTTTTTGTATTTTTCGATTCGTGTGAACACATCATCGTAGCCCGTGGCCTTGCCCTCAGGGTCGACAAATATCAACGCACCCTGAACAAAGAACAAGGTCAGCATCTCGTTGCAGCCCTCAGGAACGACGAGAGTGTGGGTTTCGCCAGGGGGCTCAAAAACATAGCCGCCTTCTTCAGCGACCCAATCGTGTTCTAGGTAATGCCACCGGCCTTTCAGCGTGTGGGCGTGCACCGCACCAGAGTGGCGATGGCGTTGAATCAGCCCGGATTTATTCACCCGAAGCAGGTGCACGTAAAAGCCAGAGGTGACGTTCAAGTGAATGGGACGTGACCAGCTGTTGGCACTGAGTGGTGCCCACAACCGAGGGTCATCGGTGAGCAAATCATTGATCACCATATCGGGCTGCATCCCCCAAGGTTGCTGGCCCTGAAAGGGAATCAGATCTGGATTGGTAAGCTTGTCCATCGGTGCGCCTCGCGAGTCAACGGGTGAAGGCGACATGGTAGCCACCTGGCCTTGAGGGTTCAGTTGCACACGAGACACAGGGCCCGCATCTGCGCTGGCCGGCCCCGGCGGTTGTCATCCGATGGAGTCGGCTCCTGTGCTTTATGGCGTATTTAGTGGGATGCGTTGGCTTGCGCAAGCGCCAAGATCTGCAGCACATCCTCCGGACCTTGGATGGCCCTCGGATTGGCCAGAACCACCGGATGTTGGGCAGCCACAGCAGCGATGGACGCGTGGGCGGACACTGGAACACCCACATCGCCCAAGCCAGAGGGGAGTCCCAAGCCGCGTATGAACTCAAGCACGACCTGATGAGGGGCTTGGCTGCCACCCCCCAGCGCTTCTGAGATGGGCGCCATTTTGTCCGCCAACTGATTTGCATTCCACGCCATCACTGCGGGAAGCAAGACGCAAGAAGTTTCACCGTGGGGTACACCAAACTGTGCACCCAAGATGTAACCCAAACCATGGCTCGCACCAAATCGCACCCGGCCCAGCGCGCCAGAAATCGACCAAACACCTTGAAAACTGAGCCACCGCGCCTCAGCCGCGCCCTCGGCATCACCGCGTTGCAGTGCAGCGTGCGCCAGTGTGAGGCCGCGTGACATCAAACGCAAACCGTTCAGGAATTGCTCCTGAAACAAGGGAATCGCATCGGGCGACAAATAACCCTCGACCCCGTGATCCAGCGTTCGGACCGCAGCTGAGAACCAAAGACGGGGGGGCGTGTAGGCGGTCAGCTCGCGGTCAAACACGATCGCCACCGGCGCCAAATCAGGATGGTTGTACCCCTGCTTTTGTTTCAACTCGGTGTTGAGAGCGCCGCCCAGTGAGGCAAATTCGGCGCCCGACAGGGTCGTCGGTACGGCAATGCTCCTGATCGCGATAACCCGTGAGCTGTCGAGGTTGGTTGGGCTGTTGGGTGTCGGCAGCGCGAGCGCACGCAGTTCATCAAGCGTCTGCACCCCATGTGTCAATCCGGCCTGGATCACCTTCGTGGCATCGATGGGCGTTCCGCCTCCCACGCTGAGCAACACATCCGCTCGCGCACTTCTCGCAGCGTGGATCGCTTGAAGCACATCTTCTTGGGGGCCGTGGGCACGTATGCCAGTGTGAACGCCGACACACAATTCGCCTAACGCAGCCTTGATTCGGTCACCGATGCCTTGTGCCAACACCGATTGGGATGCGATCACAAACACGCGCTGAGCACCGAGCCGCGATACCTCGCTGTGAATGGCGTCGGTGGCTGTTTGGTTGGCGTACACGCGCTGGGTGCGCCCCGCGTCGTAGGTCAGAGGTTGCATGCTTTGGTGCTCGCTGATCTTGGTTGGTTTAGGTTTCAGACAATTCGATTTTTGTGGTCAGCCCAGTACCGGTCTCTCAGGATCCGCTTGTAGAGTTTCCCAGTCGGAAGGCGGGGCAACGCATCGTCGAAATCGATGGACTTGGGACACTTGACGTGCGCCAAATGCGCTTTGCAAAAGGCCATTAGCTGCTCAGCCATGGCTGCATCTTTGGGGCGGCCGGGCAACACTTGCACCACCGCTTTGACCTCTTCTCCCATCTCTTCGTTGGGCACGCCAAAGACCGCTGCATCCTCCACATCTGGATGGGTGATCAGCAAGTTCTCTGTTTCCTGAGGGTAGATGTTCACCCCTCCGGAAATGATCATGAATGTGGCTCGGTCGGTGAGGTACAGGAAACCGTCGTCGTCCACGTAACCCACGTCACCGACCGTCGTCATGGTGCCGTCGGGTGAGGTTGATTCTTGCGTTTTTTCGGGGTCGTTGAAATATGAAAATTCGGTCGCTGTCTTGAACCAGATTTGTCCCGGCACGCCTTTGGCGCAGGCCTTCATGTCGTCGTCCAAAATGTGCAGCTCGCCAAACAAGACTTTGCCAACACTACCGCGATGCGCCAGCCACTGCGGTGTGTCGCACGCTGTAAAACCCAAGCCTTCGGTGGCACCGTAATACTCGTGGATGATGGGGCCCCACCATTCGATCATCTGTTCTTTGGTTTGCACAGGGCAAGGCGCTGCGGCATGAATCGCAATCTCCAGGCTTGAGACATCAAATTGCAGCCGCTCTTCGCTTGGCAGTTTCAACATGCGACTGAACATGGTCGGGACCAGTTGCGTGTGGCTGACTTTGTGCTGCTGAATCAGCGCCAGATAGTGCGCCGGATTGAACTTCTCCATGATGATGGCGGTTCCCCCCTTGCGTATGGTCAACCCCACCGCTGCCTGTGGTGCTGAGTGGTAGAGCGGGGCAGGCGAGAGATACACCATGTCATCGCGGTAATGCCACAGCCCAAATAAGAATTCGTACAGTGGCAGATGCTGGGCAGGCGCGTTTTCGGGTAAGGGTCGAAGGATACCCTTGGGGCGCCCAGTGGTGCCAGACGAGTAGAGCATCGCGGTGCCTAATGCCTCATCTGCCACAGGTGTTGACGGCAAGCCTGCCAGGGCTTGCGCGTAGTCTTGAACCGTGACATGTCCGATGGTCTGAGTCTGGGCCGGACCATCGATCACCAAACAAGTGCGCAGCTTGGGGCAAAGCGCCAGGGCTTTCAGGACAACCTCTTGGAGCGCGCGTGTCGTGATCAAGACCTGTGACTCGCTGTTGTCGACGATGTAAGCCATCTCCTCGGCGGTCAGAAATGAGTTGATGCACGTGTAGTACAGGCCTGTGCGCTCGCCAGCGGCACAGACCTCAACAAACCGGCTGTGGTTCTCCATGAACATCGAAAAGTGATCAAGCCGCTTTAGACCTTGTTTGCGAAGGTAGTGGGCCAGTTGATTGGAGCGTGCGTCGAGCTCGCGGTAGGTGATGGTCTCCCCCGTGGTCGCCATGATGACGGCTGCGCGATCGGGGTGCTTTTGCGCCTGAATTCCGGGGTACATCTGGTCTCCTATTGGGTCAACTCATGCCACCAGCCATCCTAGGCGCAGCGGGTGGAGGCCCGATTGGTGTTTCCCCTGATGGGATGTCCCTCAGGTGTCGTCAAACAGGTCGGGCGCACGCTGGTTCCTACAAGCGCGTCCGGTTGGCGTCATCCCCAGCCGACAAGGCTGATTAACATCATTCAGACAAAGCGTACTGGCCTTGCGTGATCGTTTGGCCAGCGTGGCAATTTTCACAATGGAGTTATCTCATGCAGTTGAACGGAGTCACAGCAATCATCACCGGCGGTGCGTCTGGTCTGGGCGCCGCTACAGCGCGCTTGCTCGCAGAAAAAGGCGCACGCGTTGGCATTTTTGATATGAACGAGGCGCTGGGACAGGCTGTGGCGCGCGAGCTCGGTGGCGTGTTTGCCAAAGTTAACGTCACCCAGGAGGCCGAGGTTGATGCTGGCTTTGCGGCTGTGAGGTCGGTGCTGGGACAGGAACGCATATTGATCAACTGCGCTGGCATCGGCAATGCATTCAAAACAGCCTGGCGTGACAAACAAACGGGTGAGATCCAGCACTTTCCGGTCGATGAATTTGAGCGGATCATCCAAGTCAACTTGATCGGTACCTTCCGCTGTATTGCGAAGTCTGCGGCGGGGATGTTGAGCTTGGACGCCATCGACGGCGAGCGCGGCGCGATGGTGAACACGGCGTCTATTGCTGCAGAGGATGGACAAATGGGGCAAGCCGCCTATTCGGCTTCCAAAGGGGGGGTCATTGGCATGACTTTGCCGATTGCCCGCGATTTGGCCCGCGATTTGATTCGTGTGAATACCATCCTGCCCGGCTTGTTCAACACGCCCTTGCTGCAAAGCGCACCTCAACACGTCAAGGATGCGTTGGCCGCGCAAGTGCCCAACCCTTCGCGCCTTGGCGACCCCGCTGAGTACGCCGGTTTGGCGGTGCATATGTGCGAGAACGGTTACTTCAACGGTGAAAAAGTACGCCTTGACGGAGCAATCCGCATGGCACCTCGCTGACCATTAACCTCACAACCCAGATCGGAATACAGATGAGCGAAGCCTACATTATTGACGCTTGCCGGACCCCTCGAGGCATTGGCAAACGGGGCAAGGGTGCTTTGTCCCACTTGCATCCCAGCTATTTGGGGTCCACCGTATTAAGGGGTTTGGTGGAGCGCAATGGTCTAGAAACGGAAGAAGTGGACGACGTCATTTTCGGCACTTCAGCTCAGATTGATGCTCAGGGGTGCGACCTTGCGCGGATGGCTTTGCTCAATGCAGGCTTTGACGTCAGGGCATCCGGGGTGACGCTGGATCGCTTTTGCGGTTCAGGCATCACGGCAGTCAACCTGGCTGCGGGTCAGTTGAGGGCTGGGTTTGAGGATTGCATCGTCGCTGGTGGCACAGAAATGATGAGCTTCACATCCACGCTCACCAGACCACCGATTTTGGATGCGGGCAATTTGGATCTGCGCGCGATGCATCCGCAGTCGCAGCAGGGCGTGTGCGCTGATGCCATTGCAACGATGGAGGGCATCAGCCGAACGGATTTGGATGCGCTCGCGCTCGAGAGTCAGCGTCGGGCAAGCCAGGCGATTGCCGAAGGGCGTTTCAACCGGGCTTTGATCACCGTCCGTAACCCAGATGGCTCAGTGGCGCTCGATCGCGAAGAATTTCCGCGCCCAGAGACGACCATGGAAGTCTTGTCGGGCCTGAAACCGGCGTTTGAGCGCATCCGTCATTTGGTTGCCGATGTCCATACGGGTGATACGTATGGGCAGATGATTCAGCGTCGCTATCCTCAGTTAACCGAGTTCAACCACGTTCACCATGCCGGCAACTCCTCTGGCGTGGTTGACGGCGCTGCGGCGCTCTTGATGGCTTCGAAAGCATACGTACAAAAGCGAGGCCTTAAGCCGCGCGCCCGAATCGTCGCGGCAGCGAACATGGGTGGAGACCCCACGTTGATGTTGAATGCACCGGTACCCGCCGCGCAGAAGGTGTTGGCGCAGGCTGGTATGCGCATTGAGGACATCGACCTGTTCGAAATCAACGAAGCGTTTGCTGTGGTTGCAGAAAAATTCATCCGAGATCTCAAGCTCAACCGCGATCGGGTGAATGTCAATGGCGGTGCCATTGCTCTGGGCCACCCAATCGGAGCCACTGGCGCGATGTTGATTGGCATGATGGTGGACGAGCTAGAGCGCCAGGACAAACGCTTTGGATTGGTCACGATGTGTGCGGCTGGCGGACAGGCGCCAGCGGTGATCATCGAACGCCTGCACAGAGAGAAATGCCCAAGGCTCACGGGGCGCGATCGCCCTGATCGGGTTGGCTTGCGTTTTGGAGGGCTAGGCCCACAGGCGTTGGTAAGTGCCTAGCGGGTCGTGCTCTCGGGCTTGTTTGTCGGGGTCAAATCTTCGGCCGCCGCGCGGATCGGTTCCTAGGCCGGCGATGTAAAGCCAGTTGCCCGTATTGCTGTATCCATCCTCGTCGATGAGTTGGGACTCAAACCAGGCTGCACCGGCCCGCCAGTCACCTTGCATGTCGTGGACCCAGTAGCTCGCGACGATTTGACGCATCCGATTGGACAAATACCCAGTGGCCGCCAGTTCGTGCATACCGGCATCGATCAAGCCGTGGCCAGTCTCTCCCTTTGTCCAGCGCTGCCAATCGTGTGGCGTTGAACAAACTCGCGGTGCACTCGACGCGAGCCCTCGCGCACGAAACAAGCTTTTGCCATGCACTCGAGCTATCCAACGAAAGTGCTCCCGCCACATGCATTCGAACCACAACCAATAGCTGCTTTTGGTGCGGCCTTGCGCCGCTTCGAACTCATCCAGCATCGACATCGCTCTCCGAACAGAGAGGCTGCCCCATGCCAAGTCGACAGAGAGTTGGCTCGAAAACTGGTGCCCACTCAGTTGATTGCGCGTCTCGAAATAACGGTGAGGCCCCCCTTGATCTAAGTACTGTTGCCAATGGCGTTGGGCACCGCGCTCGCCAGCCTCGCGGTCGCACGCGATGCTGCTGCGCCCATCTCGCGGCGCATCGTGTAATCTTTCGGCCGATCTGCTCAAGGTCGCATTGGGCAGCGATGTGCCTGGAAAGCTTGGCAGACGCGAAGGAGGCGCACAGGGAGCGTGCGCGCGCAAACCGGCGTTTTCAATTTTTTGCCTAAACGGTGTAAACACGCGCGGCAAATCTGCCAACCCAAATGGCAGCTGATCCTCGTTGAACAGACCTGATTGCCACACAAAGGTGGCTCGACCACCGAAGACAGAGGACATCCAACGTTGCTCTGCTTGCTCTTGTGGCAATGCGATTTCTTCGGCGTACAGGTGCGGTGAATGCAACAATTTCGCCAGTTCGGCTAAAGCGGAGAGATCAACCACACGGTACAACTGTGACCCCATCGATTCCAGCGCTTGCTCAAGACTGAGGTAAATTTGCTCGGTCCAGGCTTGAACAGGGCTGCCGCGTGGGATATCACCCCAGACCGACGGTACTGAGTTCGGCAGTTCCACAACGACAGGAAGCAGCGGCCAACCGGTGCGCTCACAGTGGGCGATCGCTTGACGCAGTGCTGGGTTGTCATCCAGTCGCAGATCGCGGCGAAACCAATACACCACGCACCCCAATGGCGCCGATGGGTTTGATTGTGATGGGGGAACGTGTGGCGCGGACATCAGTCGTCGAGCAACGAGAATTGCACGTTAGCGATGGGGTCGCTTGGTCGTCGGCTTGATCGAGATGGACGTGCACCCAAAGCGCCGCCCTTGCTCCGACGAGAAGCGTGCTTGCGGACAACACGCGGGGTGGCGGCTTTCACTTCGGGCTGTTGGCGTCGCGCGTGCAAGCGCTGTTTGTTAGAGCGGATGGCCGACTCGAGGTCGACGACGGGGGCCGGAATATCACGACCAACGACGACCCCACATTGCGCCTGGACGGATTCGGGCATCCGCCAGGGCTCGAACAGCCAAGTGTCAGGGACACGGCGCATCGCTGGAATCCAGTGGCGCACGAAATGCCCGTGCGGATCTTGGTCCTGGGCCTGCTTGATCGGGTTGTAGACACGCGTGGTGTTGATGCCCGTTGTGCCCGATTGCATTTGCAGCTGGCTCCAATGGATACCGGGCTCGTAATCCAAAAACTCGCGGGCAAGCCATTCCCCAACCGGACGCCAGTGCAGCCACAAAGGGTAGGCCGCAACTGAGACCAACATCGCCCGCATACGGAAATTAAGCCAGCCCGTTGCGTGCAGCATGTGGACACAGGCATCGACCAAAGGCCAGCCCGTGCGTCCCGTTTTCAAGGCTTCAAAGTGAGCATCATTGAACTCAGGCTCCCGCAAGCCATCGTAGCCTCGGTGCATGTTGCACCATTCGATATCAGGTTCGCTTTCCAACTTTTGAATGAAGTGACAATGCCAGTACAGCCGGCTGTTGAACGCGTGCAAGCCTTTGCGTTGTCGAACGCTCAGGTCTGGGTCTTCCATCCTTGCCCGGGTGCGCTGAACGACCTCTCGCATACTGATACATCCCATTGATAGATAGGGCGATAGACGGGAACAAGCCTCCGGTGCTGTCATCGGAGACGAAATGCCCCCTCGGTAAAGGCGGCTTCGATCATTTAAAAAGTCACTCAACACCGCCATGCCAGCGGCTCGCCCTCCGCGTTGACGCGCGTGGGGCTCATGTGAAGAAAGCCCTAGGTCGTCGGCACTGGGTAAGACAGGTTGACGCCAGTGCGGCATGGCATCGATCGCCTCTCCCTTCTGCAAGGGCGGTGTCATTTCTTGTGCCATCAATTCATTCCAGGCAGGCTGCCACAAGTCGCGGTGCTTGAGACGCCGGACCACGCCAAACTGAGGTGCTTCAAGCCACTCGATCTGCAGACGTTTGCACCAAGCACCCACCTGTTGGTCGCGTTGGTAAGTCCAGCTGTTGCCCGTTTCCTCGTGGCTGTGGAGCGCAGCGATCGTGTGGGTGTCATGGATGTCTTGAAGGACCTGTACGGCATCGCCAACGCGAATTTGCAGGGTGAGTCCGAGAGATCGGAGGTCTGTATAGAGGTCACGCAAACATTCAAGCGCAAAATGAAAATGCTGCCGCGCTGCGTCGGGTTGTTGCCAAAGTGCTGGCTCCAAGATGTAGACGCAGAGGACCGGACCAGCTGCAGTGGCGCGAACCAGCAGCGTGTGATCAACCGCACGCAGGTCGCGTTTGAACCACACCACTTGCACGCTCATGCCATCTGCCCCTGGTCACCGCTTGGATGGTTGCGCGCCTCCGCATGGCGCGAATCCCGCAACTGCCCGCAGAAGCTTGCATCAATAAAAGCAGGAAAATGAGACATAAAGCACATCTGGGGTAAGGCGCTCGCGCCGGGGGTTCCAAGCGCTTCAGAAGTCTGCAGTGTGCCACCAACGTCGCGTGGTCCCCGCGTTCACCAACCCCATGGCATGTGGGGTTGGTGTCCCTGCAAGGAGGTCAGGCCATCATGCTGGCGACACTCTCTGCGGTCGCTGCCGAGAGCGTCCACCCCAGGTGACCGTGACCGGTGTTGTAGAACACATTGGGATGGCGACCAGGACCGACTTTGGGCATCATGCTTGGCGTCATGGGCCGCAGACCCGCCCAGGGTACGACTTGGCGAGTGCTGACTCGGGGGAAACACGCATTCACCCAATCGATCAATGGACGGATTCGGTCTGCACGGATGTCCTTGTTCATGCCATTGAATTCTGCAGTGCCGGCCACGCGGAATCGATCCAGTCCCAAGCGGCTGCTCACCAGTTTGGTTTCATCGTCAAGCAAGCTGACCGTTGGTGCAGCGGCCTGAGAGATCTCGTCCAACAAATTGACAGTGATGGAGTAGCCCTTCACTGGGTAAATGTTGACCCGATCGCCCAATTGGCCAGCCAGCGCGCGGCTTCCTACCCCTGCGCAGACGACAATTTGATCGAACGTCTCACTCGAGGGCTCGCCATCTGCAATGGAGTGCACGATCGCGCTGACACCATTGCTTTGCACGCGTTCGATTTCATGACCATACCGAATGGTGCCACCCAATCGTTCCACCGCTTGCGCTAAACCGTTGGTGAATTTATGGATGTCACCGGTTGAGTCACTCGGCGTGAAAAATCCACCGTAGTAGGTGCCATTCAGTGTCGGCTCGATCGACTTCATTTCTGCAGGGGTGACAGGTCGGCGCTCGAGCCCTCCTCGGGCCAAGAGGCGGTTGACGTTGGTGGCGTGATCAAAGCCTGCTTTTTCTCGGTAAATGTGCAAGATGCCTTCTTGGCGAGCGTCGAACGCAATGCCTTCGCGCTCCGCCCATCCGAACAAATGATGGCGTGCCGCGATGGCCATTCGCGCACTACTGATGGTGTTTGATTCGTATTCACGGATGTGCCAGATGAACTCGGCCATCCAGGACAATTTGTGCCAAGAGGGCTTGGGGTTCACCAACAAGGGGGCGTCGCCTTTGAGCATCCACTTGATGCCCTTGAGAACCGTACTGGGGTGATTCCATACCTCACCGTTGGATGCAGACAGTTGTCCACCGTTGGCGAACGACGTGTCCATGGCTGCATAGCGCTGTCGTTCAAACAAGGTCACTTGCGCACCTCGTTGTACGAGCGCGTAGGCAGTCGTGACGCCGGTGATTCCGCCGCCAAGAATGGCAATTTTTTTCATGAAAGGCTCCAAAAAATACGTCGGGTGAATCGGTCGTGCAGAGATGACCTGCAGACCAGATGCCCCTTCTGTTTGGAACCTGAGAGATTCATGCCGCAATGGGGGTGCGGTCACTTGCTCCTGCGGTGAGCGCGTTGACGGATCGCGCTGCTCTTCAGAGGTGTGAACACGGATCGGTCCTTTTGCCTGAGAGTTTCCGGGGCGGTTGCTCCTTCGGCGCGCCAATCAAGGCGTCTCTCCCGATACGTGGGTGTACGCATTATTGCATCAGTCTCACCAAATACAAACTGATGGAAGGAAATGCAACCAACAAGCTCAAGCGTGCCAAGTCGATGCCAATGAAGGGGAGCAATCCGCGAAAAATTTTGCCCACGGAAACATTGGGTAGATTGGCTTTGAGCACAAAGACGTTCATGCCAATCGGAGGCGTGATCAGACCAATCTCGGTCAGCACCACGACAATGATGCCGAACCAAATCAAGTCGTAGCCCTGGGCTACCAAGGTCGGCGAAAAGAGCGGCACAAAAATCAAAATGATGGCCATCGTGTCCAACACGCATCCAAGCGCAAGAAACACAACCAAGATCGCCATCAACACGCCGAATTTCGACAGGCCAGAGCCTTGAATCATGCTCAATAAGCCATCGGCCATTCCGGAGAACGACACAAGCTGAGAAAACAGCATGGCACCGAACAAAACAAAATAAAGCATCACAGAGGTGTATGCCGTCTCCAGCAGAGTGACGCGCAACGTATCCCAGTGCATCCGGCGCTGCAAGGTCGAGATGATGAGTGCGACTCCAGCGCCAATGCCACCGGCCTCGGTCGGCGTGAAGAGACCAGCATAAAGACCGCCAATGATGAGCGAGAACAGCACAAAAAACGGCCATACCCCCGCCAGTGCTTTCCATCGCTCGGCAGCAGTGCTGCATTGGCCTCGCGGCGCCTGCGCGGGTCTGAATGTTGCGATCACAAAGATCACGAGCATATACATCGCTAGACCGAGGAGCCCCGGCAGCACGCCTGCGATGAACAGGTGCCCTATGTTGGTTTGCGTCAAGATGCCGTAAATCATCAGGATGATGGAGGGCGGAATCAAGATGCCCAAAGTTCCGCCTGCAGCGATGGTGGCGGAGGCTAACTCGTCTGAGTAGCCGTAGCGCTTCATGCTGGGGTACGCCACCTTGGCCATTGTGGCTGCGGTCGCAAAGCTTGAGCCACAAACGGCGCTGAACCCTGCACAGGTGACCATGGTCGCCAATGCCAAGCCGCCTCGCACCGGTGCCAAATAGGCGTTGGCAGCCCGAAACAAGTCGTGAGAGATGCCCGTGCGTGAGAGGACATTGCCCATCAAGATGAACAAGGGAACCACCGCCAACTCATACGAGAACACTGCTTCACTCAATGTCATGGGAATCATGGTGCGAGCCACATCCCATCCGTTGATGACGGTGATGCCGCCGATGGACACGCTGAGCAGAGCCAGTCCTAGAGGGACGCGCAAAAAAGCCAACAACAGAACAGCCAGCAGGCTCCACATACCGATGCTCACAGCGCGTCCTCCTGCTCTGTTGCTCGAGGTAGTCCAGCGCCCAATGCCGCCAGCGCTGCCAATGCAGTCGTGGTGGTCATGTAGGCGTACATCCAGCTGCGAGGGATTCCGAGTGCTTGGCTGACTTCATGCATTTCGTGGGCTTCCCCAATCGCCAAACCGAATTGATAGGCAACCAGACCCAACACTGCAGCCATGAGCGCATTGACCACCCTGTGCCAACGACGCCACTGAGGCAACAACAGCCAGCGATCAAACAAGTCAATGCTCAGATGGGCGCGCTGGGCCGTGAGCAAGGGCAGACCCGAGAACACGATCACCGCCATCAAATGCTCGGTGATGTCATGAGCGCCAAAGACAGGGGAGCTGAACACCCGCCGCCCAATCACGTCGGTGAAAGTGAGAAGTACCATCGCAGCAAGAAACACCATCAACAGCACCTGAACGCCGCGCTGCGCTCGGGACAGAGTCTGTTGAATGGTGCTGTTCATGGTGTTTGCCTTGCGCCAATCACTTGGCCAGGGTTTGGTACTGTTGTTCGTAGAACTTCACCATTCCCATCGGGTCTTTCACACCAAATGAAGGTGCCTCAGTGGCCCATTCCACGATCATGGTTGAGCGGATGTCTTTGACCTTTTGCAAAAGGGCAGGGCTAGGTGTGCTGAAGGTGTGACCATCTTGGCGCATTTTCGCTTCGGCGCTGGCCATTTGCTGATCAAATGCCTTGCCCCACTGCTGTGCCAGCGTCTCGCCAGATACGCCCATGATGGCCTTTTGGTCCGCCGCGGAAATGCTGTTCCATTTCTTTTCGTTGACAACGACAAAGAAGGTGGCGTCATACAAACCGTTGGGGATGATGGTGTGAAACTTCAGTTTGCCATCCAGGCGAAAGTTCACCACCGACTCCAGGCCGTGCAGAGAGGCGTCGATCACGCCACCCTCCAGCAATTCGTAGGCTTTGGTGGCTGGCGCGGAGACAGGTACGGCGCCCATGTCTTCTAAAAGTCGTTTTTGGATGGGACCACCCATGCGCACTTTTTGGTTTGCAAGATCTTCTGGGGTTACTACCGCCTTGGTGCCATGGTTGAATTGTCCGCCGCCCAACATGCCAACACCGAGCATCACGACACCCTTCATGGCATCGTTTTGAGCCAGATACTTCTGATAGGTGCGCCACAGCGCGACCGACGTGGCTTCGGTGTTGGAGCCCATCATGGGCATCTCAGCGAACCACATCATCTTGAAACGGTCAGGTTCGTAGGTGAAATTGCCCCAGGTCACGTCGGCAATGCCTTTGCGGGCGAGCTCCCAATGTTGTGGAGGGCTTCCCACTGCCTTGGGGAGCATCTTGATCGTCACACGACCTTCGGTTGCTTTCTCTACATTGGCCATCCAGGGTTGCAGGATATCCTTAACCAGAAAGTGAGTCGGTGGTACCCAACTGGACATGGTCAAAGTGGTCGCGGCGTGGCTCAAGCCACTCCAAGCCATGCCAGCGGTCAAGGCCATCGCCAATGCGGTGCGCTTCAAAAAGGTATTGCGGTTCATGTTGTCTCCTTGCTGTTGTGGTCGAAAAAAGCAAGTGCAAGGCGAGTCCAAAACTCTGCCCCGACACTCAAGATGTCGTCGTTGAAGTCATAGTTCGGGTTGTGCACCATGCACGCCCCGTGCCCGTCTCCATCTCCATTGCCGATGAAGAAATAGCACCCCGGTACCTGCTCCAGCATGAAGGCGAAGTCTTCGCTGCCCATGAGCATGGGACCCTGAGGTTCGACGCCTGCTACGGGTGCCATGGCTTGGGCGACTCGGCGGGCAAATGCAGTCGGGGCGTCGTGGTTGACCAGCACGGCATAACCACTGCGCCAGGCGATCTCCGCGGTCACGCCGAAGCTCTCGGCTTGGGCATGGATGATCGCTTTGAGGCGGTCTTCAATCATTTGGCGCGCGGATGGGTCTAGTGCACGCACACTGATTTCGAGTTGGGCTTGGGCCGGAATCACGTTGTTGGCTTGACCTGCGTGTAGGGCGCCCACGGTCACCACGGCCGGATGCAATGGGTCAATGGTGCGCGAGACGATGGTCTGAAGCGCCATGACAATCGATGCCGCAGCCACCAAAGGGTCGTTCGACAAATGGGGCATGGCGCCGTGACCGCCTTTGCCAATCAGCGTCACACTGGCGTAGTCAGAAGATGCCATCGTCGGGCCGGAGCGAAACACCAGTTTGCCACTGGGGTGCCCTGGCATGTTGTGAGCTGCATATATTTCGTCGCAAGGAAAGCGCGTGAACAAACCGTCCTTCATCATGCTGAGTGCGCCGCCGCCGCCTTCCTCTGCGGGTTGAAAGATCAGATTCAAGACGCCATCAAATTGTTCAGATAAGGCCAATCTTTTGGCCGCGGCGAGCAGCATGGCGGTGTGCCCGTCGTGGCCACAGGCATGCATCAGACCAGGCTTGTGGCTGGCCCAGGGCAGGCCTGTTGCTTCGTGAATAGGGAGTGCATCCATGTCTGCACGCAAACCAATGGAGCGCTCACTGCGACCGCGCTTGAGTTGACCCACGACCCCAGTACCACCAATGCCTGTGGTCACTGCATAGCCCCACTCGACCAATTTCGCCGCAACCAATGCAGCGGTGTGGTGCTCGTCAAAAGCCAGTTCAGGCGCTTGGTGGATGGCCCTGCGCAGAGCAACAAATTCTTGAATCTCTGCTGCGTGGTGTGTCTTCATTCGTGGTGCCTCGGGTGGTTTGAAGCCTTTGTGGACTCTTGAGGGCATCCTAGGATTCACAAAATGAAAAGTCCAATGTATTATTTTTAGGTTTTCTATCAGTTAAATTTATAGATCAAATGACACTGGTCCAACTCAAGCACTTTGTGACACTCGCAGATTTAGGCTCGTATGTCGCCGCGGCAGATGCCTTGTTTCTGACCCAACCAGCACTGTCACGCAGCATTCAATTGCTCGAAGAAGAGCTGGGGCAGCCTTTGTTTGATCGCATTGGACGGCGCATTGAAATCACGCCATTCGGAACGCAGACCTTGGTCCATGCGCAACATTTGGTCCAAGACGCTGAGAACCTCCGCGCCATGGGCAAACAGGCGAGATTGGGTCAGGCCGGACGCATCAGGATTGGTTTGAGCTCTGGTCCAGGCGCCGTGCTAGCCGTGCCTTTGCTCAAACACATGGCGGATCACCACCCGCATGTTCAGCTACAGATCTCGCGCGGCAACACCGATCGTTTGTTGGATGCGATGAGGGAACGCGAGTTAGATGGCGCCATTGTGGACATCCGATCCATGCGCCCTGCAGACGATTTGAACGTCACGCATCAGGTAGAAATGGCTGGTGCCTTTTTGGTCAGGCCAGGTCACCCCCTGTTGCAAAATAAGGGCGCTTTGTCGATTGATCAGGTCTTGGATTACCCATTGGCGTCGACGCCTTTGAGTGACGAGGTGGCACGCAGGTTAACCGAGCGGTATGGCCCCAGGGCCAATCCTGACAGTTGTGTCACCCTGCGCAGCGACGACACTCAGTCGCTGATCGAAGTGGCTGCGCAAAGCGACGCCGTCGTATTCACA